>DDDX01000051.1:0-26916 GCA_002339085.1 Cellvibrionales bacterium UBA1969
CCTAACGCTCCCGGCTTATCGCTGGCAGCCTGTACTGTTAACCATTGATTAACCACTAAGCTTTCCGATGACCATTGCTGGTAAAAACGATCAACCCGTTGCTGAGCGGCAGCCTCAGCATCAGTAAGCGGACAATTGACTAAGACACTGAGCGCGGATGATTGATCGGTCATATTATTAGCCAGATCAAATTGGGTTTCAGCCAAGTGCAGCAAACTTGGATCATTGCTACGCATAAGAAATGCCAGACAGGTATTTTTTAAGCTCCTTAAAGCAACATGATCGGCCAAAGGTTGGTAACCCCCCAGCGTTTCAAGCTGTTGGCGTAACTGTTGATAACAATCAACCATCACCGACTTTAATTGATCCGATAAAGACATTTGCAGACATTCTAAGGCCTTGCTGATAGCATGAATATCAACGCTATCAAACTGCTCTATCAAATAGGCATAGCTTGGCAATCGAATAATTTCTGCCATTAATGCAGCATCGTAGGCCGTATCCCAGCCTTTATCACCTAGACCTTGCACCAGCAATTGTGATAGTGATAAGCCCAATGCTTTAACGGCTTGCTGACCGGCCACACTGTCAATCGTTTGCTCGCCAGTAAGGTGGGCATGAACTAACTTTAGAGCATAGCGCTGCGAAGCGTCCCATCGAATAAATCCATCATTATCGGCTTCAAGTAATTGCAGCAACTCCTGCGATTGATACTGGAAATTTAATTTAACTGGCGCTGAAAATCCTCGTAGCAAAGAGGCAACAGGCTTTTCACTTAAGCCAGTGAACTGCCATTGCTGTTCAGATTCTGTTAATGATAATAAAAACTCATCGTCATCTAAAAGCTGCGCTGATGATGAATCACAGCTAGCCGTCAACAAACCTGATTTAGACACTAAAGCCACTTTGATCGGCATACTAAAGGGCAATTTTTTAGCCTGACCTGGCGTTGCAGGACAACTCTGCTGAATCGACAAGGTATAGCAACCGGACTGTTGATCCCAGCTGCCTTGCGCATCGAGAACCGGCGTGCCGGCCTGAGAATACCAGCGACGAAATTGGGCTAAATCATAGCCGCTGGCATCCTCCATAGCGACAATAAAGTCTTCGCAGGTGGCCGCCTCGCCATCATGACGATCAAAATAAAGATCACTGCCGGCACGGAATTTATCAGCGCCTAAAAACTGGTGCATCATCCGAATAACTTCAGCGCCTTTTTCATAAATTGTTAGGGTATAGAAATTTGATATTTCAATATACGACTCAGGCCGAATAGGATGTGACATAGGGCCACCGTCTTCAGCAAATTGCGCCGAACGCAGCAAGCTCACATCCTCAACTCTTTTAACCGTTGCGGAATTCATATCCGCTGAAAAACTGGCATCACGAAAAACAGTAAATCCTTCTTTTAGACTAAGTTGAAACCAATCACGGCAAGTCACACGATTGCCTGACCAGTTATGAAAATATTCATGCGCAACAACCGCCTCAACACGCTGGAAAGCCATGTCAGTTTGGGTGAGCGGATTAGCCAAAACACATGAGGTATTAAAAATATTCAAGCCCTTGTTTTCCATGGCGCCCATGTTGAAAAAGTCGACGGCAACAATCATGTATAAATCAAGGTCATACTCACGGCCATAGACTTCCTCATCCCACTGCATAGCTCTTTTGAGTGACAGCATAGCATGGTCGCACTTATCCAAATCTTTGCTTTCAACATAAATCTTTAATGCCACTTGACGCCCTGAGGCCGTGACAAAACTATCTTCCACTACCTCTAAATCACCGGCCACCAAAGCAAATAAATAAGCGGGCTTTTTAAATGGGTCAGACCATTTTACCCAATGTCGACCACTATCCTCCCTACCCTGACCGTCTACATTCCCATTAGATAACAGCACTGGATACTGGTCTAGATCAGCGGTTATTTTAGTCGTAAAAATGGATAGGACGTCGGGCCGGTCTAAGTAGTAAGTGATTCGACGAAAGCCCTGAGCTTCGCATTGTGTGCAATACATGCCATCAGATAAGTACAGCCCCTCTAAGCTGAGATTATTAGCAGGATCAATCTCTGTTACGATGCTGAGAGTAAACTGATCAGGCGGTGATGAAATGATTAACTGTTGGTGGCTCACTTGATAGTTGTCATCTGGCTGAATAAAACCATTAATTGACACTGACACTAAATGAAGATTCTCTCCCGCCAAAACCAACTCGGGCGCGTCATTAACGGCTGTATTCCGTCGCAATGTTAAATGCGCGTTAACTGTTGTCTTATCTTTGAATAAATAAAATTCTAAATCAGTACGATCAATAAAAAAATTCGGCGGACGATAATCTTTTAAATGAGTAGCTTGCGAAACGGGTGAACCTACTGCTACTGCACCGCTGGTTACGTCGGCCATACATCCTCTCCAACAAAAAATTAAACCGAAAATTGAATTTGATAACCCGTGAACTTACGCAAATTAAGTACGCCGGTATCAAGTAACAAATATTGCCCCTTGATACCCATTAAGCGACCGTTGACCTGAGGCGTTTTATCAAAGTTAAGCGAGGTCACTTTAGTGGGGAACTCTAGCACTGGAAACTGAATTTCAACCGTTTCGGCTTGATCGCAAAACTGCACACCATCAATGCCATACTCCGATTGCAGTGCAGAGATTCCTTCAGCCACTTCAGGGAGCGTTTTAGCGATAATAGCCGATAAATCAAGTAATTCTGGGTTACCTTTTAGCATAGCCCGCCAATTGGTTTTATCGGCCATATGCTGTTTGAACAAAACTTCAACCAATCCAGCATAATGCCGTTGCTTGACACGAAATATTGGCAGCGCCTGAACAGCACCTTGATCGATCCATCGCGTCGGTATTTGTGTGCCGCGAGTAATACCCACTTTTAAAGCGGACGAATTCGCCAAGTAGACATAATGATCTTGCATGCAAAACTCATCCGCCCATTGCTCATCACGACAAGTACCGGCTTGATAGTGGCATTTTTCAGGACTCATTATGCAAAGATCGCACTGAGGCAATGATTTAAAGCAGGGATAACAATAACCCTGACTAAAACTTTTATTGGTTTTACGTTGGCAGTGAATGCAGTGTATGCCTCCCGTATAAGTTAAGCTAATATCTTGCCCCAAATAAGTGTTAAGCCCAATCACTTGCTCATCGAGCACCATGCTGTACAGCACAGCATCGTCTGAATTAGCCGGCAGTGTAGCTGCCATCTTTCTTAAACTTCCTTGATAATCTACCATCGCCTACCTAAAATGCTGTTTAGAATAACTGTTACTGCCATTTGATCAGTGATTCTTTATCGTCTTGCTTCCCGTCACTTTTCTTAGCACTATTTGATTCTGTGCTTTTACTCGCACACTCGCCTTCCAATTCACCAATCCGCTGGCCATCGGCCTTATGGGTCGCGTCATAAACAATAATCGCTTGGGTCAGAATATCCTTTTGGCTGTCGGTCACTGTTTGTCCGTCTGGCCACTTACCTTGCGCCAAGGCTAATCTAAAGCGCTCTATGAGATCGGGAGATAACTGCTGACTTTTTTCAATAAACTCACTCATATAAATGCCTTATTGACCCCATGCATGACTATCAAACTGCCTCTGTTTTTTTATCCAAAAATCGGCTTAACAAGGCGCTGGGGACTGCGATAAAACACCCCCAAAGTAAACCACTTAAATGGGCTGTATTCGCCATTCTGGCTAAAAACTCAAACAAACCCAGCCAACCAATAACTAAAGATAACAACATCAAAATATAGACGCTGGGCGGCAGGACAAAAGCCTTGTGGGGATTGATAAGATTAAATACGCCGCAATAACCTAATAGACCATAAATAACCCCGGACATACCCCCAAAAAATGCATACGGTGTGCTTGCTGCCTGATAGAGGTTCGATAATACGGCAATAAAAAATACCACACTCAACAGATGCACTGCACCAAACTGCCGCTCTAAACGACGACCTAACTCCCAAAGCCAAAGCATATTAAAAACTAAATGAACCCAGCCAAAATGCAAAAAGATAGGTGTAACTAATCGCCAATATTGACCGTGGTCAAGAAATTCAGCAGGTGAAATACGATCAGATAAATTTAGAGCTCGGCTTAACTGGCTATTGTCAATTAGTTGAATACGAAATAAGTCCACCCAGTAGTTAAGCTGAAACTCAACCAATAAAAAACCAATACAACTTAAAATAATTAATAGCAACGTGTAAGGCGAGTGACTGAGCACTTGAAAAATTGAATACAACGATGAAGGCCGGTCTTTTTTCTCTAAATTGAGGGCTAAGTCGCCATTGATATATGCGCGGTAGTCACGCTCAATATCAGCTCGTTGGCTGCTATCCTCCAGCATAATCACTTGCTGTCCGGCCTGCTCAAATATCTTATGATTGATACTTTTTTCTTGCCACCAATACACTGACAGCGGATGTAAGTTGACATTGATAGGCACTGTTAATACTTTTATCAAACCATTTCACCGAGAGGAACAGACAAGAAAATCAGCTGCATGAGCGTTAACCATCTATGAATTGTGCACCCCAGCCTAACTTATCTCGACAAGTACGATAAAACTGATGGCCTTCAGGGTGAATTAATTTCAATTTTTTGGACTTCTTACGAATATAAAGCACATCACCTGGTTGCAAGCCAAGGTTGACTTGGCCGTCACAACTAACACGGGGCGAAACATGATTACTCTCGCTGACAATAATTTTTATCTCACTGTTACCATCAACAACCAAGGGTCGGCTACTTAAGGTATGCGGGAACATCGGCACAAGCACAATAGCATTAAGCCGAGGATGCATAATTGGCCCGCCGCCGGATAAAGAGTAAGCAGTAGAACCCGTAGGCGTAGAGACAATCAAGCCATCTGAGCGCTGTGAATAAACAAACTCGCCTTCAATATAAAGTTCAAAACTCAACATTTTAGGGGCCTGACCACTGTGTAAAACAACATCATTAAATGCATCAGACTGACCGACGACAGCGCCCGCTCGCTTTAACTCAGTTTCTAATAAAAACCGCGTTTCTGTTTCATAATTACCCTCTAAAACACAGCTGACGCCGGTTTCGATATCTTCGGGTGCAATATCCGTTAAAAACCCCAACTTACCTCGATTAATTCCTAGTACGGGTACATCGTGACGGGCGAGATCACGGGCAGCACCCAGCAAACTGCCATCGCCCCCCACAACAATGACCATGTCACAGACCTCACCAATTAACTTTCGACTAGCCACTTGTAGGCTATGGCTGTCTAATGCTTTAGACGTTTCCTCTTCCAGCACCACGGTTAACTCACGCTGTTGCAGCAGCACTACAAGGGTCTGGACAGACTGACGAACCAAATCGCTGTCAACCCGACCAATTAATCCTATATTTCTAAATTGCGAGGTCATTAAAGTACCTGTTATTATTCAATGATTGCCATCGTCTCAAGAATACAATAATCGACGTATAAGAGTGCAATTATAGGCACAAATACGGCAAGACTACAGCCTTGAAAGACTCAATTCGTTGATAAACCATTAGCATAACCGCTGTTAACCGAGCAGATGAGAGCCATGTGCAACAACTTAACGCCAGAAACCAAACAAAAAGACTTTATTGACCAATTACAATGCCGTGAAGTAAGAATGCTTGCGCAGGCAGTTTTTGGTCCGGCCTTGATTCAGATATTGGCCATTACCACTTCAACCGATAAACAGCGCGTAGCCACAGCGCCAAGCGCTGAAACAGCGCAGCCAGCCAATCAACCGGTTTTTGCGCTTAATACCACTTATAAAAAATGGCTAACTGCACTAGATCAAGCACCTGAGTCACTGATCAATTTTTTAGCCAGTTCCCAGCGGCTCAAGCTGGGTGTTTACCATGAACGGTTATGGCAATATTTTTTAACTCATAGCCATGAGACTGAGCTCATCAGCGCAAATCTTAAAGCGCGCCATAACGGCCAAGATCTCGGCGAATTCGACTTGATCTATCAGCATCATAAACTCGGCTTGGTGCATTGTGAAATTGCCAGCAAATACTATTTAGCCGACGGCTTAAATGACAGCGCATGGGAACACTGGCACGGCCCCGGAAAAAGTGATCGACTCGATGTAAAGTTACACCACAGTATTAATAAACAGCTTAATCTAGCCGACCACCCTGCCGCCTTAGCAACGCTTGAATCGGCGTTAACCCACGAACAAAAAAAACTACTCAGCAAGCAGCCATTGGTCAAGCACTTACATGTTGGTGGACGATTATTTTATCGACACAGCGATCAGTCAGTCGATCGACATACACCGCGGCATTTAAATCCTCATCATTTGAAGGGCCACTGGCTTTTTTTACACGAATGGCAGGCCCTGTTGGCCAATCATCGTCTGCGTTTCTGCTCAGTCGACAAACCGTTCTGGCTCGATACCTTAATCGAGCAACAACAATGGATGACAGCGGCAAAGGGTCACAACGCATTGAACCAAGAGCAGCCGGAGATGGTGGCGTATCAACTTGATGATCAGCATCCACTCCAATACGGGTTTGTGGTTCCCAACGATTGGCTATCACGCTAAGTCAAATTCTTATAAGTTTGCCGTTAACACACTCACCTCTCAGGCAAGCCTCGTCGACCCTGCTGCCCGCCGCTGTGAATCACGGCAATTGCATTGACATCCGACAACTCACCCGCCTGCAAAGATTGATACAAGGCATAAAACACTTTGGCCATGTAAACATGATCAACTGGCTCACCCAACTGCTGTTCCAGCTGACGATGAAATGCCAGCAAATCAGCATTCACCTTGGCATAGCCGCCACAATGCGCATCATTGAGAACCCGCCATCGTACTGAGCCGGCCTCAACACCGAAGGAATCAGTTTCTCTATCGACTTTTAGATCAGCCGCCAAGCCAGCCGTTAAGGCTTCAGCTAAGCCGCTATTCTTGAGGACATTGACCCCATTAATCACGCCATAAAATAAACCTTCGCTGTTACCCTGCTGAGCCTCGACTGCGCCTTCAATCATACCCGCCATCGTACTGCCAGTTGCTGCAGCCATCCAAATATGATCGACGGCAGGCGGCAATTGCGAAGCGATAGCTCTGCCCATTGCGCGCACCCCTGAGCGCCCCGCTGTATTCGAGCCGCCTTCGGGCACCACCCAAGATCGGCCAAATTGCTGCTCTATGAACGATCGATCCAGGCCGCCGCAAAGCCTACGGTAATCACTGCGACTGATAAATTGTAACCGCATACCCAAGGACTGCGCATCGCATAACGTCGCCGACAGCTGCTCTGGTCGCTCACCACGAACCAGACCAACGGTATCAAAATCAAACGCCTCACCGGCGGCCGCGAGCGCATGTAGATGGTTCGACCATGGACCACCAAAACTGACGATTTGACGATAATTCTGCCCTTTAGCCAGTTGCAGGTTGGGTAGCAATTTATAAATTTTATTGCCCATCACGCGGTCATTAGTCCCACAACGTAATTGGTCGAGGCGAATCAAATACAGCGTCGGGGAACAGTCATTGAATAAAGGAATATCGCAGCGTTCAATCGGTAACTGCTGACAGAAGAAATCAAGATTCAGTGACATATTCAATGACCAAAAAATTCTATGGACGAACGATTGTGCGTTTAAAAAAGACCAACCAAAAAGCCAGCAACAATTAGCTCAATTGTTGCTGGCTTACTTTGCGCCGGTACTGCAGGGAAATGCGTTGCAAAAAAACGTTAAAGAACTAATTCCGCCATGGTACGAAGCAAGTTGGTATCGCCCATAATTAATAGCGAAGTGACCGGCGAGTTTTCCCAATCCTGCAGCTTTTCTTTAATTCGCTCTCTTGGTCCAACTAAAGAAATTTCGTCGGCAAAGGCGTCGGGGACTGCAGCAATTGCCTCGTCACGCTTACCTTCAAAAAACAACTCTTGGACTTGGTTAGCTTCTTCTTCAAAGCCCATCCTACCCATTAAATCTTTATGGAAATTACGTTTTTTGGCGCCCATGCCTCCGATATAAAAACCCAGCATGGCTTTCACAGGCATCAATCCTTCCTCTACGGTATCTGTTTCTGAAACAATCGCCATCGCAGAAATTTCAAAACCAGGCTTTGCTACCTTCAACTGATCAGCATAGACTTCCTGACGATAAGGCGAGTAATACAGTGGCAGCCAGCCATCGGCAATTTCGGCAGTTTGAGTGACATTCTTTGGCCCCTCAGCACCTAAGAAAATCGGCAAATCCGCTCTTAAAGGGTGGGTTATCGGCTTGAGCGGCTTACCTAAGCCCCAACTATTTTCACCTTTATAAGGCTAGGGATAGTGCACGCCATCGTTAGTTACAGGAGCTTCACGGCGCAGTACCTGACGAATAATATCAACATACTCGCGCGTTCTAGATACTGGCTTACTAAATGGCTGTCCATACCACCCCTCAACGACTTGCGGCCCAGACACTCCTAAACCCAATATCATCCTACCACCTGACATATGGTCCATCGCTAATGCCGACATCGCACAGGCTGTTGGGGTTCTTGCCGACAATTGCGCCACCGAAGTCCCTAAGCGGATCTTTGAGGTGTTTGCCCCAATCCAAGCAAGGGGTGTAAACGCATCATTCCCCCAAGACTCTGCCGTCCAAACAGAGTCATAACCCAAATTTTCTGCTTCTTGAGCCAGTTTAATGTGACTGTCACCCGGCGCTAAAGCGCCCCAATAACCTAATTGCAGACCCAGCTTCATAATTACCTCAATGATTAAAAATGAATATTATCCCACGCACAAAAGTTGATGGCTAATGATACCGCTGATGCTGATTGACAACATTAACCGATCAAGTCGAAAACGCATGTAAAGAACTCATACGGCAAGAAAACCATTTTAGTTTATAAATCACTGAATTAATTGGGTAAAAAATCATGGCTCTAATAGTGATTGACAGTTAACCACAGTTTATCGATCATGGTATTTGTTTTCTTGGGTAAAGATGGGATAAAAACACTCGCCATGTCAGTAATCTCAAGCCGATCGAAGTTATTTCCTCACCTGTCAAAACCGGGAAAAATTGGTGCTTTGTCAGTCAAAAACCGTATGGTTGTCACTGCTATGGGAGTGAATTTAGCCGAGGATGACGGTGTCTGTGGTGAGCGCATTATTGCTTTTCACGAACGCCATGCCAAAGGCGGTGCAGGTCTTATTGTCCTAGGTGTCGCTGGTGTTGCATGGCCGCATGGCGGTAACCAACCGAATCAAGTGGCGATTTCTGACGACCGATTTATTCCAGGCTTAAAAGCCATGGCCTATGCAGTGCATCAACACGGCGCCAAGCTGGCCACTCAGCTTCACCATGGCGGATTAGTCGCCACCGAAGATATGCGCAGTGGTCGACCTGTCTGGGTGCCCTCTTACCCCGAACCCAAAAAACCAAACTACTTAAATGATTTTCTCGATCATGAGTTGATGGCGATGCACGATCCAAAATCGCCTAAACCCGCATTATGTCCGATGAGTCATGACGATATCGACCTACTGGTGAGTCAATTTGCGGCGGCTGCTATTCGCGCCAAAACAGCGGGCCTTGATGCTATAGAAATTCATGGGGGTCACGGCTATATCATTTCAGAATTTTTATCACCCGCGATGAACAAACGTGAAGATGAATATGGCGGCAGCCATGAAAATCGCGCACGATTATTATTAAGAATTATTGGCGCCGTCAGACAGGCTGTCGGTGATGATTTTCCTCTGTGGTGTAAACTCGATTCTGGCGAATTCGGTAACGACAAGGGTATCAGCTTAGCCGATGCAAAGGCCACTGCCCTGCTCGCACAGGCGGCCGGCGTCGATGCTGTGACGGTCAGTGCTTATCACGATACCAGCCAAGGCATCATGCATTCTGAATCCAATATTCCGCACACCCCCGAGCGCTTAGTCAGTAATGCGATTGCGATTAAACAGGTGCTGGATATACCGGTCATCACTTCAGGTCGCATTGAGCCGCACTCCGCCAATCAACACATTGGCCAAGATCACTTTGATTTCTTTGGCATGGGTCGTAAATTATTAGCTGACCCCGACCTTCCCAATAAAGTCGTTGCGGGCACACCTGAACAAATACGGCCCTGTGTTTATTGTTATTGCTGTGTCAGCCAGATCTATATTCGTGAATCTGTAAAATGTGCCGTCAATCCTGAAACCGCGTTTGAACGTCAACGCAGCCTGATTGCGAGTAGTCATCAAAACCAGAAACATTATGTGGTCATTGGTGGCGGCCCTGGCGGGATGGAAATTTCTCGGCGACTCGACAGCTTGGGTTACCGTGTCACCCTATTAGAAAAAAGCAATCGACTCGGCGGCACCTTGCAATTTGCCAGCATTGCTTACCCCCCCAATGAGAAATTACTCAACTGGCTCAAATTACAAATTAAGCAGTCGGGCGTGACGGTAAAATTAAATTGTGAAGCCAGCCCTGAACTGCTAAGCACCCTACAAGCAGATGACGTGATTGTCGCCTCTGGGGCAAAGCGCGACATGCCCGAAATTGAGGGTAACGACCAAGATTTTGTTTTTAGCGGCGATGAAATGCGGGCACTGGTACTCGCTGAGAGCAACCCGACACTGCGCACTAAAACCACCGCCTTCACCCGCTTTATGACTTACATGGGCGCAAAAATAGGCGTAACCGGCTGGCCAACGGCTGTCTATCAAGCTTCAAAAATCTGGCTTCCACTGCCGAAAAAGATCGTCATCATTGGTAGCGAGTTAGTGGGCCTAGAATTGGCTGAATTTTTAGCTGAGCGTGGCAGAGAAATCACCGTTATTGACGAGCAGAAAAAACCAGGCAAAGGCCTCTACATCGTCCGCCGTATGCGGCTCTTAACTGAATTAAAAACGATCGGCGTCACGATTATTAATAACGCCAACCATATAAAAATTGGCGACGGCAATGTGACATACACAGACGATCATGATCAAACACACTCCACTGCGGCGCAACAAGTCATTGTTGCAAAGGGGGCAACTGGTAACGAACAACTTGCCGCATCACTAAAAAATGCCGGTTTCAATGTACACGCTATTGGCGACTGTAATGGGGTTGGGTATATTGAAGGCGCGATGGAGGCTGCGGCCGAGTTGGCAGTGCAACTCCACACTAATTATTCTACCGACGATCTGAGCACAAAAAAAATTATGCATAAAAAAAGGGGCTCTAAAGCCCCTTTTTTCAAAACTGTACAGATTAGAACGAAAGTCTAACGCCGACCGATGCAGTGCGACCACGGTTAGGCCGAGCACCTTTTGGTTGTCGAGCGACAATATCGACTTCATCAGTAATATTGTCTACCCGCGTATAAAAACTCAATTCATCGCTCACTTCGTAATTAGCAACTAAATCAATATTCGTTTGCTTATAGGTTTTTTCAGTACAACCATCACCCACCGTACACATAGAGTCAATAAATGTAGCAAGAGTGGTAATACTTAGATCGCCCATATCAATGCCTGCTGACAGTGAAAGTTGGTTCTCAGGGATATAAGGGAGCGAATCCCCTTTTGTCACATCACCAAAAAACTCACTGTCAAATGTTTGATCAAACTCAGCGTCTGTGTATGTATAGCTAACACTTAGCGGCATTGTGGTCGATGCATTTAAAGAAAATATCGTCGCTAAAGTAAGCTCGGCGCCTAGAACTGATGCCTCACCGCCATTATAGGTATCCCCAATACTACCGGAACAACCGATAGAAGCCGTACATTCACCGACTAAGTTATCGTAATCACTTGAGAAAACGACTAATGATGCTGAGGTGTTGCCATCCTGATATCGTCCGCCCACTTCAATATTAAGCGCTTCCTCGTTATCAACGCCGTCAGTCACTGTCGGAGCACCAAAGCCTTGGTAAATACCTGCAAGTAATGAAAGCTTATCACTTAACTTATAAGTGGCCCCCAGACTGGGTAGTGTCACAGAGATACTATTCTTTTTAGGACTTGATGAACTAAGGACTTGACGTGGGCCATTATCTGTCCAATCATTTCTTTCTAGATCAATGTCCTCAAATCGGATACCGGCGGTGATCGTCAAATCGCCCAAATCAATTGTGTCTTTAATATAAAGCGACGTAGCTTCAGCACCGACCACACAATCTCCCTTAGCTCCAGGCGCTGTTGCGTTGTCAAAGACCATAGCCCCATTTGTCTGAGTAAAATAATCCGAATACTGGAATCGATCTTCTTCATCCTCGTGGTAACGCAATCCCATTTCGATAGAGTGAATATCTCGTTGCATATCTAATTTAAGCGCAACACCGCGGCTATAGTATTCGCGATTATTACTCTTAACTTGTAAAGCACCCGCTGCACTATCACCACCAGCCAATACTGCTGAACCAATAGAAGAGATACTATTATTTAACTTATACCAATTTCGCTTATGCTCATTGTTATAAACCGTGGTAGATAGAGTTGTCGTGTCACTGAACTTATACCCATGACGCAAAATAAGCTGGTTATGCTCCGTAGTCATATGATCAAGCTGTGAGACGCCATAGCGCTGATAAGGATTTTGTTTGAAATCAGCATCCGTGAGACCTAAATAACTTTGATCAGAATCTTGTTGCGCATACTGATACTTCATCTCAAAGCTATGAGCAGAACCCGCAGGAGCGTATGACATCTTTAACGTATAGTCCTCGATGTCATAACCGGTTGTATCATTGGTGCCATTAACGGTTTGAAAGCCGTCAGATTTCATCTGATGCGTCTCAAGTAGGTAACCAAAACCTGAAGAGTTAGTTGCACCATAAGTCAAGTGCGTTCGAGTCGTAGAATCTTCGCCGACTTCTTGAAGAAGATTACCTGCTGCACTGCTTGGGATAGGGGTAGAAATTAAGTTCAAAGCACCCCCAATATTATTAGGGCCTTCACTAATAGCCGCTGGTCCTTTAAGAACTTCAACAGCATTCATACGCCCAGTGGTTGGGAAATAGTAAGCCGATGATGCAGCATAAGGCGCAGGGGCTATCGGCACGCCATCTTCTAGTAATGCGATACGCGCACTTCTTTCTGTCGATACCCCTCGAATACCGATGTTAGGGCGTAATCCGTAGCCATCTTCATACTGGACATAAACCCCAGGAACCTGACGAAGAACTTGTTGGATATCAGAATAAGAAAAAACCTGTAATTCCTCTGCTGATAGATAGGTTGCAGAGCCGGCAACAGCATTAGCTGCATCTTTGTCACCAAAAATAGTAATCTCTTCAAACAATTCAGCACTTGAAGCATGTAAATTGATCGCAACAAGAGAAGCTGTTACCGCACTAATTGCAGTAAATAGTTTGTTTTTCATGAAATGATACCTGCATAAGTTAATAGAAAAAAACTGAAAGGAGCTGCCTGAGATATCTAAGGGAGTGTTCATATAAAGTTAACGGGACTCAACTCCAATGATCCTAAGTGGTGCATTGTATTTAAATAAAGATGAGAAAGCAATTGATAATCGTTAACGTTTATAGTTTGAGCATTATTGACAACTTTTTGGCAAACGATAAAAGTGGATGGAATTATATTTAAATCAATAATTAAGGTTGTCGGATATGCTTAAGAAGTGATATTACTCCAGTGGGTGGAGCATCAAAGAAACGACTGACCGTATAAGCAGTGATCATATTAAGGGCAGCGCCAATACCACCAATACCCGTGGTTGAAATACCCCAGAACCAAAAGTCAGCATTATTTTGATGCGGGTTAATGAATACAAAATAGACAATGTAACCCACCGAAAAAACTAAGCCGACGATCATTCCAGCAATCGCCCCTTCTTTATTAATTCGCTCAGAAAAAATGCCTAACACAATAGCAGGAAACAAAGAGGCCGCAGCCATGCCAAAGGCAAACGCAACTACTTGAGCAACAAACGCCGGCGGGTGAATACCAAACCAGCCTGCAATGACAATAGCGGTGGCGGCGGCCAAGCGGGCGGCAAGTAATTCTTGTTTATCGGTGATAGAGGGCATGAAGGTACTTTTAAGCAGGTCATGTGAAATCGAACTTGAAATAACCAGTAATAACCCTGCCGCAGTCGACAGTGCTGCGGCCACCGCACCTGCCGCAATTAAGCCAATCACCCAATTCGGCAGACCGGCGATTTCAGGGTTAGCAATAACCATAATATCGCGGTCAACGTAAATTTCATTCTCACTATCACTGGGTGCATTCTCCAATAATCGCTGACCGTATTGCCCCCGAGCATCGGTGAATTGGGGTTTAGTTGGTACCAAGGCATGCCCTGCTCGATACTGAATTCGACCATCGGCATTTTTGTCTTGCCAAGCGATAAGCCCCGTTGATTCCCACTTGCCCACCCATTCAGGCGCATCTTCATACGCCACTTCATTCACGCTGTCAGTTAAATTTAACCGCGAAAAACCTGCCACTGCCGGAATGGTAGTATAAATAACCGCGATAAATAATAAGGCATAACCTGCCGATAAGCGCGCATCTGACACTTTAGGTACCGTAAAGAAACGAACAATCACATGCGGTAAGCCAGCCGTGCCAATCATTAAGGTAACAATGATCATCAAGGTATCAAGCGTTGATCTGATCGAGCCCGTATAGGCATGAAAACCCAAATCAACGGTGACTTGATCCAACTTTTGCAACACCGTTAAGCCAGAGCCATCATTGAGCTGGCTACCTAGACCCAATTGCGGGATAGGATTATTGGTCCACATGATGGATAAAAAGACTGCCGGCACCATAAAAGCAAACACCAGCACACAGTACTGGGCAACTTGGGTATAGGTAATGCCTTTCATACCGCCCATCACCGCATAAAAGAATACAATCACCATACCAATAATCACGCCGGTATTAATATCAACTTCTAAAAAGCGTGAAAAGACAATGCCAACACCGCGCATCTGGCCAGCTATGTAAGTAAACGAAATAAAGATCAAACACAGTACCGCAACCGTGCGTGCCGCTTTAGAATAATAGCGCTCACCAATGAAGTCGGGTACGGTGTATCGACCAAACTTGCGTAAATAGGGCGCCAATAATAAGGCGAGTAAGACATAACCACCGGTCCAACCAATCAAATAAACGGAACCATCTCGGCCTGAAAAGGCAACAATACCTGCTACCGATAAAAACGATGCAGCGCTCATCCAATCAGCGCCCGTTGCCATGCCATTTAATACCGGGTGCACGCCTCCGCCAGCCACATAGAACTGCTTAGTGGAATTCGCTCTCGTCCAAAAGGCAATGCCAATATAGAGCGCAAATGACAAACCAACAAATAAATAACTAAAGCTTTGTGCATCCATTACGATTCAGCCTGCGAGTCATCAGCCGCTTTCTCTACCGCTAAACGCGCTTCTAATCGCTGCATTAAACCGTGATAGATAAAGATAATCGCTACAAAAAATAAAATGGCGCCCTGCTGATTAAACCAAAAACCCAGCCCAAAACCGCCCAGTGAAAATTGATCCAAATAATCAACCAATAAAACTGGGCAAACTAACGCTACAATAAACCATAGCGACAATAACGACAGCAATATTTTTTTATTCTCATGCCAGTAACGGTCAGCAATAGCCTGCTTATTTTTTTCGCTAGAAGTAGATTCATGCATGGTGAAACCCTATGCGTTAGTTATTATTTATAATTTAAATACTCGCTCAGCATTTTGATGCAAAAACTTCGGCCACACCTCGTCTTTGAACGGAACTTTTTCCATATCAGAAAAAATTCGGTCTAACGATAAGGCCATGGGAAAATACCCTGCATAAAGAATCTTTTCGCTACCTCGAGTATTCGCATAATCGATAATTGCCTGTGGATAATATTTTGGTGCAAAAGCACTGGTCATATAATATAAATTGGGGTACTTGATCATCAGTTTAACGGCCAGATCAACCCAAGGCTCAGCGCCATGCTTCATCACGAGCTTTAACTCGGGAAAAAACCAACAGACTTCGTCGATGTGCTCGACTTTTTGTGGTTCTGCAGGGATTCGAGGGCCCGGTATACCGGCGCAAGGACAAAAAGGAATATCAAGGTCAATACAGGTGGCATAAATCGGATACCACTTTTTATCATTAATCGGCACCTGCGGACAGAGACCCGATGGAAAAGCTGTCACGGCTTTAAGATTATGCTCTTTATATAAACGACGTATCTTTCTTACCTCTTCCATGCCTTTATTCGCATTTGCCTCATAGGCTGAAAAAAAGCGAGTCGGGTGCTGCTTTAAGGCTTGGTGATGGGTGGGGCTCACATCGTCAATACCCAGCATAGCACGATGAATATTATGTTTATTCATCTGCTCTAGCGCATAGGCAATAGTATCATCTTGATTTGACAGATCAGGCACATCTTTAAACATATACTGAGCCGGCATTTTAAATTGTGTCTGGCTCTCTTGATCCATTAATAAATTCTGAAAGGACTCAAACCACTCAGAGCGGTCATCGCTACTTGGAATACCTAGCATCAAATCAATTACTTTGATTTCTTTTAAAAAAGCCATTACAACCCTCTTCCACTGCTGCTATTAATTGTTATCATTTCTAGACGATTCATCTTTACTAAAATTATATTTTAAAAGTGGACGTTTAGCGCAGTAAAACAACCGATGAACCGTGCCCAAACAAGCCTTGATTTCCGGTCACTCCAACTTTAGCATCGCTTACTTGTCGATCGCCGGCTTCACCTCTTAATTGCATGGTTAACTCGCAAACTTGCGCCAATGCTTGTGCCGGTACTGCTTCACCAAAGCACGCTAAGCCACCACTGGCATTCACTGGCACTCTGCCACCAATACGCGTATCGCCGTCACGTAGCAATTTCTCTGCATCGCCTTGAGGGCAAAGGCCGATATATTCATACCAATCAAGCTCCATTGCTGATGATAGATCGTAAACTTCTGCCAAGGAGACTTCTTCCGGACCAACACCCGCTTCTTCGTAAGCTTTTTGAGCGATTGATGCACGAAAAGAATAAGCGTTAGACGCTGCGGCAGAATCAGTCGCAATATCAGGCATTTCAACATCGGCACTGGCGAATTTTGGCGATACTGTAGAGATACCACCAATCTTCACTTGTCGCTGACTGCCAAGACGATCAGCATACTCTTTACTGGCCACCACCACGGCTGCACCGCCATCGCTGGTGGCGCAGATTTCAAATAAACGCAAAGGTGAAGCCACCATCGGTGAGGCTAAAACCTCTTCGACGGTGAATTTTTTGCGGTAGCGGGCAAATTCATTGCTGAAACCATGCTCAGCGTTTTTAACCTTAATGGCGGCAAAATCTTCGTCAGTAGCACCATACAAATCTTTACGACGTTGCGCATACAATGAAAAATAAGTTGGGTTGGTAATCCCCAAACGAAACCGAACCCAATCGGGGTCATCGGGCCGCTCACCTTTTTGAGGTGCTAAAAAGCCTTTTGGGGTAGTATCGGCACCAACCACTAAGGCCACTTCGCACTGACCTGCTTGAATCTTTGCTCTTGCCGCTGCCAAGGCCTGACTACCAGTTGCGCAAGCCGCATAGCAGGTCATAATTTCATTACCTTGCCAACCTAAGGCTTGTGAAAAAGTGGCGCCTGCCACATAACCAGGATAACCGTTTCTCATCGTCGCGCCACCTGCGACAAATTCAATATCTTGCCAACTAACGCCGGCGTCTTTTAATGCAGCTCGGGCAGCATGAACACCGTACTCGACAAAATTCTTACCCCACTTGCCCCAAGGATGCATACCGGCACCTAAAATAACCACGTCTCTACTCATAATACTTTTCTCAGTAAGGGTTAAGGGTTTATCTTTTTGGCTGCCAAACCCAACTCACGTAATCCTGTCCATCTTTAGTGAAAAGGGTTTGTAGCTGTAATTCAACCTGCATGCCGGTAGTCACATCATCGACCGTAACACCTTTGGCTAACTGGCCTAATATAATCATTCGCTCCTTCGCCAATTCAACGGCGGCAATCGCATAAGGCTCAAAGGGATCAGCTGCAACATAAGGTTCAGGTGGTTTATATTGGGCATCCGTATAAGACCAGATAGTTCCCTCGCGACTCAGCGGCACCGCATCAAATTCATCGCTTTCGCAGCTAGGATTACGACAAAAGGTAACATTGCCAGGAAAAAAATAGGTTCCACAGCGTTTGCATCGACTGCCTATTAAATGCGTATCGGCCTCGTCCATTGTGAACCAACCCTCGATAACTGGCAAAGCTGGATTAGCGCCGCTCGATACTTCAGTTGAACTCATACAACCCCCAAAAATACTAAAAAACCGCCAGAGTATCGAAAAGCCTCTATTGCGATCAAAAACATGCTTGTTTTGACGACCAGCATGGCGTTAGAAAGGTACTATTAAATGATCCAAAGTCTACATTTTTGCGTTAATATACACAATGAGTACACCATGCAGTCTACAGCCAAGCTTTGAACTCTTTGACCACTTGGCCAGCAAGCTGCGAGCTTAAAAAAACACCTCGTAAGGAATGCTTTGCATGTCAGGTTCTGAGCAAACCAACAGCCCAAGCAAAATCAAAGCGCCTAGCAAGCCCGCTAGCGGGGTTAAATTTGCCACACCTCAGGGTTTCTCAGCGATAAAGGATGGGATAAAAACAAACCCGAATCAAGCTAAGTCGACAGAGCGAAAACCCCCTTGGCTACGTATTTCGATGAAAACCAGTACCGCTTTTCAAGCAGTACGTGAAACGGTGAATGACCACCGCCTAGCCACGGTTTGCGAAGAAAGCCACTGCCCGAATATGAATGAGTGTTGGAGTAACGGCACGGCAACCATCATGCTTATGGGTTCGGTTTGCACACGCGCCTGTCGTTTTTGTTCAGTGGATACGGGTAATCCCCAAGGGTGGTTAGATGCGCAAGAACCGGCTAATGCTGCTCGCTCTGTTGAACTAATGAAACTGCGCTATGTCGTATTAACCTCCGTCGATCGCGACGATCTCAGCGATGGTGGCGCACTCCACTATGCCAAGTGCGTTCGCGCCATTCGAAAAGCCAATCCTGAAACCGCCGTTGAAGCATTAACCCCCGACTTCTCTGGCAATCAAGCCTGCGTGGCAACCGTAGTTAATTCTGGCTTGCAGGTGTTTGCTCAAAATGTTGAAACTGTTAAGCGGCTTACTCAGCGGGTGCGCGATCCGCGCGCGGGATATCAGCAAACGCTGGACGTCTTAGCTTTTGCAAAGCAAGAGCAACCGAACATTTTAACCAAAACTAGCCTGATGCTAGGCTTAGGCGAACAGGATGATGAGATCACCCGCGCGATGGAAGACATGCGCGCGCATGGGGTAGATATTTTAACACTGGGCCAGTACCTACAACCCACCAAGAACCACTTACCGGTTGAACGATGGGTGCATCCCGATGAATTTGCTCGCTATCGTGAACAGGGTCTTGAGATGGGCTTCACTGAAATTGCCGCTGGGCCAATGGTCCGCTCTAGCTACCGAGCCGACCGTATATTAGAAAAGAACAACCTTGGCCTTGGCAGCCCTGATTCATCCATCATCCCTGCGGTAAATCTATAATAGTTTAATTCGCCAGTTCTGAAAATTTCACCACCCGTGTTGTAGGTGTTTGAGGGTTCTCAGTCGGGAACACAAAGCGCCAATACATATTACCTGTTGGCCGACCCTCGGTATCGAGCCAGTTCGGTAGGCCCGGGTCTTGATGGGCAACAATAATTTTAAAACTGCCGTCATCCTCATACTGAATTTGTTTTTGATTCAGTGAAATCTGTCGATTGGAAAAATCATAACTCTGCATAAAACGGTTCCAAAGCACCACGTTAATAAAACGTGCAGGCGGCAATCGACCCTCAATAATTAAAGCTTCATCTGCCGCTAATTCATAGTTAGCAGCATTATAGTAGGCATGGGTATTGCCATAGGCCTGATCGCCCGAAGCGCTCACCCACTGCCCTGGCTTGCCAAATTGATTGGGCACCAAGCTGTACCAACCTAGTGGTGCTACTGCCTCTTCGGTGGGTTGCAGCAAGCTCATGGCGCCGTGCTCACGGACAAAATTTGCTACATAACGCAAATGGTTTGCCACTTCTTGATCGCCACCATTCGGCTTGAGTGGATCTGGATCGAGTGCTTCAATACGAATATCCATTTGAGCACTTTCATCCGCGGCAACCGATAACTTAGCCTCATGATAATGACGCGTAGTGATTTGACTGGCGCCATCTTCTAAAGGCAACCAATTGCCTGACGCAGGCTTATCGCGACTAACGATGATCTCATAACTACCGTCACCAGCTATGATCATGTCATTATCTTTAAGGGCCGCCACGGAGCGGCGACCTGCATGGCCGTCAAAACTACCGGCCTCTATCGTGAAAGAGGTAAAGACTGCTGCACCGACATTACCAGAAATTTTATAACTGCGATTGTCGCGAATGGACGCGAAGTAGTAAATCGAATCAGGGTTATCACCTAAAAGCTTTCGCGAGGCCGTTACATAGGGTTTAAATACCGGTCGATCAGGATCAGACTCTAACCAAAAATAGAGCGCCGTTTCTAAAATATGTGCCAAGGCTTTTTGGCCTTCAGCAACATCATCGGCAGTATGAATTCCATTAGCTGGTTGCAGGAATTTTGCCTGTACCTGCTCGATGGTGGATAGCAGCTCTAACATCGCTACTCGCGCCTCTGAATCAACAGCAGATTTGACGATAGCTGCTTGTTCAGCATTGTTTGAATCTGATTGAGGTCTTACATCAGTGGGTGGCTGTTCTGAACTGCAGCCAAACAATGCCGAGATGATTACCGCTAAGCAACCGATTTTAATTAATTTTTTATACAGGATAGTCATAGTAGGCGCCCTATTTAATAAATAATAGAAGTAACCCACTCAGCATATGACAGCTAACCAAAAAAGACTATTAGCGCCTAGTAATGCGAAAAAAAAGAACTCGGCACTTTATTGCCAGTTATTTAACCAGCCGGATTTGCCGCTGCCAACGCCTCATCGTAGCCATAACACTTAATCAAGTAGCTATGCTCAATGCTAAATACCAAGACATTGTCTTGATTAAACATTTCATTGGCCATGGTCACAATGCCGCAGTGAGGACGACTTTGAGATAAACGCTTCTCTTTTAAAGTGGCAACAGATCTCAAGGTATCACCGGGACGAATCGGTTCGCGCATCTTCATATGATTAAAACCCAATGCGCTGATAGCCGCCGAGCGTTTATCAGGGTCTTCCATACCCAATGCTACCCAGATCGCAAACACATGCACCGACGAGGCGACTAAGCCACCGAACATAGACGCCTTTGCTGCCACAGGATCCACATGAAAAGGCTGCGGGTCCCATCGACTCGCCACTTCCACTAATTCTTGTTCGGTGACCGTATAGCCTTGATCAAACCGCTGAACGTCACCTACAACTAAATCCTCATAATAACCTAGTTTTGTTACTGACATCTCATATCCTACTTATACAGAAAACATTTAGTCTAGCGACCAATTAATCGCTGTCTTGTGATTGGCAACTAAGTATTCATTGGCTTTAGAAAAATGCTGGTTGCCAAAAAAACCTCGATGTGCTGACAAGGGGGACGGATGAGCAGAACTAAGCACACAGTGTTTTTCATGATTAATAAGCCGACCTTTTTTTTGGGCATAAGCACCCCAGAGCATAAAAACTAAACCCGAGCGTGAGTCACTCAGCCGCGCGACAATTGTATCGGTAAATAATTCCCAACCCTTACCCGCATGCGAACCAGCCTGCTGTTGCTCAACGGTGAGTACTGCATTCAACAGTAAAACGCCCTGCTGCGCCCAAGACTGAAGACAACCATGAGCAGGAATTGGCAGTTGTAAATCGCGATGCAATTCGTTGAAGATATTTTTTAACGATGGCGGTATGCGCTGACCGCGAGGGACAGAAAAGCTTAAGCCATGTGCCTGCCCTTCACCGTGATATGGGTCTTGGCCTAGAATAACTACTTTTACCGCTTTATACGAGGTGCTGTTTAAAGCATTGAAAACATCATTTTGAATCGGATAAATAATTTTTTGGGCATGCAATTGAGCCCCTAAAAATTGTTCTAACTGATGCCAATAGGGCTGATCAAACTGATCAGATAACCTTGCCAACCATGAAGACTCAAGTTGCTGAGATAAAGTCTTCACTGCTCAGCAGCCAATTGATCATTCATCGTCCGAAGTGACGATAAGGCCCGCTCGCGAGTCACCTTTAAATCTAAAATTGGCACGGGATAATCTTTGCCTAATTCAATACCCGCCTGATCAAGAACATCACTAGGCGCTTCCCAGGGTTTATGGCGATACTTTTTAGGCAAGCCTTTTAACTCAGGCAAATATCGCAGGAGGTACTCACCTTCCGGGTCAAATTTTTCACTCTGTAATAGCGGGTTAAAAATCCGAAAGTACGGTGATGCATCGGCACCACAGCCAGCCACCCACTGCCAACCTGCACTGTTACTGGCCAAATCGGCGTCGACTAAGCAGTTCCAAAACCAACGTTCTCCATGCTGCCAATGAATCAATTGATTTTTTACTAAAAATGAGCCTACAATCATTCTGACTCGATTATGCATGTAACCGGTTTGCCATAGCTCGCGCATACCCGCATCAACAATGGGGTAGCCCGTTTTACCCTGCTGCCACTGTTGCAAACCCTCTTTATCGCTACGCCAAGGAAAGGCTTTGTATTTTGGCACAAAGGGTTGGTCGGGTATTTGCGGCCAATGATAAAGCAGATAATAAGAAAACTCTCGCCAACCCAACTCCGACTGATAGTGACTCAAATCTTCTTCATTAATTGGGTCTGACTGCAAAACTTGAAACCATACTTGATGCGGCGATAATTCACCAAAGTGCAAATGCGGCGATAAGCGTGAAGTGCTGTCCATCGCTGGAAAATCACGGCCTTTTTTATAGCCTTCCAATCGACGGTCAATCAAACGCTGAAGCCTATCGTGCGCAGCATCTTCACCCACTGACCACGCTTTTCGAATACCGTCATCCCATGCGATCGATGGCGTTAAGGAGAGCTCCTCTAGAGACCGCAAGGCAAAGCCTTGGGGCAAGGCTAAATAATTAATGTTTTTGGGGGCGGGTAAAACGTGCCGAATACGATTCGCTGCGGCTAAGCAACCTCGTTTGAAAAACGGTGAATAGACCTTATAGGGCGTGCCGTCTTTTTTAGTAATTTCCCATGGCTCCCAAAGCAGCGAACCATTATAGCTATTAACCTCAATTCCCTGCTCAGATAGCTGTGTTTTAATTTTTTTGTCACGGCCGATACGCCATGGTTCGTAACAACGATTCCAATGTACCGCTGTGGCGTCAAATTCAGCAACAAGATCGATTAAGACAGTCTGCGCGTCGCCATGGAATAAGCACAGTTGACCATTCAATGACTCGTTTAATGAGGCTAGGGACTGATGAAGCCAGAGTCGACTGGCCTCACCCATAGACCAATCACCGCTATTCACATCATCGAGGATATAGATCGGTAAAATGTCGCCAGCATCAACAGCGCTCAATAATGCTGGATTATCATGGATACGTAAATCCTGTCGAAACCAGACAATGGTCTTCGCTACTGTCAAGGTAAAATCCTCTTATCAAACGACTAGCTCGCCGCGGACTGTGATTGATCGTTAAGCCGATTCGCCCATGATAAAACCACAGGAAAAATCACCGCCCAAACTAGCGCAATAATAAGCAATGAGGTAAATAGTGGTTCACCAATAGCAATAGCAGACAGTTGACAGCCCGCAAAGTAACTACTTGGCCCTGCTATTGCCCCGACAATGATAGCGACTATTTTATGCTGTTGAAACCAAACAAAACAATGGTTCAATGTAGTTGCAAACAACAGCCATAAACAGCTTAACCATAGCGGCGGTAAAATCGACCCGACATCTGAAGTAAGAAGATTGGCAGAAAATAGCGCAGTATCAACCAGCCAGCCCAAAATGACCACCTTAAGCAGCAAACTGCCTTCTGCAGGATTTCGACTAACAAGTAAAAAATGCAACAAAAGAACCACGGTACAAGCCATGACAGCGGCTAAGTCACCAAAGATAACACAAACTAACCAGGCGATATTAAACAATGAAGCATTAATGACTTTTTTAGCGTCAATGAATTTTTTCACATCGACCTCGAATTAAACGCGACGGTAAGCCGGCTTAGCCATCAGTATTTGAGCCGCAGAAATAGCCCGCTCACGAAAACCGCCCTCACAATAACATAAGTAATAGTCCCACATGCGGATAAAGCGTTGATCAAAACCCTGTGCTTTGACTTGCTCCAGCTTATAAAGGAACTGTTCGCGCCATTTTTCAAGCGTATAGGCGTAATCTAAACCAATATCCTTGAGGCCAACAATGGTCATGTCAGTATCATCAGCAACATGATGAGCAATTATATGATTTGATGGCAAGCAGCCGCCCGGAAAAATATAGCGTTGAATGAAATCGACTGCACCCAGAGCTTGATCGTAGCGTTGATCTGCAATCGTAATGGCTTGTATCAACATCAATCCGTTCTGCTTCAGTAAATTAGAACAGCCATTAAAGTATTCACTAAAATACTGGTGACCTACCGCTTCAATCATTTCAATAGAAACTAACTTATCGTAACGCCCTTCAAGCTTTCGATAATCTTCCATTAACACCGTAACTTGCCCACTAAGGCCTGCCGCTTCTACTCGCTTGAGGGCAAACTCATATTGTTGTTTAGAAATCGTGGTAGTGGTAACTTTACAACCGAAATTTTCAGCCGCATAAACAGCCATCCCTCCCCAGCCTGTGCCAATCTCAAGCAAATGATCATCAGCGGATAGCTCTAATTGTTGGCAAATCGTTTCTAATTTTGCTAATGAAGCCTGCTCTAACGTAAAAGACTTCTGCACGAACACAGCAGAGGAGTACATCATGGTGGGATCTAAAAACAAACTAAAAAAATCATTGCCTAAATCATAATGCGCTGAAATATTTTCTTTTGAACCCTGCAGGTTATTACGCTTCGAGCGGTCAATCAACCAGGCCCCTAGCCGACTCAGCCAAGAACGCTGGCCATCAAGCGCCTTAACGGTTTGCATATTAACCACAAAAAACTGAATCACCTTCACCAAGTTTGGCGTTTGCCAAGCGCCCGACATATATGACTCACCCGCGCCTATAACACCATTAAAAGCAACCGCAGAAAACAAGTCATCATTAATTAACTCTATTTCAGCTGAAAATATCGTCTCATTTGACTGATCGCCGTAAACACTTATATTAGTGCCATCAATAATTTTTAATTGGCCTATCTTCATTTTTGATAACTGATTTAGAACGAGTTTTTTTGCCCAAGCTTGACTTGAAAAAAAACCACTAAGCGACTCAATTTTCGATGCTCTGGTGAGCTGCTGACCTCGACTACTCATACAAGCTGTACCTTATTCTACTATTTAAAAAAAACAGGTTATTCTATTAACCGTCACCTTGATGGACTTGGTGTTTAAAAATTTTTATGCCTTTTAACCATAATTTTAAAGCCTGCCAATGAATACCGATAAATACTTGCAGGGTCATTAGAGGAAATCGCCAAAGCAGAGAATTAAGCGATTTATTACTGATGGTTTGTCGTTGGAAATTTACGCCCGCATCAAAAACTCTTTCATTATTTCTAAAGTTAGTTAATCTAAATTTTAAACTCTCGGTAGGCGTACTGCCCTGCCATTCATATTGCATATCCATTGGTAGAAAAGGTGAAACATGAAGTGTTTTGTCAAATAAAATCTTCTGATTATCGATGCTGTTATCGCAATCTAACACATATGCGTGCCGCTCACCCCAAGGTGTGTTTGTGACCTCAAGTAACACAGCCTCAAGATATTCGTCTTTACTATCAAAACAATAATAACAGCTAATTGGGTTAATGATGTAACCCCAATAGCGAATATTTGCTAGCAGGCGAATCGGACCCTGAGGCCTAACACCTGTCTCTTGTTCGACCTTTAACCTAACAGATTCGCTTATTGTGAGTTCACGATCACCATCACCATCACCATAAAAATCTGATCGTTTAAAGTGCGCCAAGGCAAATTTATTTTTTGACCAAAATTTACTCAAAGAAAATACTTGATTCAATTCAGCTAAATCGAGATATAGCATAAATACCCGATATTTAAACGCATGGCTTTTAGGTGAGAGACGACGGTGCCAGACATGGCCAGTATAAATAGCACTACTTAGACGGCGTTTTAAATTTGCTTTAGCTGTCATACCAGTTAACTTAAGGTTTGATATATTGAATAAATCACTGACTATACTGTTTGCCGTCAATTGCCTCAGCAATTCTTAATGCGCTGGCAACACCATCTTCATGAAAACCGTTAGCCCAATAGGAACCACAGAACCATGTTCTATTCTTGCCTGCTAATTCTGACCACCGCATTTGAGCTTTAATACCTTCTACGGTAAAAACAGGGTGACTGTAATTAAATTGTCCGAGTATTTTTGTCGGATCTATCAATTCGGTTTGATTTAGACTAACACAAAATGTATACGGCGAATCAATGCTTTGCAACAAGTTCATATTATAAGTTAATCGAGTCATTTCACCTTGCCTAGCCCCCTCAGTCTTAGCATTTTTCTTATCATCAGCAACATTTTCAGCGTCAGCTGATAATCGATAATTCCAACAAGCCCAAGCACGGCGTGATTTAGGTAGCCTACTGATATCAGTATGCAAAACGACTTCGTTGTTCTGATAAGGAATAGCCTTCAAAATTTCTTGCTCGCAGGCCGTTGGCTGATCAAGTAACTCTAACGCTTGATCGCTATGAGTAGCAAAAAT
>DDDX01000051.1:27214-27420 GCA_002339085.1 Cellvibrionales bacterium UBA1969
CTATGAGTAGCAAAAATCACTGCATCATATTGCGTTTTATCGCCCTCTGCAGTGGAAATGGTGACCGCATCGGCATTACGCGCTATGGATGTAATTTTGGAGTTGGTTTTAATACAATGCAAAAAACTGTTAGTCAATGGTACTAAATATTGGCGTGAACCGCCTTTAATGACACGCCATTGAGGCCGATTAGTCACGCTTAACAA
>DDDX01000051.1:27754-28035 GCA_002339085.1 Cellvibrionales bacterium UBA1969
CCATGATTCTTAAAGAATCTAACAAAGAACAGTAGCGGAAAATCTAGCATTGAATCAACGCCAGCCGACCAGATAGCAGCCCCCATTGGAATTAAATAATTAGTCGTGAACGCTTCACTATAATTATTATTATCGAGGTACTGCTGTAAGCTTAGATCTTCAGGAATATTTCCGGTCTCCAAGTCTTTAAGCGACTGTCGATTAAAGCGTATAATATCTTTTAACAATCGCCAGAAACTTGGTTTAAACAAATTTTTCCTTTGGGCAAACAGCGTACTAAG
>DDDX01000099.1:0-5016 GCA_002339085.1 Cellvibrionales bacterium UBA1969
CGACTTGCATGTATTAGGCCTGCCGCCCGCGTTCAATCTGAGCCATGATCAAACTCTTCAGTTTAAATACAAGTGGACGTCTTTGCTGTTGCAACAGAAAGCTCTAGCAACAACCATCGACACCCGATTTGGCTCAACAAATAAATGAACGTATAAAATATAAAAATTTTAGTAGGACACTTACTATTGATATTTAGTTTGTACGCTTTTAAAAAGCAAAAGCATACTATCGTACTATCTATCTAGTAAGCACCTACACGCATGATTTGATTAAGTTTTTAAATAACAGGACGACAGCTTGTGTCGCTCTAGTTGGTTCATTTGACTTAGGTTTTTAATCCTCAGCCCTTCAACCGAGCGAGGCATTATACGGAGACTTTGCCTGCTTGCAACTGTTTTTTTTTAACTTTTTTAAAATAAGTGTTTACTACCAAATGGGTGTGTTAGAACAAAAAGCAAAGCCAATCCTGGGATGATTGAAAAGTAGTCAATCGAGGGTCTTTATGGGAATGTTAGCGCCATTGAAGCAAGTGAAACACCTTCTTTCCGCGCTTAATGAGGTGGTAGCGGCCGAAATAGCCGGTTTTGGCCTTTAATTGCGCTGTCTCGTCCGTAATTTTTGTGCCATTAACGGCGATAGCATTGCTGTTAATGAACTTTCTTGCCTGACCTAAAGTCACATCTCCGCGAGGCGTCACCGCAACGCCAGAATCAACCAGCAGTTCGGCCAAGCCGGCACCACTGCCCTGCACCTCGGTGCAGGGCAAGCCATCGAGCGCTAACTGAGCAAAATCGGCCTCAGCGAGGCTATTTAATTCGCCAGAAAACAGTGCGTCTGAAATCCGTTTTGCAGCAGCCAATCCCTGATCGCCGTGGACTAGCCGCGTCACCTCAGTCGCTAATAGGCTCTGCACCTGCTTTCGCCCCTGAATTTTGGCATCAGACCGCTCTATTTCTTCAATAGCATCGAGCGATAGAAACGTAAAAAAGCGCAGGAATCTATAAGCATCTTCATCGGCAGTATTCATCCAAAACTGATAAAACGCATAAGTTGAGGTCTTAGCAGGATCTAACCAGACAGTGCCCGACTCGGTTTTTCCAAATTTAGTGCCATCCGCTTTGGTCACTAACGGTAAGGTTGCGCCAAACACTTGAGCCTGATGAAGACGGCGCGTTAAATCAATACCGCCGGTGATATTTCCCCACTGATCGCTACCACCAATTTGCACCGAACAACCATGGCGCTGATAAAGCTCCGCAAAATCGTAGCTCTGCAAAATCATATAGGTGAACTCTGTAAAAGAGATACCAGCGCCATCTCGCACTAATCGCTGTTTGACTGACTCTTTTTGAATCATATTGTTGACGGAAAAATGCTTCCCCGTATCGCGAAGAAAATCAAGTAGATCGATACCTGCCGTCCAGTCGAGGTTGTTGACGACTTTCGCAGGATTAGCGGTCGCCCCAAAGTCAACAAACTGGGCGGTTTGATGCTGAATTCTGTCAACCCACTTGGCAACAGTGTCTGCACTATTCAACTTTCGCTCTTCAGCCTTAAAGCTAGGATCACCAATCAATCCCGTCGCACCGCCAACTAAGATAATAGGACTATGTCCCGCTAGCTGAAAGCGACGTAAAGCTAATAGAGGAACCAAGCTACCAATATGCAAACTATCGGCGGTGGGATCAAAGCCTGAATAAACCGTCTGGGGGCCACTGGCAAGATGCACCTGCAGTGCGTCTTCTGCAGTGAGCTGCGCAATCAGTTGTCGGGATTGTAAATCATCCAAAATAGCGGCTGACATGATGTGTTTTAACTCCTCAATCGGATGAAATGAAGTCTAATAACAAACGATTTAAGTTTAAAATAGACAGAGCAACGGTAAAAAAATGAAATTGTTGCATAAAAAAACCAAAATCTCGCGA
Organism: Cellvibrionales bacterium UBA1969; assembly: GCA_002339085.1. Lineage (GTDB taxonomy): Bacteria > Pseudomonadota > Gammaproteobacteria > Pseudomonadales > UBA7434 > UBA7434. The sequence goes on from DDDX01000099.1 coordinate 1,927, forward strand.
GTTTTCAATCATTAAGCGAATTTATTTTGGTATACTATTATGCCATAAAACTAATAACGGTTTGCCAATAGACACAGTTACGAATCCACTTTATGGCTGAACAACGACACGCTGTCCCATTCAATACCCCGACCGCTAACAGCGCTTGGCGCCAATGCTGGCTCCGACACAGACAAATTCGTCCCTCTTCACGGCTTCCAGCAACTCTTGGCGGTCTATGCTTATGCTTGTTAGTGTTGGCATTTAGCAGTATGGCACCCTTTAAGAATGGTTCTTCACTCTCACTAATAGATAGCTCGGCGGCCAACGCTAACGGAAAAACTAAGCGCGAGACCATCTCTCTGTCACTGCCAGCGATTGGATCATCAACCTCAGCCATTAAAGACAATCATGATCAGCTGCCCAACTCACTCAGTGAACGGTCTTTAGCCGCACAGGCCAACAGCGATTTAAATAGTCAAGCCTCTACTAATTCGAATGCAGATAACAGTAATGAGCCGCTAGCCGAAGCGGTTGTCGCAGAACACCAACGTTTTGCTCAACCCATTAAGCCTGGAGATAACTTATCGATGGTGTTTGATCGCGTTGGCCTGAGTGCCCGCGAGGTCCTAAACGTTGTCAACTCTAGCACGGAAGGCAAAGCATTAACCCGAATGTTCCCTGGCGAAAGTCTCGAGTTTGTTATCAACGATGATAAAGTCTTGGTCGAAGTGATAAGGCGAAAATCTCTGCTTGAAAGCATTCACTTTACTCGGAAAGATGAGCAAGCCCAGTTTACTGTGACCACGCATACTCGTCAGCCAGATATCAGAGTCGTTTACCGCAGCGCGAAAGTGAGTGACTCGCTGTCAATGTCAGCAGAACGAGCCAATATCTCGCCTTCAACCACTATGAACATGGCCAATATTTTTGGCGGTGTCATTGATTTTGTTCTTGATGTGCGTAATGGCGATCAATTTACCGTGGCCTATGAAGAGCACTTTTTAGACGGTGAAAAAATTGATGAAGGAGCGATTATCGCTGCTCAGTACGTTAACCGCGGCAAAACCTATAATGCCTACCGCTATACCGACCCCGACGGCGATATTGGCTATTATAACGAAGACGGTATCAGTATGCGCAAAGCGTTTCTTCGAGCGCCGCTGGATTTTACTCGCGTCAGCTCGAGATTTAATATGCGACGCCTTCACCCAATTACCAACGAAGTTAAACCTCATCGCGGCATTGATTACGCAGCGCCAACAGGAACCCCCATTTTCTCAACTGGCGATGGCCATGTGATAGCGTCAAACTATAATAATGCAAATGGCCATTATATCTTTATTCGTCATGGTGAATCTTACGTCACAAAATACCTGCATCTACACAAGCGCTTTACTAAAAAAGGCCAGCGAGTCAAACAAGGTCAAATTATCGGTCAAGTAGGCAGCACAGGCTTCAGCACAGGCCCTCATTTACACTATGAGTTTCTAGTCAATGGGGTGCACCGCAACCCAAGCACAATTTTAAAGAAATTACCTAAAGCCAAACGTCTTAAATCCGATTTTAAAGCGGATTTTATTGCTAGCATTACATCGACACAGATGCAATTAGCGAGTAACAGTAGCGCCTTTAAACTTGCCAGCAATCAATGAATCCGCTGTTTATTGGCTTGATGTCTGGCACCAGCGTCGACAACATCGACGCTGCTTTACTTGAGTTTAGCCGCACTAACCGGCCTAAATTAATAGCCACGCATAGTCATGCTATTCCCCAAGCAACACAGCAACTAGTTCATGCTTTATGCCAGCCGGGCACCAATGAAATTGAAACCATGGGCCGCCTCGATCGCAGCCTAGGCGCATTGTTTGCAGAAGCAGCAATAGCGCTTGTTAGCAAAACTCAATATTCCAACAAAGATATAACCGCTATTGGAAGTCACGGGCAAACCATTCGCCACCGACCTTCGCCCTCACCCAATACGGTGCCGAGTTTTAGCTTACAGATCGCTGACCCTAACACCATCGCTCAACTGACCGGCATTACCACCGTGGCGGACTTCCGCCGACGCGATATCGCTGCTGGTGGACAGGGCGCGCCATTAACACCTGCTTTTCACAGGGCTATCTGTCAAGATCAAACAGGGCCCTGTATAATTTTAAATTTGGGTGGCATCGCCAATATCACCGTTGTGGTCAACAATGAAATTGTTAGCGGCTTCGATACTGGCCCTGCTAACACTTTATTAGACGGCTGGATTCGGCGTCATAAGAAACAGCCATTTGATAATGGTGGCCAATGGGCAAGTACAGGCCAATGCCAAACGGCATTATTAAATCAATTAAAAGCTCACCCTTACTTCGCTTTAACGGCACCTAAAAGCACCGGCAGAGAACAATTTAACCTGCAGTGGTTAGACGCGGTATTGGCCGATACCGATGCACGGCATATTTCAACTGAAGATGTCCAAGCCACACTTTCGCAGCTAAGTTGCGATACGATTGCCGCCCACTTACTTGCGTTACCCGATGAAGTTAAGACGGTATATTGCTGTGGCGGTGGCACGCATAATCGCTTTTTATTAGCGCTGCTAGCCGCTGCCTGCCCCGATCACCGTTTCGTAACAACAGAAGCGCTTGGAATTGATCCTGATTGGCTGGAAGCCGCTGCATTTGCATGGTTTGCGAAGCAAACTTTAGCGAAGCAGACAGTTGATTTGGGTAAGGCAACTAATGCCAATAAAGCAACAATACTTGGTGGAGTTTACTTTGCATAGGGATCAGTCGATACAAGCTGATAAGATCAAACAGAAAAAGACGAGCCACAACCACAGGTAGAATCGGCATTAGGGTTGTCGACAACAAATCGAGACCCCTCAAGCCCTTCGGTATAATCAACACTGCCGCCGACTAAATATTGATAGCTCATCGAATCTACCACGAGACTAACGCCGGCATTGTCGATCACAGCATCATCATCGGCGACCAACTCATCAAAGGTAAAGCCATACTGAAAGCCCGCGCAACCACCCCCGGTAACAAACACCCGAAGTTTTAAGGCATCGTTCTCCTCTTCATCGATCAGGCTCTTGACTTTAATAGCGGCTCGCTC
>DDDX01000099.1:5341-16590 GCA_002339085.1 Cellvibrionales bacterium UBA1969
GCTCGCTCGGTAAAGACTAATGTTGATGCTTTGTGAGTGGTATCGGTACTCATGCGATTCCTTCATAGAGATTTTCGAGAGAGTTTAGACGAACTCTCTCAATCTAGAAAATAATGCTCAGAATTCTAATGAACTAGGTGTGATTATATCACAAGAGGTTAGCCGCTTTTTAGCCATTCAGGCCCGAATCGACGTATTGACCTAAAATATTATCTGAATCAACAACTTGGCTGGCTGAATCAGAAGCTTCTAAAAGCTTTTGGGTTAAATTTTCGGTATACATTAAGCCCCCATTAATCTGAGCACCTTTAACCATTTCCATCATTTGATAATGGACATCGCCGCAGACTAAGGCCTTGGTCGCTAATTCAACCCGTTTCGATGAATAAACATTCCCTTCTATTTGACCGTTAACAATGATCACTGGTGCGCAAACATCGCCCTTTACTTGGCCGCTGTTCTGGATTCTAACTTGCGACTTTTCACAACTCGGCTCGGCAATAATGTTTCCGAGCACCGTGCCTTCAATTTCAAGGCAGCCGGAAAACTTTATCTCGCCACTAATCTCAGCACCCTTGGCAATCAAAGTCGTATTTTCTGCACTCATCAGTGTACCCTTAGCTTTATTATTAAACATCAATTCGCTCCTAGCAGTGCCTGCCATTGAAAACTTCGCGACACTTTTTGTGGGTTTTTACCGTTCGTTTCGGCAATTAGCACAATGCTAACAGGCTGAAGTTCTTGCGGCAATTTGAATTGCCCCTGTAGACGTTGAAAAAAACGAAACCGTAGTCGCGCCGGCATTGAATCGGTGAAACCCGGTAAATCAGAAAAAGTAATGCGTTCAGTATCATGGGAACCTTGAACCAACAACTCCATCATCACCGAACCTTTAAGTACCGAGTGCTTGATCGTCGACTGAGTCAAAATAGCCGTGTAATGATAAAAATCAGTATCGTCTTCATAACTCAGGTAAAAATCGTGAATGGCTAGACCATTAGCAAGCTCGTCAGGCGCCATCAAACCTCGATAAAAGGCAATATCGGCCTCTAAATCTGCAATCTCTTGTCCATAAGTGAGTAGCGATAAACGAACTTCTTCATTGGCTAACCGAGCAATTTCTTCTGCCTTATCTGCACTAACGGCTCGCTGTCTAGCCTGTGCAAGGTCAGAATACAGCTGCGCCACAGCCTCATTAAGTGAGGCATTTTCTGCCCGTAGACGATGACTTTCAGACAGTCCAATGCGATAACTCAAATAGAAGCCGACAGCAATCATCAGTAGCATGAGCGCAATCAATAAAATCACTCGAAAGGTGTTGTATGCCGTCAATCGCAGGACAAAACTCTGACCTATTTTCATAGCTTCCCTTAGGGCAGTAAGGCAATATTCGATAGACCGGCCGTTTCAGGCCAGTCAAACAGGATATTCATAATTTGAACCGCCTGGCCCGCCGCGCCTTTGACCAAGTTATCTTCGACCACCAAAATAGCCAGCATGGAGGAAGAAGCAATAGGCTGAATACTGATTCTGCAGAGGTTAGTCCCTTTAACACTGCGGGTTTCAGGGTATTGACCGGCAGGCAATATATCGACAAAAGGCTCATCACTAAAGCGCTGCTCGTAAAGCGCTTGAAAGTCTTGCGAGAAATCTTTCGGCTTACAATACAATGTAGAATGAATACCTCGTATCATCGGCAGTAAATGCGGCACGAAGGTCAGTGTCACTGCTTCGCCAGCCATGTCGCTAAGTCCTTGTTCAATCTCAGGCAAATGCCGGTGGCCCGCCACCCCATAGGCTTTAAAATTATCACCAACCTCGGCAAAGAGATTAGCAACTTTGGCTTGCTTCCCCGCGCCACTCACACCCGAGGCTGAATTCGCTATCAGATAATCGGTTTCAATAAGGCCCTGTTCCAGCAAGGGCAAAAAACCTAACTGAACCGAAGTGGGGTAACAGCCAGGACAAGCCAGTAATTGAGCCCCTCGAATGTGTTCACGATGAGTTTCCGGTAAAGCATAAACCGCTGAGGCTATTAATTCAGGGCAAGCATGCTTAACGCCGTACCAATGTTCCCATTGCGCCACGTCCTTTAATCGAAAATCAGCTGATAAATCAATTACTTTAACGCCAAGTTCTATTAATTCTGGCATCATATTCATCGCCACTGCATGCGGAGTGGCAAAGAAAACCACCTCACAGGCTTCAGCTAAATCCTTGGCTTCTGGCACGGTAAATGCCAATTCACAGTGACCGCGCAAATTGGGCCAGTAATCGGCTAATAGAGTGCCGGTCTCACTGCGTGAAGTCACACGGGTTAACGAAACCTGCGGATGCGCCAATAATAATCGCAGTAATTCTGAGCCGGTATAACCTGTGGCGCCTATCACACCAACACGAATGGTTGGGTTTGTCGTATTCACTGTTTTATCCTTTTATTAAGGCCCGTACCTAAAGTCCTATAATGCTAAGCCATATTTCACGTTAAAATGTGTAAATATTGAACAATAACAGGCAGGCAAGCATCATCGTAACTTCTCCGAAGAGGAATGATAAAAGTCCACAGAGTAAAACAAAAGTGCATTCTTTGCATTACCATGACAAGATGCTATTTAATTCAATAATCAACCATTACAAACGGCCATTACGCTGATGAAAAATCACCATCTGTTCTAATTGAGACTGCCTGTGAGAAATTAAGCCATGCTGTGGATCAAAGCCTTTCATATTATTTTTGTTGTCTGTTGGTTTGCTGGCATTTTTTATCTGCCTCGGCTATTTGTTTATCATGCTATGTCGACCGAGGACAATGTCAGAGCGCAACTATTAGTTATGGAACAAAAACTCTTCCGTTTCATTACGCCTTTTTCGTATTTAGCCATCGGTTTTGGCGTTTGGCTCACCAGCTATAATCTCGACTACTACCTTGCACAACCGTGGTTTTGGGCCAAGCTGGCTTTCGTCGCTTGCCTGCTGGCCTACCACATTCAGTGCGGGCGTTATATTCGACGCTTTGAGACTGGCGAGCAGCCACATAGCCACAGTTTTTACCGCTGGTTTAATGAGGCGCCAGTGATTGCATTATTTGCGATTGTCATCTTAATCATCATCAGGCCATTTAGCCTCTAGGTTGCATTATGACACTGTCAAAAAAAACCAATTACAATGTTATGTCAACCACTGCGCTGGCCAAACACTTCGATATCCCTAGTCAATCGTTATTTAACTTCCTGACTGAAAAATCTTGGATAGAGAAAATAGACAAGAATTGGCGGCTAACCGGCAAAGGCGAATTTGAGGGCGGTGAGTATATTCAAAGCCAAAAGTTTGGTGAGTATATCGGTTGGCCAAAAAGCATTATTGAACACGCTATTTTTCAGGAGTTACTAGAGATTCCGCTCAATGTCGAAGTCTTGGGTAAACGTTTCGATATAGGTAGTCATCGCTTCAATGCGCTACTGGCAGAGTTGGGCTGGCAGAGCCGCTTTCATAAGGGTTGGACAATAACGTCCTTGGGGGAAAGTTTGGGCGGTATCGAAAAAGAACACCCCGAGTCTGGCGTACCTTATACAGTCTGGCCCAGAGATATACTGAACCAAACGGGTTTAGAATTCGCGCTAGAACAATTGAGCCGCAGCGAACAGCCAATCGACAGATCATTAAATGCGGAAAATAAATCATCAAATCATGAACTACAAACCGCCTTAAATTTTTCAAAAAAAATAAATTGGTCTGGCCGCGATGGCCACCCTACGACTAATCAACAGCACAACCAAGTCTGTAATTGGCTTTATCTAATGAATGTCGTTCATGCATATCGATGGCCCTTAGCTGACCAAGCGAAGGGCTGTTGCGACTTTTATCTACCACAAGCCAACTTACACATTGAATGCTGGCAACTGCATGAAGAAGCCGCATCAATAAGTCAAAAACTTCTGCGAATCGATCACTATAAAAAACAACAGCTGGCCTTTTTGGAGCTGAAAAGTGAAGATATTAACCGACTTGATAATGTATTGCCCAAATTATTATTAAAGCATGGTATCACGGTGTATTGATAGCGCATTAACCACGGAAATAAAGACTAAGAAAAGAGTTTCAATCTAATAGCGTTGTTCTAGATCAACCAAACCTTGCAACGGTTGGCCCTCGAGGTAGGAACGGATATTTTCAACAAACGGAAGAGCTAAGCGCTCCAATATTTGCGGTGCACTCCATGAGATATGCGGAGATAATCGCACCGATTCATGCTGATACAACCAATGTCCCGCAGGTAAAGGTTCGGGTTCAACTACGTCAAGCGAGGCCAATCTAAGCTGTCCATTATCTAAGGATTCTCGTAAGGCCTGTTGCTCAATGAGTGAACCTCGAGCCACATTTATCAGATGCGCGCCCTGCTTGCAGTATTTCAGCGTCGCTTGATTAATAATATGATGCGTATCGGCTGTAGCAGGTGCTGCTAACACCACATGATCAGCGTCTGACAAGAGTGCCGATAAGTCACTCACTGCATTAACGCCATCAGGCAAATTATTCCGAGGTCGACGAGCAAGTACTTTTACTTGCATACCAAAGGCCAGTGCCCGCTCTGTCACCAAGCGACCGATAGAACCAAACCCCAGTAACGCCAACGTCTTCCCGCTAGTTTGCGCCAATTCCGCGCTATGCCATTGCTCTGGTGGCTGCGAGACCCAAGCATCGGGCAGATTTTTATCGGCCGTCAGTATCATGGCCATCACCCACTCAGCGATGGGCAAAGAGTGGGCACCGCGAGAACAAGTTAATAATCGATTGCCAATCAAATCGAAAGGGAAGTAATCTACCCCCGTACCAAACACATGCAACCACTGGAGCGCTGAATTATCGTTGCTTTTATCACTCAAAAAAGCCACTAACTGATGATTTTCTTCAACACCTAAAGTGAGTAATACTTCTGGATTAACGGTAGCTGGAATCACTTCATTCGGTGACAACACAATCAGCTCAATCGATTGACTCAATTGCTGAATTTGCAATTCTAACTCTGGCGATTGGAATGGTATAACAATTTGCATTACGTATTTATCCTACAAAAACCAATTTTTATCTTTACTAGCTACGGCCTAGACGCTCGCGATTTTTTTCTTTCAAGCGTTCACTTTTTTTGAGCAGGACGTATAAAGCACCGGTACCACCGTGGTGTTTTTGAGCGCTATGGAAGGCCATTACTTGCGGAATCTCTTTTAACCATTTCGCAGCATAACTTTTTAACTTAGCCTGCTGATTAATATTTCGCTCACCTTTACCATGCAAGATTAACAAACAGCGGGCGTCGCGAACTGTGGCCTCGCTAATAAAACTAAACACTTCTTGCCGCGCTTCAACTACCGTTCGTCGATGTAAGTCTAAACGGCCATCAATACTGTATTTACCAAGGCGGAACTTTTTAAATACGCCATCTTGAATACCGGCCCGCTTGAAACTCAAAACGTCTAATGATTTCACCATATCAACATAGTCATCAGAAACAGATACGATAGAATTATTGTCAAGATCTGATTGATGATCGCCAACCGCAGCTTGACGCTGGTAAGCCTTTGAAACAGAACTGACCGTTTTTTTTAACTTAGCACGGTCAACTGTCTTTAGCGGCTTAACACCGTCGAGATGTTGGCTAAATAAATTATCGTCGTCCACAATAACACTCCTGGTTGGCAGCATTAGCAAGCCATTAAAAAACCTCATCTGGGCGAATATTAAATCGCCGGAAAGACTCAGAATCTACATGATGATAGCGTTTTGGGTCTTTTGCCTTTAAATGGTTAAGTTGCGCCTGTAATTCAGTGGTAATATCTTGCCGAATCACAATTTCAACACGCCGATTAGCCGCTCGCGAAACTGGGTCAATGTTTGCCTTCAAGGGATTATTGTCCGCGAAACCGCTGACAATAAATCGTTGCGAATCTAGCACTCCACCACTCAACAGCGCATGCGCCACACTCACAGCACGAGCACTAGAAAGTTCCCAGTTCGAGCGAAAGCGAGCAGTTGAAATCGCGACATCATCTGAGTGACCTTGAACATGAATATTACCCGGCTTATCAATCAATACATCACGCACATCATAAAGAACTTGATTAAATCCAGGTTGTAAACTCGCAGAACCCGAGGCAAAAGAACCTTGCTCCTTAATTCTTACTGTGATCTCTCGACCCTGCGTTTCTATCTCTACTTCATTTTTCGCAATTTGTTCTGACAAGGCATTAGCTAACTCAATAGCATCCTTTCGAGTTTGCAAGAACAATTTCTCAAGCTGTTTGCGAAGTACATCCGTTTTATCAAGACCTGCAGATTCACTTAAGCGCGTCGAGTCAACCTGTAATTTTTTTAATACCTGATCAATGCTTTGTTGCGTGACCGTATTGATCACTGTTGGCTCAGCTCGGCTTGGGCTAAACTCTTGTGCAATAATACTAGTGCCTAAAGGAATTTGATCAGCTTCTACCACGCGCTGAACACCAAAGGCCATCCGCATCGAGCCCGCTAAATGTTTAAATTTAATGGCATCGATCTCGGCAAAAGAAAGCAATAACACAAAGAGACACATCAATAGTGCCATTAAATCGGCAAAGGTGCTCATATAAGCCGGTAAGCCCTTGGGGGGGCATTCGCATTCCTCTTCATCAAATAACATTTTTATGTGCCTCAGTCAAAATCTGAATATTGACTAAATTGCCAACTCACGTTTATTGACAGGAAGATAATTACGTAACATCGAATCGATAATTCGTGGATTCTGACCGGCTTGAATACCCATCAGAGCGTCAATAATCATATGCTTTATTCGGCCCTCCTCATTTTTGCGTAAGGTAACTTTGTCAGAAATTGGTAAGGCAATCATATGCGCAATCATTGCGCCATAGAGCGTCGTCAGTAATGCGATCGCCATAGCCGGGCCAATTGATGAGGGGTCGGACATATTAGCCAGCATTGCCACTAAACCGATTAAGGTGCCTACCATGCCCATAGCGGGAGCCGTGTCACCAATCTTTTGCCAAATTGCTGAACCGATCTCATGACGCTTAGTGGTTTCATGCAAATCTTTAAGTAACAGATTTCTTACAATGTCAGCATCGTGACCGTCAACCAAAAGCTCAATACCCTTGCGTAAAAAAGGATGGCTTAGTTCTTTATCTTCCAGCGCCAACAGGCCATTTTTACGCGCGACATCAGCCAGTTCAACCACTTCATTTATCAATTCCACAGGATCGATTGGCTTATCAATAAATGCCTTCCCGGCAACCCGAAAACAGCTTAAGAACTGAGGGAGACTAAACTTCATCAACACCACAAATATTGTTCCGACAACGACGATAATTAATGCAGGAATATCAAAATAAATACCTAGACCGCCAGTTAGGGACATCGCAACTCCAATAATTAAAAAAGCTCCGACAATCCCAACTAATGTTGCTAAATCCACTTCAAACACCACCTTTGGCTAATTAACATCGATTCGTTTTTTGCAATTATACAGTCTACTTGAGAGAGATCTTTAGCTCACCGCTGTATATGATCTAATCTTTCAATTTGACTAAGCTATTTACCTAACTATCATAGCAAGATACAAAGATTGATTAAAATAGAATACAAACAAGACTGCATAAACAAAAAAAAATTGATATTATGCGAACTTGCATGATAAAAATGTTTATTAATCGATCGAATCAACGAGAACTATAAGGCATTATGGCTAAAGGCAAAAAAAAACCTGACTTCGAGCAATCCCTAGCGGAACTCGAGGCATTAGTTGACACACTTGAGGCTGGCGACCTCAGTTTAGAGCAGTCATTAACCAGTTTTGAAAAAGGCATTGCACTAACACGCACCTGTCAAGCCGCACTTAATGAGGCTGAGCAGGCCGTTAAAATACTCACCGAGAAAAACGGTCAATCAACGCTTGACGATATGCCTACAGCTTCCGATGACGACTGATTCGCTATTTGCTTATTTTGCAAAACATCAGCAAAGGCTTGAGTGTTTTTTAAAAGACGCTATTGATCTTCATTCGAAAATAATCGTCAAACAATCGGCCGCTAAGCCATTACTCGACTCACTTAATTACAGTTGTTTAGATGGCGGAAAACGTATTCGCGCTATGCTAGTCTATATGGCAGCTCAGGCTTGCCAATCATCTGATACCGATTCCGAGATGATTGACTGTGCAGCTGCGGCGGTCGAGCTCGTTCATTGCTATTCACTGATACATGATGACTTGCCCGCCATGGACGATGACGAGCTAAGACGGGGCAAGCCAAGTTGCCATATTGCCTTTGGTGAAGCAAATGCAATCTTAGCCGGTGATGCGCTACAAGCCCTTGCGTTTACCTTACTCACTAAGGCAGGCAATGGCGAAGATCAACTCCGCTTAAAACTACTTACACAGCTAACAGAAGCTGCGGGCATTAATGGCATGGTTGGCGGACAAGCGATTGATTTAGCCGTTACTGGCAAGAGCCTGTCGTATTCTGAGTTAGTGACCATGCATAAACTGAAGACTGGCGCCTTAATCGAAGCGGCTGTCGCCATGGGGGGCAGCTGCTCGGCAGCAAGTGCCAGCCAACAACAAGCTCTGTCAGAGTATTCGCAAGCCATCGGTCTCGCTTTTCAAATTCAGGACGACATTTTAGATATTGAAGGTGAGTCCATTGATATAGGTAAACCACAGGGAGCTGATATTGCCGCCAGCAAAGCGACTTATCCAGCAATATTAGGCCTAGAGGCAGCAAAAACTGAAGCGCAGGCATTATGCGATAGAGCGCAAGCGAGTTTATCCGTATTCGACCACAAGGCCGCACCACTGCGCGACCTAGCCCGTTTTATTATCAAAAGATCCAATTAATCAAGCACTTAACTTATATCATCGATTACATTATCTTGCCTGCGCTGGGCTTTAATTTCCCTTATGAATCGGCCGTGAAAGCCTATAAATAAAGTACAGCTATTTATATACAAATGAAGCGTTCAATAGGCAAGAAATCGAGCGCCGAGTGCTGTAAGATGGGGCATTAAATTGTTAATGACAGTGTTTCAACACTCGTAATTAAGGCCTGCTCAGCAAGAAGATCACCATTACATGACCAAACCTCGCCAATACCAATGCTTCCCCGAGCAACGTCCTGAAACGCCGTTGCTCGATCTTGCCCCATTGCCAGAACTCTTACGTGATTTAGATGAATCACAGCTACCGCAACTAGCTGACGAACTGCGTGCCCATTTATTGTATTGCGTCGGTCAATCGGGCGGCCATTTTGGCGCTGGGTTAGGCGTAGTTGAACTGACCGTCGCATTGCATTATCTGCTCGACACGCCACGTGACAAAATAATTTGGGATGTTGGTCATCAGACATATCCGCATAAAATTCTGACCGGTCGTCGCGATAGCATGCTATCTATGAGGCAAACCGATGGCTTGGCCGGCTTTCCTAAACGAAGTGAAAGTGAATACGACAGCTTTGGTGTTGGCCATTCCAGTACCAGTATCAGTGCTGCATTGGGTATGGCAATTAGCTATAAAGATGAACAGCCAGCTCGTCAAACTGTCGCCGTCATTGGTGATGGTGCGATGACCGCTGGCATGGTGTTCGAAGCGCTCAATCATGCCGCCGATACCGATGCCAATATGCTGGTCATTGTGAATGACAACATGATGTCGATTTCCAAAAATACCGGCGGCCTAGCCACCTATTTCTCGAAAATATGGGCCAGTAAAACCTATATTCAATTGCGAGCAGGCAGTAAAAAAGTGTTGTCTAAGATACCGCCTGCGTGGGAGTTAGCGCAACGAACCGAAGAGCATATGAAAGGCATGGTCGCGCCAGGCACCTTGTTTGAAGAATTGGGATTTAATTATATTGGCCCCATCGACGGTCACGATCTAGACTCATTAATACCCACTTTACGCAATATGTTATTGATGAAAGGCCCACGCTTACTGCATATCAACACCACTAAAGGAAAAGGCTTTGCACCAGCTGAAGCCGACCCTGTTGGCTACCATGCGGTGAACAAAATCGAACAGCCAATAAAAGCCGCCGCCGTTAAGGACGCTGATGAATTAATCGAGCAAGTCATTCCACCAGCTAAAAAAATCAAATACCAAGATATTTTTGGTCAGTGGCTTTGTGACATGGCTGCACAAGACGACAGACTGATAGGCATTACTCCCGCGATGTGTGAAGGATCGGGAATGGTCGAATTTTCTGAACTATTTCATGATCGCTATTACGATGTGGCTATCGCTGAACAGCATGCGGTTACCTTTGCTGCAGGTTTAGCCTGTGAAGGTAAAAAACCCATAGTTGCTATTTACTCAACGTTTTTACAGCGAGCCTATGACCAATTAATCCACGATGTTGCGCTACAAAACTTAGATGTCACTTTCGGAATTGATCGTGCCGGCTTAGTAGGTGAAGACGGCCCTACTCATGCAGGAAGTTTTGACTTATCCTTTTTACGCTGCATTCCTAATATGATAGTGATGGCGCCATCTGACGAAAATGAAACGCGACAGCTGCTTTATACCGGCTATCAATTTAATGGGCCTGCCGCCATTCGTTACCCAAGAGGCGTAGGACCTGGCAAACCCATCAGTACCAAAATGGAAGCCCTGCCTATTGGACAAGGTATATTACGTCGCAGCGGTCAGTGCGTAGCTATTTTAAATTTTGGTACTTTATTGGACCGTGCTATTGAAGTGGCTGAACAGCATAACTACACGGTTGCTGACATGCGCTTTGTAAAGCCATTGGATGAAGGTTTAATAGACTCACTCGCCTCATCGCATGATTTATTGGTGACATTAGAAGAAAATACTATTCAGGGTGGCGCAGGCTCTGCGGTACTTGAATATCTGAATCAAACCGGTGTTATGCTACCTATTCTTCAACTTGGCTTACCTGATCGTTTTGTCGACCATGGCAAACACAAGGATTTACTTGCCAGTTGCGGCTTAGATAAAATCGGTATTGAGCAGGCCATTGAGCGTCGACTTGTGACACTGCCCAGCAATCAGCAACAATGGGCAAATGAGTCAAATCAATAAATTCTAGAGTAAGATAATTTTTTCGACAAAGAATGTTTATTCCTTGATAAGATGCCCTAACTTACCTACTTTGGTGTCTAAGTATTTTTCATTATGCGAGTTACGGCCAGTGCTAATCGCAATTCGTTCAACTATTTCGAAGCCCAGCTCAGTTAACGCAGCCACT
>DDDX01000078.1 GCA_002339085.1 Cellvibrionales bacterium UBA1969
CCATTATGGGGTATCGGTGTAACGTCTATAATACTGCTGATGTTGAAGCCGCAGCTATGCAATGCTCGTACAGCGGATTCACGGCCAGGGCCTGGGCCTTTTACCTCGACATCCAGATTCTGTAAACCGAACTCTTTTGCAGCATTACCTGCACGCTCTGAAGCAACCTGTGCCGCAAAGGGAGTACTCTTTCGAGAGCCTCGAAAACCTGATCCACCAGCGGTTGCCCATGAAAGTGCATTTCCTTGTCGATCTGTGATCGTAATAATGGTGTTATTAAAGGATGCATGAATGTGCGCAATGCCATCAGCAACCGTCTTTTTAACTTTTTTACGCGTACCTTGTGAGCCCGGTTTTGCCATTTGTCTAACTTCCTAGCTTATTCGCTATCAATCGTTATCGAAAAGAATTGATCTATTTACGGATCGGTTTACGAGGCCCTTTTCGGGTCCGTGCATTAGTTTTCGTTCGCTGACCACGCAGGGGTAAGCTTCTTCGGTGACGGAGGCCCCGATAACATCCTAGGTCCAGCAAACGCTTAATATTCATAGAGACCTCTCGGCGCAAGTCACCCTCTACTGACAGCTTAGCAACTTCATTACGCAAGTTATCAAGTTCACCTTCAGTCAGCGTGCTAATTTTTACCGCTGGGTCGACACCCACCGTTTGGCAGAGCTTTTCTGCTGCTGTTCTTCCAACCCCATAAATATAGGTCAGTGCTATCACTGTATGTTTATGGTCGGGAATGTTGACTCCGGCTATACGGGCCATTAAAAATCTCCAAATTTAGCTACTACAAGCAATTAAAACAATTTTAACGTGAAACAGAAAAATTTAAGTTAATGATAAAAATTATTTATGAAACAGTAACTTAAAAATATCTGCGTAAAAAAACAATCTAACGATCTAACATTGCCAGTCAAAAAAGGCGCGGTAGCATACCGCTATAAGTCAATAAAATCAAACTGATTAAATTTTAGACTATCCTTGGCGCTGCTTATGTCTTGGTTCAGCCTTACAAATAACTCTCACTGAACCGTTTCTGCGAATTATTTTGCAGTTACGGCAGATCTTTTTTACCGATGCACGCACTTTCATGATATTACTCCAATTTTTCGAGGTGCTTTTCACAAGCACACGACCCACTCATCTAAACCTATCGAGGGGCTAAACCACTACCACCAAAATTCTTCAAATTTGCTTTTTTCATCACAGAATCATACTGATGAGACATTAAATGTGACTGGACTTGCGACATAAAGTCCATGACCACGACAACAACGATCAATAAAGATGTTCCGCCCAAATAAAAGGGGACATTCGCAAATACCTGTAAAAACTGTGGCAACAAACAAATTCCAGCCATGTAAAGAGAGCCAAACATGGTTAATCGGGTTAATACACCGTCGATATATTCGGCCGACTGCTTACCTGGACGAATTCCAGGAATAAATGCACCAGAGCGCTTTAAATTATCTGCCACTTCATCGGGATTAAACATCAAAGCCGTATAAAAGAAGCAAAAGAAAATAATAAAACCCGAAAATAACAACACATTCAAAGGCTGTCCTGGACTGATATATAAAGCTAATTCTTGCAACCATTCAGAGCCGTCTGATGATTGACCAAACCACTGAGCGATTGAGGCAGGAAATAATAAAATACTTGAGGCGAAGATAGCGGGGATAACGCCAGCCATATTAACTTTCAACGGCAAGTGACTGGTTTGGGCTGCAAACATCTTTTTACCTTGCTGACGTTTTGCATAATTAACGGTGATACGTCGCTGGCCTCGCTCAATTCGAACAATAAAGAAGATCAGTGCGATCGCTAAAAATAATATCCCTAACAGCAATAATAAATTTAACTCGCCTTGTCGAGCCTGCTCCAGTGATTGAACAACAGCACCTGGTAAACCAGCAACAATACCAGCAAATATCAATAAACTAATACCATTACCAATGCCACGCTCAGTGACCTGCTCGCCTAACCACATCATGAATACTGCGCCAGTCACTAAAGAAATAACCGCCGGCAAATAAAAACCAATACCTGAAACATAAGAAAGACCTTGATTAGCTAGGCCTGCTGACATGCCTGCTGCTTGGATCAGAGCAAGCCCAACCGTTAAATAACGAGTATATTGAGTGATTTTTCTTCGACCTGACTCGCCTTCTTTTTTAAGCTGACTCAAAGTGTCGCTCACCGAGCCCATTAACTGCATGATAATCGACGCTGAAATATAAGGCATGATGCCGAGCGCTAATATACTCATTCTTTCAAGCGCACCACCAGAAAACATATTGAACATATCTAAAATCGTGCCTTCACTACGGTTAAACATGTCGGCTAAACTGTTTGGATTAATGCCAGGCACGGGTATATGCGTGCCAATACGATAAATAATGATCGCCAATAAGACAAAACGAAGCCTGGCCCATAGCTCGCCAAGGCCTGATTGCATATTCGGTGATAGTTGTGGCTTCGCCATAATCTATTATCTTTATCTTTAAGCTTTCATTCGTGATTTAAGACAGCGTTGAGGCTGTCAGTTAGTCTTCTACTTTGCCGCCAGCAGCTTCAATTGCCGCACGTGCTCCGGCTGATACTCGAAGACCTTTAACCGTAACCGCTTTATTAATTTCACCTTGCAAGAAAACTTTGACCTGCAAAATATTGCTATTGACTAAACCGGCTGCTTTTATCGCAGCTAAGTCAATAACTTCGGACTCTATGTTGGCTAATTCACCAACTCTAATTTGGTCACTGACCCGACCAATACGCGAGGTAAAACCATATTTAGGCAACCGCTTTTGTAATGGCATTTGACCGCCTTCAAAACCCGGTCTAACGCTACCGCCAGAACGCGACTTTTGACCCTTATGACCGCGGCCACAGGTTTTACCTAAACCACTGGCGATGCCTCTACCAACACGTTTTGCGCGGTTTTTATGGCCGTCGGCTGGCTTAATATTATTTAGACGCATTAAGTCGCTCATTTCTCTGCTTCCTGAACACTGACCATATAGTGAACGCGATTAATCATACCGCGGTTCGAAGGAGTATCTTCAACGCTAACCACATGGTTGATGCGGCGCAATCCTAGCCCCAAAAGGCAGGATTTGTGTGCCTTGATACGGCCCGCACTACTTCGAGTTTGTTTGACTGTAATTGTTTTTCCAGCTGCCATGAGTCTTAACTCCGATCACGCATATTTCGTATAGGCAAAATATAAACTATGCCGTTACTTCATTAATTGATTTACCACGCTTATCTGCTACCTGCTCTGGTGAGCGCATATCAGATAGACCTTTAATAGTCGCACGGACAACATTCACTGGGTTAGTTGACCCATAGCATTTAGCTAAAACATTGGTTACACCAGCGACTTCTAAAACAGCTCGCATAGCACCACCAGCAATGACACCAGTACCTTCAGATGCTGGCTGCATATACACTTTTGAAGCGCCATGCGCAGCTTTGACCGGATACTGCAAAGTGCCTGATGTGATCTCAACGGTTACCATATTTCGGCGCGCGGCTTCCATCGCCTTTTGAATCGCCACAGGTACTTCACGGGCCTTACCTCTGCCGAAACCAACTTTACCGTTACCATCGCCAACTACCGTCAAAGCAGTGAAACCAAAAATACGGCCACCTTTTACAACCTTGGCTACACGGTTAACTTGAACCAGCTTTTCCTGAAGGCCTTCTTCGTTGTCTTTATTTTGCTCATTAAACGCCATAACGCTATCCTAGAATTTCAAACCTGCTTCACGCGCGGCATCGGCCAACGCTCTTACTCGACCATGGTATTTGTAACCGCTTCGATCAAACGATACTTCACTAACTCCCGCTGCTTTGGCGCGCTGTGCAATCAATGCACCCACAGCTTTTGCCGCATCGATATTACCAGTGCTACCACTGCGCAAACTAGCATCTAATGTAGATGCTGTTGCTAACACTTGATCACCAGTAGCAGAGATAATCTGTGCATAAATATGTCTTGGTGTGCGATTAACGCTCAATCGCTCAGCACCCAACTCCCGCATTTTTACTCGACTACGTCGCGCTCGTCGTGTTCTTGCAATTTTTTTATCACTCATCTTAAAACCTATGCGATTAACAATTATTTCTTCTTAGCTTCTTTGCGACGAACATATTCATCAGCATAACGAACACCTTTACCTTTATAAGGCTCAGGGGGTCTAAAAGCGCGGATTTCTGAAGCAACTTGACCGACTAACTGCTTATCGATACCTTTGATGACCACCTCAGTCTGACTGGGCGTTTCAGCAGTAACACCCTCAGGCAGCGTATAATCAACTGGGTGAGAAAAACCCAATGTAAGATTCAAGGTTTTGCCCGCCGCTTTAGCCCGATAACCAACGCCGTTGAGGACTAATTTTTTCTCAAAGCCTTTATCAACACCAACTACCATATTGTTGACTAAAGAACGAAAAGTCCCTGACATAGCACGAGACTCTTTACTGCTATTACGTGCAGCAAAAGTTATAGTGCCATCATCAAAAGCAACTTCAACCAAATTATGAATTGACAGGTCGAGCTTACCCTTACTACCTTTAACTGACAGGCTTGATTGATCAAGTTTTATCTCAACACCCGAGGGAACTGCGACAGGATTATTTGCTACTCGAGACATATCTAATTACCTAAGTTTCACAACAAGTGTTTATTGTAGTATCAAATTTCTACTTGGCATTATGGGCACAATAACCACCCACTAAAACCATTAAAATACTGTGCAGAGCACCTCGCCACCCACTCCAGCTGAGCGAGCTTGACTATCTGTCATCAAACCTTTACTAGTAGAGATAATTGCGACACCCAAACCACCTCGAACTTTAGGCAGCTCTGCACTGCCTTTGTATGAACGTAAACCAGGGCGACTAGCACGATTGATCTCTTCGATAACTGGGCGGCCTTCATGGTACTTAAGGCCAATTGACAATTCCGCCTTAGCGCCATCATTGCTTACATCAACGGTAGAGACGAAACCCTCGCTCATCAACACCTTAGCGATAGAAACTTTTGTTTTAGATGAAGGCATATTGACAACCGTTTTCGCAGCCATTTGACCGTTACGAATTCTGGCTAGCATATCAGCGATAGGATCTTGCATACTCATAATCTTTCTCCAGCACAGGCCGCTGAATCAGCGGAGAGCACCACAAATTTAATTTAAATTCTCAATTACCAACTAGCCTTGACTAAACCGGGCACGTAACCATTCATAGCAGCTTCTCTTAACTTATTTCGGCACAGGCCAAACTTTCGGTAAACACCATGAGGCCTGCCGGTAACCTGACAGCGACGACGCTGGCGGCTACTACTGGCGTTTCTAGGCTGCTTTTGCAAGGCCATTTGTGCGTTCCAGCGATCTTCATCACTGGCATTTTGGTCGACTATGATCGCTTTCAAAGTTGCTCGTTTGGCTGCGTATTTAGCAACTGTTTTTGCGCGCTTATTTTCTCGCTGTATCATTGACTGCTTAGCCATCAATCATGCCTCTAAATTTTAATTTTCTATAGGGTTAACTTTAAGTCCGAAATGGGAAGTTAAATGCCGATAAAAGCGCCCTGCCCTGATCATCAGTTTTTGCCGTTGTTGTTATTGAAATGTCTAAACCACGGATAGCATCTATTTTATCGTAATCAATTTCTGGGAAAATAATCTGCTCATTAACACCCATTGAATAATTACCGCGACCATCAAATGACTTTGCATTCAAACCTCGGAAATCACGAATCCGAGGAATAGAAATGGCAATTAAGCGATCTAAAAACTCGTACATACGCTCGCGTCTTAAGGTGACTTTGCAGCCAATTGGCCAGTCTTCTCTCACTTTAAAGCCTGCAATTGACTTACGAGCTCGCGTCACCACGACCTTTTGTCCAGAGATTTGCTCTAAGTTGCTTACTGCATGCTCCAACACTTTTTTATCACCTAAAGCTTCACCCACACCCATATTAAGAGTGATTTTGGTAATACGCGGCACTTCCATAACATTATCAAGACCTAGCTCTGCCTTTAACTTAGGCGCTAACTCATTGTTGTATACATCTTTTAATCTAGCCATCTCTACGCCTAAACCTAATTAATCAATTCGTTATTTGACTTAAAAAACCTTACTTTCTTACCGTCTTCAATCCTGAAGCCTACACGGTCAGCTTTACTTGTTGCTGCGTTGTAAATAGCAATGTTTGAACTCTGTAATGGCGATTCCTTTTCCACAATTCCACCGGCTATACCAGCCTGTGGGTTTGGCTTGGTATGCTTCTTAATCATATTCACACCCGAAACCAATACGCGGCCATCATCCAATATTTTGGTGACTTTGCCACGCTTACCTTTGTCTTTACCAGCCAGAACAATGACTTCATCTTCGCTCTTGATCTTTTTCATAGCTTTCTATCTTCGTCTGTATTCGTGAAATGCCTATTAGCTCGCCGCTCTGAAAAGACGACTATAAAACCTCAGGAGCCAAAGAAATGATTTTCATAAACCTCTCACTTCTAAGCTCGCGAGTAACTGGTCCGAAAATACGCGTACCTATTGGAGCCATTGTCTGATTCAACAACACTGCTGCATTATCATCAAAGCGAATTAATGAACCGTCAGGCCGTCTAACACCTTTCTTAGTTCTTACCACAACCGCATTCATCACCTGGCCCTTCTTAACCTTGCCACGAGGAATCGCCTCTTTAACAGTGACTTTAATGATATCACCCACGCGTGCATATCGACGATGCGAACCACCCAACACTTTGATACACATCACTCGACGAGCACCACTGTTGTCAGCAACATCTAAATAACTTTCAGTTTGAATCATCGCCTTACTCCGAAACCTATAGTGCTCCTAACAAAACTAAAGAAGCTTAATAATATATTTAAACTTGAGCCGCTTTTTCGACTATTGATTGTAACTTCCAAGTCTTTGTCTTAGACATAGGTCGCGACTCTATAATTGCCACTGTATCGCCCTCATTACAGTCATTGTTTTCATCGTGCGCATGCAACTTAGTAGAGCGAGTAATGTATTTGCCATATAACTCATGCTTTACTCTTCGCTCGACCAATACCGTGATGGTTTTGTCCATCTTGTCACTGACAACTTTACCAGTGATCGTGCGTACATTAATTTCTTGGTTCGCCATTAGTTACGCCTTCTTATGTTCGTTCAATACAGTTTTAATTCGTGCGATATCACGCTGGTTAGTTTGCAATAAATGCGTTTGAGTGAGTTGACCAGTGGCCTTTCGAGTACGCAAACGGAATTGCTCTTCCAATAAGTCATTTAATTGCTGACCTAACTCTTCAGCTGATTTTTCTCTTAGTTCTGATGCTTTCATTACATGACCGTCCGCTTAACAAAAGTTGTTGGTAATGGCAACTTTGCCGCCGCAAGCGCAAACGCTTCGCGAGCCAATTCTTCAGAGACACCTTCAACTTCATAAAGTACTTTGCCAGGCAGCACCTGCGCCACCCAGTATTCAACGTTACCCTTACCTTTACCTTGACGAACCTCTAAAGGCTTCTGAGTAATCGGCTTATCAGGAAAGACACGAATCCAAATTTTACCGCCACGCTTAATATGGCGAGTCATCGCTCTACGCGCCGCCTCTATCTGTCTAGCAGTGATTCTGCCACGACCAGTCGACTTCAAGCCAAACTCGCCAAAACTCACCTTACTGCCGCGATGTGCAAGGCCGCGGTTGCGGCCCTTTTGAACCTTGCGGAACTTTGTACGTTTAGGTTGTAACATCAGTCTTAACTCTTATCATAAATTCTGTTAGTTAGTGCCGGCTGATTGCTCAGCTACAGCAGGTGTATCAAGCACTTCACCTTTGAAGATCCATACTTTAA
>DDDX01000010.1 GCA_002339085.1 Cellvibrionales bacterium UBA1969
TGTATCATTATTTGCTCCATTGAAAACTTTGATGCCATGGGCGTGCACACCGGCGACTCGATCACGGTTGCCCCAGCTCAGACGCTCACCGATAAAGAATACCAAATTATGCGAAATGCCTCACTGGCAGTGTTACGTGAAATTGGTGTTGAAACGGGTGGCTCGAATGTGCAGTTTGGTATTTGTCCAAAAACCGGCCGCATGGTCATTATTGAAATGAATCCGCGCGTCAGTCGCTCCTCGGCATTAGCTTCGAAAGCGACCGGTTTTCCTATCGCTAAAATTGCGGCTAAGTTGGCGATTGGCTATACCTTAGATGAATTGCAAAACGATATTACTGGCGGCGCAACACCGGCTTCGTTTGAACCGGCGATCGATTATGTGGTGACTAAGATTCCACGTTTCACTTTTGAAAAGTTCGCTGCTGCGGAACCGGTTTTAAGTACGCAAATGAAGTCGGTCGGCGAAGTGATGGCAATCGGTCGCACCTTTCAAGAGTCAATACAGAAGGCCTTAAGAGGTTTAGAAGTGGGTGTTGCTGGCTTTGATCCGATTGCTGATTTTGCTCATGCAGATGTCCGTACAGACATTAGTGCGCAATTAAAAACGCCCGGTCCTGATCGAGTCTGGTATGTCGCTGACGCTTTTCGTGCAGGTTTTAGCTTAGAAGAGATTTACCAAGCATCGGCCATTGATCCTTGGTTCTTAGTGCAAATTGAAGATATCGTTAACACCGAAGCGCGGGTCGCGTGCCAGTTATTAGCGGATATTGATGCGAAAACCATGTTGGCCTTAAAGCGAAAAGGGTTTGCCGATCAACGACTGGCGGGCCTGCTGGGCTGTACTGAGGCGGATCTCCGTAACGCGCGTATAGCATTGAATGTTAAACCCAGTTATAAGCGTGTCGATACCTGCGCGGCGGAATTTGCAAGCGCTACCGCTTATATGTACTCCACTTATGAGCCCTTTTGCGAAGCGGAGCCTTCCAGTCGCGATAAGATAATGGTGTTAGGCGGTGGTCCAAATCGCATCGGTCAAGGTATCGAGTTTGATTACTGCTGTGTGCATGCTGCATTGGCAATGCGTGAAGACGGCTACGAAACGATTATGGTGAATTGTAATCCTGAAACTGTTTCGACCGATTACGACACTTCTGATCGACTCTATTTTGAGCCAGTAACCCTAGAAGATGTATTGGCGATAGTTGATATAGAAAAGCCTAAGGGTGTGATTGTACAATTTGGTGGCCAGACGCCACTGAAACTTGCCCGTGCTTTAGAGGCCGCAGGTGTCCCCATTATGGGCACTTCACCCGATGCGATCGATAAGGCAGAGGACCGCGAACGATTTCAACAGATGATCGAGAAGCTTGATTTATTACAGCCACCCAACCGAACGGTTCGCTCGGCTGAGGCAGCGATTGATGCCGCTAATGAAATTGGCTATCCCTTGGTTGTGAGACCGTCTTATGTATTGGGCGGTAGAGCTATGGAGATCGTTTACAGCCAAGATGAATTGATGCGCTATATGAATGAAGCGGTACAGGTTTCGAATGAAAGCCCCGTATTGCTTGATCACTTTCTTAATGCAGCGATAGAGGTTGATCTCGATGCTGTCAGTGATGGCGATGTGGTGGTGATTGGTGCTGTGATGCAACATATTGAGCAGGCGGGCGTACATTCTGGTGATTCTGCTTGCGCATTACCACCGTACAGTTTATCTGAACAACATCAAGCTGAGATGCGTACTATGGTGAAGGCCATGGCTAAAGAGCTCAAAGTGATTGGCTTGATGAATGTGCAGCTAGCAATTCAAGACGATAAAATATATGTGATCGAGGTGAATCCTCGTGCCTCTCGAACCGTGCCATTTGTCTCGAAATGTATTGGTATTTCATTGGCGAAGGTAGCTGCTCGCTGCATGGCCGGCACTAGCTTAGCCGCTCAAGACTTTAATTGTGAGCGTATCCCTAGCTTTTCAAGTGTCAAAGAAGCGGTATTTCCGTTTGCTAAATTCCAAGGCGTTGACCCGATCTTAGGACCAGAAATGAAATCTACGGGCGAAGTTATGGGCTCAGGATTAACCTTTGGTGAAGCTTTTGCTAAGGCGCAGTTAGGGGCGGGTGAGATCTTGCCTAAAGACGGTACAGCCTTTTTAAGTGTGCGAGATGTCGATAAGTCAGGCTTGTTGCAAGTGGCCAATGATTTACTTGAATTGGGTTTTACACTTTTGGCTACTAAGGGTACTCAGCAGGCGCTGGCGGCTGGTGGTATTTCTGCTAAGCTAATTAATAAAGTACAAGAAGGGCGCCCGCATGTTGTCGATGCGATTAAAAATGGTGACATAGATTTGATTATCAATACCACTGAAGGCCGTAAAGCGATCGCGGACTCCGCCACGATTCGTCGCTCAGCACTGCAAAAAAAGGTCTATTATACCACTACCTTAGCTGGGGCAAGCGCACTTTGTATGGCGTTAAACATTGACGGCGACATTGCGGTCAATCGCCTGCAAGATTTGCATCAAGCTTAAACCTTACCTAATATAAGCGTATTATGATCATTATATCATTGGCGAGAGCGCTATTATGAATCGAGTTCCTATGACGGTCGCCGGTGAGGCGGCATTAAAAGCTGAACTAGATCAACTCAAACGGGTTCAGCGACCGGCTATTGTTAAGGCGATTGCAGAAGCACGCGAACACGGCGATCTAAAAGAGAATGCTGAATACCATGCGGCGCGTGAGCAGCAGGGTTTTTGTGAGGGCAGGATTCAAGAAATTGAAGGTAAATTGGCTGAATCCGTTGTGATTGATATCACCTCAATTCTCGTCTCAGATAAAGTCATTTTCGGCGCAACCGTGACCATCATTAACTTAGAAACAGATGAAGCGGTTAGTTATCAGATCGTTGGTGAAGATGAAGCCGATGTTAAACAGGAAAAAATTTCCGTTACTTCGCCGCTAGCTCGCGCTTTGGTTGGTAAGGAAGTGGGCGAGACGGTGGTGGTCAAGACCCCAAGCGGTGACGTAGAATACGAAATTGATACGGTCGAACATCTTGCCTAGCTCTTTTTATTACACTTCAAAACACTCACTTAATGATGCTAACTCAGTGTTTTTGCCAGTTTTTTTTTACCCTTCAAAATGATTATGGAAATTTTAATTGCCATACCTCTAAGATTTGTATCAAACTGTATCAATGGTAACTTTTGATACTCGCGGTTACGGCTCTAAGCGTGCTTACGCTTGAAGCCATACGCTATATTGTTACAGAATATGCCCTAATAAACTTAATAAATTGAGGGCCAAAATGCCTAAACAACTTGACAGTAAAGGACGTCTTATCTTATTGAAAAACTTACCACAATGGCTTTTAGTGGGACTGTATATTTCTGCTATTTTGGGTTGTGGTCATGGTATCGATAGTTCTGAGGGCGAGGCGGTTGATTCCACGATTGACGTTATGGGGGTTGATGGCCCATTAGCGAATGCAGACATTGCGCTATATAAATTACAAGATTATTTAGACACTTCAGTTAACCCTTATTCGGGTGTAATGCTTATACCTAAAACTGATGGCTTAGCAGCGGTCGCTACTGGCCGCTCTGACGACTTGGGGTTTGTCTCTGACCTGGTATTGAGCACTGACTCTAATGGTCCCTTCTTATTAGAGGTTAGTACTAATGCTGATACCATTGACCTCACCACCAATGATATACCAGTGATTGACACGGTTAGAACAATTATTAAAGAAAGTGAATATACTGGTGAGCAATTGCGCTTTTATGCGAGCGCATTGACAACCTTGGCGGTGGATAGGGCAGTGGCGTTAAGCCCAGCCGTGTCACGTTATTCCGATCTTAATCAGTATCATTTTACTCTTGCTGATGCGGTGCTAGCTAGCGGTCAGGTGTGGACGATAAAGCTTGGTGAAGCAGAATTGACTTACACAACCACTGAGGGAAATACGGCCGATGACGTGGGTAATGCATTGCAGTCAGAGGCAGGAGATTGGAGAGTTCAATACGTTGTCAGCAATAATCAATTAACTGTCAAAGACTTTCCTCAAAACGGCGTATCATTATCTTATGTTGAGCCTGATGCGAATGCTGATGCTACGATCGATATTCCCGCGAATGCTTTTGCTTCAGGCGGGCCTATTTTTAGTAAAAGTATCATTACTGTTCAAAATAATCGCGAAGTGGCGGCCAGTGCGGTACAAGCAGTCTATGGTTTTGGTTTGCTTGAAAATGTGAACCTATTCAGCACCTCACCAGTATTTGATGAAAGCACCGCAACAGCGGAAGCGCAATCGGCTGCCGCAGCTTATCGTGCGGCATTAGAAACGTTGGCAGTTGTTGTAGAGACGGTTGCAATTAACACCAATGAAGATGCGGCTACCGTTGTGCAGACGTTATTCAGCGATTTTGTTGATAATGGTATTAATAATGATGCGGCTATTTTCAGTGAGGTCGAAGTGGCGGTAGCAACCGATCTTGATAACGCCAGTTCATCGTATCTTGCTACGCGCTTAAGCGGTCAGTTGATCAAAGCTACTATGGATGGTGAGTTGGGCGATATATCAACTTGGATAGATGATGTGAATTGGGTCGCCCCGCTTTACGGGAGTCCTGATTCAGACAATGACGGCGACGCAAATGATGTAGATCCATCACCTCAAAACCCTGTTCAATACATTGAAACTCCATTGATTTTTAATTTTATTCCAACCGTTAATCAATTTGGCCAAAATATTTTAACTTTTATTGATGGCGATTTTACTCTCACAGTGACTTCGGAGGTCTTGACTAGTGGTGAGGCGGGTAAATTATCAAAACAAAAGATCTATGGTCTTGGTGTAAAAACGCCAGATTTACCTAATTCAGGTAATAACGATTGGAAGATAAATGTTGGTGAACAGGTCAATTTTGCTTTGACCAATAATTCTGGCACAGCTATTCCTTTTAAAGATATTAAGTTTTCTGTGCCAGGCTTTCCTGCTTTTAATGTTGAAACTGATGAGGCAAATTTAATCATCAATGGAAATACTTATACATTTAATGGGCGCAACGGGAGTGGTGCTCGTGAAATTGATGAAACCAGTGTGGTTGAGGGAGCTTCAGGTTGGGGGAGTGAGGAAGCTACCAGCTTCTCATTAACACCACTATCAGGCCCAATAAGGTTTACTGAAATTAATATTATCGCATTGTCTGAATAAATTGGTATTCTTCAGTGGTCGAGTAAATTCGATAATTTAGGGTTCGGTTGGGCCGCAGGTCGTATTATTAGTGCCATGTGGCCAATGGCTTGAACTACTGTCGCTCCGGTCTGTTCAGACAGTTGTGCGAGAGTCGCAGCTTTGTCTTCTACCTGCAGTTTAATTTTTATCAATTCATGATCATCTAGGGCGCGATTAAGCTCTTTCAGCACGTTTTCAGATAAGCCTTTACCTGCAATGGTAACGACCGGCTTTAATTCATGGCCCAATTGACGCAGGTATTTTTTCCGCTCAGCAGTGAGCGAGGCTGTTTTATTGTGTAAAGCAGAGGTGTTTTTGCTGGGCATTAGGCGGTCTTTGTCAGTAAAAATCGAATACACGGCTAGCCGTGCAGTAAGGGCACTATTCTAGCGCGGATTGTACCAAAACCCCAGACTAATTGAGTCTCGATTGGCTGGCACAGAGCAACGCCCAACTGCTAAAATGTCCCTTTACTTTTTACCGCCCGAATGGAACCCTCGAATGGCCAAGAGTCGATCAAAAAGCAGTGGTAAATGGCTGCGCGAACATTTTGATGATTATTATGTCAAAGAAGCTCAGCGCTTGGGTTTGCGCTCGCGAGCCGCTTTTAAGTTAATGGAGATTCAGGCCAAAGACCGGCTTATCAAGCCCGGTATGACTGTGGTTGATTTGGGTTCGGCGCCGGGCGGTTGGTCTGAATATGCTCGCAAGGAAGTGGGTCGAAAAGGCCGAGTGATTGCCTCTGATATTCTCATGATGGACAGTTTGGCCGGTGTCGAGTTTATTCAGGGCGATTTCACCGAAGAGGTGGTATTTAACCAGTTAATGGACTTAATCGGACCTGATGAGGCAGACCTTGTAATTTCAGATATGGCCCCCAACATTAGTGGTGTAACGGCGATTGATCAGCCTAAAGGTATGTATTTGGCTGAATTAGCCCTCGATATGGCTAAACAGGCATTAAAACCCGGTGGCAGCATCATTTTTAAGGTTTTTCAAGGCGAGGGTTTTGAGCAGTTATTGGCTGAAATGCGCCCCTGTTTTGCCAAAGTGGTGACCCGAAAGCCGGCCGCTTCGCGACCGCGATCAAGAGAAGTCTATTTGGTTGCAAAAGCGTATAAACAGTTAATGACCGCGAATTAATCGATAATTGCCGCGGTTTATCTTGTGGCTGGTCACAGCCTATTATTGGCAGTTTTGTTGATTTGGTGTAGGCTAGAGCTTGCCTTTTGATCGATTTATAACGTTAGCGACCCCGCAGGGAAGCAGTCTTCTCGGTCCTGTCGAATCGGACGATTGAATGAGGAAAATTCATGAATGACTTAGTGAAAAATTTATTGCTTTGGGTGGTGATCGCTGCTGTGTTGATGACGGTATTTCAAAATATTAATGCCCCACAAGAAGCTGAAAATTTAGATTACTCGCAATTTATCAGTGAGGTGCAAACGAGCCAGATTCGTCGTGTAGAAACTGAGGGCTTCACTATTTACGGCGAGCGAATGGACGGCAGTGAGTTTAAAACCGTACGCCCTTACATGGAAGATCCCAAGTTAATTGATGATCTGTTAGAGCACAATGTAGAAATCATTGGCCGTGAACCTGAGCAACAAAGTTTGTTGCGTCAATTACTGGTGGCCTGTTTCCCCATTTTAATTGTGATTGCTGTGTTCATGTTTTTCATGCGTCAAATGCAAGGTGGCGCTGGTGGCCGTGGAGGCCCCATGGCCTTTGGTAAAAGCAAAGCTAAACTGTTAGGCGAAGATCAAATAAAAACGACCTTTGCCGATGTCGCCGGCTGTGATGAAGCCAAAGAAGAAGTGAAAGAGTTGGTCGACTTTTTACGCGACCCCAGTAAATTTCAAAAGTTAGGTGGTCGTATTCCCCGCGGCGTGCTGATGGTGGGACAACCTGGTACGGGTAAAACCTTATTGGCGAAAGCCATTGCCGGCGAAGCAAAAGTCCCGTTCTTTTCGATTTCAGGTTCTGATTTTGTTGAA
>DDDX01000005.1 GCA_002339085.1 Cellvibrionales bacterium UBA1969
GTTTACCCGCCAATCTAGGTTCGCTTTATAGCGAAGTGGAACACTCTCATAACAAGCGAGCTGGGCCCGAGAGCTGCTTTTTAATGCCAATGCCAGACGATAGTCATTCTCTGGGGTTAGCGACCAAAACTGCCAATCATCCGGAAAATCATTAAGGCATGGCCTCATGCTGATGCGAATGGCATTTTCTGATGTGATAGAAAAACCAAAGTTTGCTAAACCTAAGCTAATCCCCTCACCTCGCGCTTTTATATAAGCCTCTTTTAAGGTCCAATAATCAAAAAAGCGTTCTCGCTGCTCGCTAGGGCTAAACGCCTGTAGTTCTTTGAGTTCGGCGCCGTAAAAATAACGATCAGCAACAGCCATGACATCATTATTTCTTGGAGTATATTCAATATCGATACCGACAGGCTCTGATGAAAGAGCCAATATGACCCAATCGCCGGCATGACTCACATTAAATGTAAGCTGCTCAGCCCTCGACTGCATCGAGGAAGACAATTGCGGCTTGCCATGCGTGCCTCGTTCTAACTCAATGGCATCAGGCGGCAAAGATACCACCTTACCCAACTCGGTTCGCAACAGTGCCCGACTGATAAGATCGCGATGACGATCTTTAACAAACCGAAATCGTTGGTTACGGTCTAACTCAGCCTTACTAAGAATGGCCCTATAAGCCGTTAAATCAGCCTCATCAATCTGTGAGCAACGAGTAAGAAATAATGTTATGACCGGTTGAGGGCGTAAATCTTTCAAGCAGATATAATCCTTTTTTATTAACGGCCTATGCAGCATATCGCGCTAGATTCTATTAAAAAAAGTAATGGCGAATAATTTGTATCACTAACAATAAAAACAACAAAGGGATAATCCATCGAGAAAAACTGGCCGTTTGATCGCCAGACATGGGCTTAGCAAAACGCCCTAAAATAAAAACCAATAACGCTAAAGTGACAAACAAAAAAAACAATAGGGTAAAAAGATTTTCCATTTTTTATTCCTTATAAAACCACTTTCAAATACTCAATAAATCAATTTTCAGCGAAAATCTCCAATCACATCAATAGTAAGAACACAATCAATACGCCTAAGGAAACAAGCATTGCATGCTGACTAATCGTTTCAATTTTTTCAGCTTGCTTTTGAATACTTTTGCTAACAGATTGACTCACCTCATCATCAAGACGCTGGCCGGTGACTGGCAAGGCAAGAAAAAACTCGGTAAATAAACCGCCGGCCGTGATCCGGTCAAATAGCCGAGCGCTGAGTAATTCTAAGCTGGTACCAAAATAACTGACTGCGCCAAGTAATAACACCCATATTCGGGCTGGCAGCCAATCCATGATGCTGACAATAAGGCTGGCGTCTCTTCCCAGTGATGTCGAATCTACTTGAGTCTCTTGCGAATCGGAACCACTATTAATAGACGCTTCAAGTGATGACTGGCTCACCGCCACTGCGTGAGAATCGATGCAGTTATGGCACATCCTATAGAGTAAAGCCCCTGGAGCGCCTAATATTAGGAACCAAAAAATGACCGCAAACCATCGCTCATAGAGCTGATAAGCCATACATTGATAGAGCTGCCCTGTCAAATGCTCAGCTTGCTCATCCAAACCATAATAACGCTGTGCCGCCGCCGCTACCGATGCCTTTTCATCAGTAATCAAAAAACGAAAAGCCTGTGATCGACTGATCGCGTCTCCCCTGCCAATGGCAAAAAGAAGAATAATCATATTCAGTAAAAAGGCCGGTATGCTCGCTAAACTATCCCCTAGCACAGCGATAAAAAAAGCCACCACGGTAATCGGTAATAGTAAGGTAAGTAGATTCACTACCGTCGAGTTCACGGTAGTGGGAATCAAACTTAAAAAATAGTGATGCCAGGATCGCTGAAGGTCATCACGTTGAAGCACAGTAATACCACCCCAAACTTGAATCACCAACCATGTCAAAATAAGTGTTAATAGGTACATAGCGCTCCTCAACCAAAAATTAAGTCTATCCGCGACTTAGCTGCTGCCTTGATCAAAAACTGTTGCTAACTCCGCTTGAAAAAAAGGCCAATCAAACCCTTGACCTGGATCTGTCTTCCTGCCAGCGGCTATCGTGTCATGACCCACAATTCGATCTGCTGTTAGGGCTGGGTAATGCGCAATAAGCTTAGCACTAATTGCGACCAAGGCCTGATATTGAATCATTTCAAAGGGGTCTTGATCGGTCCCTTCTAGTTCAATACCGATACTAAAATCGTTACAGCGATTGCGGCCTTGGTAGCAAGACTGACCTGCATGCCAAGCACGCTGATCAAAATTAACAAATTGGATGATCTCGCCTGTTCTGCGAATTAGTGCATGCGCCGAAACTTTGAGATCCGCAATACCTCGATAATAAAGATGCTCATTAGGGTCTAATTGATTCATAAACAACTGCTCTATACCTTTACCGCCAAACTGCTTTGGCGGTAAAGCAATGCAATGAACAACCAATAAATCAATGATAGAACCTGACGGTCGCTGGTCATAATTAGGAGAGGCTAATTGTTTAACACTTTCAAGCCAACCATCAATTAAACAAAATCCTGCCGCTACGGATAACGAGGTAACCGACTGTTGCTGAGAATCAGTCATTTCGATATTTTTCCAATCAATGCTTTTTTAATCATTGTTAACCCAAGTAATGCCTGACTAATCTTGACTATTTCGGGCAATGCTGCCAACTAAATGACACAATACTGATCATAGCGTGATGGGCGAGCAACGAAAACAGTAGAAAAGCAAAATAATTGCTTTCATAATGTCAGAACAATCGAATCACTAACAGCAAACGCTCTTTTCTAGCATGAAACAGCAGTATTTGCGTACTTTGGTCAAAATAAGTGCAATATGGGTGTTTTTTACATTCGTACTTATTAATCCTCAGGCATGAATAATAGGTCATGAACAACGAACCGAATAAGAGCGATCAACAAGCTAGCTCGATAGGCCTAGCCATGAGTGTAATTGCCTGGCTATTACTACTGGCCATGCTTGGCCTTTATTTCCAAGATAAACTTGCGTCTCATAACAACCCTAATCAAGTTCCCGAAATGCTGGTTCAAGATGGCAGAGCGAGCTTAGTATTGAATGCTAATCGTCAACAGCATTTCGTCATGACTGGCAAAATTAATGGGATAAAGACCATTTTAATTATCGATACTGGCGCGACGAGAGTCGCCATACCTGCCGATATAGCACGTTCATTGCAACTTCAACCTGGTAAAAGAGGTATTTCTTATACAGCGAATGGCCCTGTCGAAACGTATCAGACCACAATTGCATTGCTTGAACTGGGCGAAATCAAACTAACTAATGTCGATGCAGAGATCAACCCAGGAATGAATGGCATGGGTAAAATATTGCTGGGTATGAGCGCCCTCTCACAAATTGAATTTAGTCAGCGTAACGGTCAGTTAATACTTCGGCAATAAGGCCATACAGCACTCAATAACACATACTCATCCTGCCTGCACAGTGATCAACATCGCTAGCAATCATTGCTATTAATCATTATGATATAACAGTTGACCAGCGCATTCAGAGCAAGCGTGCCTACCCATCATCCACTGAAAGATATAATTATGCTCGATAAAAACCGACTCTTAGACGATACCAGGCATTCTGTAAAAACTGCATTACTGGAAGATATCGGCACGGGTGATATTACCGCCCAACTGGTTGGTGAACATGAGCGTTACCAAGCAACGGTGATTACCCGCGAACCAGCCATCATTGCAGGTATTGAATGGGTCAATGAAACCTATAGACAATTAGATCCTGAACTCGCTATTCATTGGTTGGTAAACGACGGCGATAGCGTCACTGCTAACCAAACCCTATTTACCGCTGAAGGCTCGGCAAGACAGCTGCTGACAGGGGAACGTACTGCCCTCAATTTCTTACAGCTACTGTCAGGCACTGCCACCCTATGCAAGCAGTACGCTGAATTAGTTGAGCACAGTGGCGTGAAGTTATTGGATACCAGAAAAACCATTCCTGGCTTACGAACCGCTCAAAAGTATGCTGTTAGCTGTGGTGGCTGTTACAACCATCGGGTTGGCTTATACGATGCTTTTCTTATCAAAGAAAATCATATTGCCGCTTGCGGCTCGATTAGCAAAGCTATCGATCAAGCGCGCAAGAATCATCCTGAGTTACCAATAGAAATTGAAGTTGAATCACTTGAAGAATTGAGCTTAGCGCTCGAGCATAAAGCTGATATTGTCATGTTAGATAATTTTTCTATTGCTGATCTGTGCTTGGCGGTGAAAACAAATAATGGTCGTGCAAAACTTGAAGCCTCAGGTAATGTTAGTACTGAAAACCTCGTATCACTCGCTGAAACCGGCGTCGATTATATTTCGATAGGCGCACTAACTAAACATGTAAAAGCTATCGATCTATCGATGCGATTCCAATAATATAAGTAGAACCGTTCATGCAGGCCTTAACTGAATTGACAGCTCATTATGCAGAGTTTTTTATTTTCTGCTTCGCGCTATTAGGTTTAATTGTTGGGAGCTTTTTAAACGTAGTGATTTATCGACTACCGATTATGCTCGAAAGAGAGTGGCAATTAGCTATTGAAAACGCTGAGGGGAATGAAGTTGAACCAGCTAACGAGTCTGCGCCATTTAATCTATCCTTCCCAAGCTCTCACTGCCCAGCTTGCATGAGTAAAATCAAACCTTGGCAAAATATTCCAGTAGTCAGTTTTTTAATGCTTAAAGGCAGATGTGCAAACTGCAATACCTCTATCTCTTATCGCTACCCTTGCGTAGAGCTACTAACCGCTATCATCAGCGGTATCGTTGCTTGGCATTTTATGCCGTCTATTGCTCTCGTATTAGCCGCTTTAATTTTCAGCTGGTGTTTGATCGCTTTGACAGGCATCGACTACGACACGTACTTATTGCCTGATTCAATTACCTTACCGCTAATCTGGCTAGGCTTAATAGTTAATTACTTTGGCGGCCTCACGACACTAGAAAGTGCTTTATGGGGCGCTGTCTTTGGCTATCTATCACTATGGAGTGTCTTTTGGTTATTTAAGCTGGCTACCGGTAAAGATGGCATGGGCTATGGCGACTTCAAATTGCTTTCCGCCATAGGCGCATGGCTTGGCTGGCAATTGCTGCCTTTAATTATTTTATTATCATCACTAGTTGGCGCAGTGGTTGGTATAAGCTTAATTATTTTAAAACGCCAAGACAAAAATAAACCTATCCCGTTTGGGCCCTATCTCGCTGCAGCCAGTTGGTTAGCTTTAATTTGGGGAGAGCAGCTTAATGCCAGCTATTGGCAATTGATGGCCTTACTTTAAACAGTCCACAAACAAGAGCGCTACTTTACTTTCTCGACCGCTCTATTAAATCATAAGCCGCCTGAATCTCTTGTGTTTTTTCAGTTGCCATCGCCACCATATCAGCAGGCACACCCTTTGCTATCATTTTATCGGGATGATGTTGGCTCATTAACTTACGGTAGGCGCGCTTAAGCTCTTTATCACTGATGGATGAATCGACGCCCATAGCCTTATAAGCTGTCGTTAAATCGTCAATTCCGCTGGCCGATTGACCGCCAGCAAAACTACGTTGTGCTTTGAGCATCTCAACCATACGCTCAAAACTACGCATTTCAATACCTATCGATCGCGCAACTCGGCGTAAAATCGCTTCCTCACTGGCGTGAAATTCATCATCAGCAATCGCCATTTCAACTAGAAACATTAATAAATTTTGCTTCAAGTCCGCTCTGAATCGAACCGCAGTAGAGAATGTTGATAACAGTGCTGTCATATCAAAATCAGCGGATGTGCCGTGCTTAAAATACTCAATGGCCTGTTGCCGCTTAGCGCCACTGACACCCAGCTTGCTCATCATAATCTCAGCCTGATCAATTTCATCTTGGCTAACTTTACCGTCGGCTTTTGCTATATGCCCCATGAGTGAGAAAACGGTGGTAAAGAAAATATCACCGCTCTGGCTATGAAGATCATAGCCATTTCGCAAATTAGCTTGCAAACCGCTGTTAAAAAAACCAGCAACAAAATAGCCCAATATGGCACCAAACAATCCTCCGAACAACCAAAAACCAATGATTGCTCCTATTATCTTCGCCACAGCGGTAACCCCCAAAATAAACGGCTAAGAACCTAACAAAAAGGCCGGCATAGGCCGACCTTTTAAGTATAGAACAATTAAACTCTAAGTTTAAGCGACTTCAAATAAGCCTGCTGCACCCATACCACCACCAATGCAC
>DDDX01000102.1:0-331 GCA_002339085.1 Cellvibrionales bacterium UBA1969
CAGCTCAGTTAACGCAGCCACTTTTTTAGGGTTATTTGTCAACAGTCGCAATTGACTCACCGACAGATGCACTAGCATCGACTGACAAATACTATAGTCACGCAAATCAGCACCAAAACCTAATGATTCATTGGCTTCTACGGTGTCGGCACCATCGTCTTGTAATTGATAAGCCTTGACCTTATTCAGTAAGCCTATCCCTCGTCCCTCTTGTTTGAGATACAGCAATACGCCTCGGCCAGCCTTAGCAATTGCCGCCAGGCCATACTCCAACTGAGCACCACAATCGCAGCGTAAGCTAAACAAGGCATCACCGGTTAAACATTCTGAA
>DDDX01000102.1:644-21696 GCA_002339085.1 Cellvibrionales bacterium UBA1969
ATCACCGGTTAAACATTCTGAATGAACACGGGCTAACACGGGCTCAGGCGATGATATATCACCCATTGTCAATGCTATATGCTCTTTACCTGTTGCCTTATCATAAAAGCCATGCATTTGAAACTCACCCCACTGGGTGGGTAGTTTGCAGGCTTCGACAAAATTAACGCTCAATACAGAACTCCTAATCAGGCAATAGTAATTTTAGGGCGGGAATTCTAACATGCTGAGGGAAATTTGCGACTCACTTAGAGTCGCTAAATCCGTCTAATATAAACAGCGACAGGGAAAACTGACTGTAAATGCGCCTCTCAAAGGCTTACTTAGGTCGCACGCGGTAAATTCTACCGCCCAAATCGTCACTAACATAAACGCTGCCTTGCTGATCTTGGATCACCCCCACAGGACGACCCAGTACGGTTTGATCGGCCAAGAAACCCGATAAAAAGTCACGCGAGTGGATATTGCCATCCTCGGCCCAGTGTAATGACGTCACCTTATAGCCATCAAGGCTAGAGCGATTCCAAGAACCGTGCAATGCTACGACAGCACTGCGCTGATATATAGCCGGCAATGGATCAGTGGTGTGCAAAAAATGCAGCCCTAAAGGTGCATTATGTGGCCTAAACTGAAACGCAGGTGGCCGAGTAATGGCTAACAAATCGGGCCGGTCTTGCCCCATAGCCGGATCAGGTTGATTATCGCCATGATAGTAAGGCCAACCATAAAAACCGCCCTCGTCAATAAGATTTAACTCATCGGGCGGGAAGTTATCCCCCAACATATCACGACCGTTCTCCGTCGCAAACAGTTGCCCAGACCATGGCGCCCAATCAAAACCAACACTATTGCGCAGACCCTTGGCGATAATGGTCGGATTCGAACCATCGAGTTCAATACGCATCATCGTTGAATATCGCTCATCGTCAGGCAGGCAATTATTACAGGGTGAACCGACATTGAAAACTAAGCGCTGATCTTCAGCAATGGCTAAAGTTTTCAGCGGATGAAATCCCTCATAAGGTAAGTTATCAATGAGTGTTTCAATCTCGCCTATCACAGCTAGATTGACATCATCAAACTGCACGCGACTAATACTATCGGGCTCTGCAAAATACAGCCAGCCGTCATGCAACACCAGTCCATGCGGATTATGCCGTTCAGCTAGCAGGGTTTTTCTGCTGTCAATGCGACCATCATTATTATTGTCAGTTAAGAGTAAAATTGAATCACTGCCAATGTCGCTCACAATCAGGTCGCCGACAGACGTGAGATGCATCATTCTTGGCCGGTCAAGTCCTTCGGCATAAAGTTCGACGGTGAATCCTCTGGCAGTTTTTAATTGCGGCAATACTTCATCGCTGGGCAAATCACGTTGAAAATGGCTAGCATTACTTAATAGCTGCCAGGCAGCCACAGTGGCACTCGGATTTTTGACGGCCATCCCAATACCTAGCAAAAGTAATAAGATGAAAAAGCCCAGCAATATTTTTTTTATCATGGCACTCGCAGACCGTATCAGTTTATCGATGGGACTTAGCTCTACGCCAAGCTCTCTGGTAAAGTCATTATATAGTCTTTGATTTCATCGCGCACCCGCCGGTAATGCAGCATTGCTTTTTCGTGATTCGCCGCATCAACAGCCAACTTTGGGGGATCATCAAAGCCTCGATGAATTCGCTTAGTATCGCCAATAAATACGGGGCAATGCTCGTCGGCATGGCCGCACACTGTGACCACAATATCAAAAGATTGCTGGGACAATTCATCCAAGCGTTTACTGCGGTGCTGACTAATATCAATACCGAGTTCTGCCATAGCTTCTACTGCCAAGAGATTTAAACCATGACGCTCAATGCCAGCCGAATAACAGTCAATCTGCTCACTGCGAAAATGGCGACACAGACCCTCAGCCATTTGACTGCGGCAAGCATTACCGGTGCATAAAAAAAGTAACGTCGGTTTACTCATGGCCATATATCTCCTCGTATAAAATTACACGTTCTATCTTAAAATAAAAAATGAACCCGTGAAACGGCCCATTGATTGGATCATTCATTATTCACATTTGATCGAGACTGGTTATTAAACCGATCTATAGTTACAATAATGAGGAATCCTGAGGGGTGGCTTTAATTTTTTAATTAAAGCCTGAGATGCCATAAGCTTGTAGAAGCTGGTAAACCCTTGAACCTGATCCGGTTAGTACCGGCGTAGGAATAGGAGTTTACACTTAGCGTTTACGCCAAGGCCTTCCAACGTTCGATAACCGGGTTTTCATTTTTGTTATGGAGACTCGCATGTTTTTTAAAAAATTAACCCAAAAAATTAAAGCTTTACTGCATTTTTTTTCTGCCTGTTGTCTGAGTGTAATATCTGCAAGTAGCTATGCCAGCAGCCCGCTCGAAGAAATTGTTGTTTACTCTTCGTTAAATAAAAAAAATGCCTCAGAGTTTATTGGTAGCCTGAGTCTTATTGATAATGATCAAGTCAACTCGATTAATGCGCAGCATTTAGACCAACTGCTTGCGATTTCACCCAATACAAACTTTTCTGGCGGCGCCTCAAGAGGCCGCTTTATTCAAATCCGCGGCATTGGTGATCTGGAGCAATTTGTAGACCCGAAGGCTTATCCTTCAGTTGGGCTGACTGTCGATGGCATTGAGCTTAATGGACTATTTGGAAGCGGCCTTCTATTCGACATTCAGCAGCTCGAAATATTGAGAGGTCCGCAAGGAACCCGCCTAGGTGCTGCTGCATCAGCGGGAGCGATTAATATTATCTCAAATACTGGCGGGAATAATAATTATTTAGCCGCAGGCTTTGGAAGGTATAACAGCCACCAAATTGGGCTCGCATATGGTTCAGCAATCAATGACTCTTTGACTGCCCGAACCGCTATCCAAAAATACACAAGTGATGGTTATATCACTAATGAATTTCTCGATCGGGATGACACCGGCCAGTTTAATGAGTTACAAGTCAAAACCAATATCTTGTGGCAAACCAGTAAAAAAAATCAATTCAATTTAACGCTACTTCACATTGATACAGACAATGGCTACGATGCGTTCTCACTGACCAATACAGACTATAAAACACAGAGTGATCAACCTGGGTATGACCGACAAGAGATTAATGCTGTCGGCTTTCAAAATACATTCCAATTTAACGACAGCTTCGCCATTGAGAGTAAATTCACAAGCCTCGATGCGAACTTAAACTATGGTATTGATGAAGACTGGACTGACAGCAACATTTGCCAAAATATAACTTGCGCCTATGGAAGCTTTACCGGATTTGATCTTTATCAAAGAGACCGAAAAGACCACAGTTTTGACTCCAGAATAATAGCAAATAATTTAGTCGTTGGGTTATACCTTCAAAATCAAAACGTAGATTTAAACCGTGAACGAATCGGCAGCTACCCTACCTCGCTCAATAGTGATTATAAAACTCAACGGAGAGCTATTTATGGTCAGTGGGAATCTGAATTAGCGAGTAACATTGATTTATTATTTGGTGCTCGCTATGAACATTTTGAAGATGACTATGATGATACCAATGGCACAAATAGCCAGTCCTCAGATGATCTATATTCTATTGAAGCTGGCATCAACTTTACACGCAATGATAATGATTTATCAATTTTACTATCGAGAGCAAGCAAACCCAGCGGGGTCAACACCGATGCTAGCTCAAACATAAATGCAGTAAATCCTGTTTTTAAAGACGAGCTTATTGATCGATTACGTTATGAACGTGAAACGCTAACAAATATAGAGGTCCGTAATAAGACAACTATTTATGGCGGCGAATTTCAAGCGACTGTATTTTATAATGAAAGAAAAAATCCACAATTTGAGACATTTCTTTATGATCATATTACTTCATATGCATTTATCGGCTATCAAGATAATGCGGAAAAATCTTACAGCCTCGGGCTTGAATTTGAACTTTCAAAACAAATTAATGACCGACTATTAATTCGAAGCAGTTGGTCTATTATAGATACGAAAATAAAAAACTTACGAGTATATGATTTTGATGAATATGGTTACATTAATACAGACAGTAAAGATCAACCGCGAGCAGCAAGCTATCAATATTACATCGCCATCGATTTCCAAGTTTTACCAACACT
Organism: Cellvibrionales bacterium UBA1969; assembly: GCA_002339085.1. Lineage (GTDB taxonomy): Bacteria > Pseudomonadota > Gammaproteobacteria > Pseudomonadales > UBA7434 > UBA7434. Next base: position 4,789 of record DDDX01000102.1, read on the forward strand.
AAATGCACAATTGCAAGTAGAAGGTCGGGATGATTATGAGTACGCATATTATTTTAATCGCCGCTCAGAAAATGTTAATCTCTTACATGCCAGCTTAGCATCCGTTAAGGAATCAATCACATTGTCTGTATGGGCTAGAAATTTACTCAATAAAAAATACCCTATACATGGGCTTTATTTTGGCAATGATCCACGTGATGACTATACCAATAACCTCTATACACAATTAGGTGAACCAAGAAATATTGGTCTCTCTATCCGCTATGACTTATAAGCTGACTTAGGTGTATGCATTATGAATATCACTGCTGAACTTAGCCTTTATCCATTAATGGATGATTACGCGCCGACTATTCGGTCCTATATTGACGCTCTCAATGCAGTAGATGGATTAGAAGTACGTACTCACGCCCTAAGCACAGAGATATTTGGCGAGTTTTCACTGGTGATGGAGGCCATACAAACGGCGACAGAAGTGGTTTTTAAAGAAGAACCGGCGGCAGTCTTAGTCGCCAAGTATTTAAACCGCGACCGGCGAGATTAATAGCTATTATGGATTTACTGGTTAATATCTGGCAAGAACTTAGCCAATACTCGATACCTGAAATGATCGCGGTATTGGCCTCGCTTAGCTATGTCATTCTAGCAACGCGCGAGAATCGCGCTTGTTGGCCTGCTGCGATAATGGGTTCTGGCATTTATGTCGTGGTCTTTTTTCAATACCAACTCTACATGGACTCAGTGCTAAGCGTATTTTATGTGGCGATGGCTATTTATGGGTGGTTTACTTGGAAAACTGCTCGCGAACAGTCCACCACTGCCAGACATATTCCCGCCGTTAAGATTCATTGCTGGTCGAAACAAACACACGTTTACGGACTATTGGCTGTTGCCTTACTGACGCTAAGCTCGGGCTCTTACTTAACCAATAATACCGATGCCGCCTTCCCCTACTTGGACTCGCTCACCACCTGGAGTAGTTTGTTTGCCACTTGGATGGTCGTTAACAAAGTCTTAGAAAATTGGCTTTACTGGATTGCTATCGACGCCTTATCACTGTATTTATATATTAACAAAGCCTTATTTTTTACCTCGGCCTTGTTTGCACTCTACATTATTATTGCTGGCTACGGTTACTGGCATTGGCGCCAGCGCTGGCAAGCTCAGCAACAAGAGTACTAACATAGTGAGCTTATCGCCAACATTGGAACAATGCCTAACACAATGGCGCGACTGGCAATTAGAGCCGGCATTATCAGAAATGCCGGTTGTTTCAGCAGAGCTTAGCCGAGGAAAAACCAATCAAAGCTTCTTATTAACAACCGCGCAACATCAATACGTGCTTCGCATTCACGCTGATTCGACGATCTTTTCAATCAACCGTCAACAGGAATACCGTATTCAGCAAGCCCTCGCAAAAACAGGGCTTGGCAGCCCAATATATTATCAAAGTCCCGATGATAGCTATCGTGTATCAGCATTTATTCAAGGCAACACAGTTAACCAGCTAGATGCCTCTAGTGATGAGCTATTAATACCGATATGCAATGCTATTAACCAATTGCATGGTGTCAATCTTGACCTACCTTGTTTTAGTTACACTCAGCACATAACGCATTACTGGCAAGCACTCAATCAATCAACCACAGTCACCCCAGTAGATTCCGCAAGGCATGCGCGCATGTCGGCCTTGTGTCAACAATATGAGACCGATTTTGGTCAACAACGCCATCTTTGCCACCATGATCTTCATGGCGACAATATTTTGTTAGCGGACCAAGCTCTAACTGGCCAAAATATCCTTTTCCTCGACTGGGAATTCGCAGGCCTAGGTATTGCTAGCTTCGATTTTGCCGCCCTCGCCTGCGAGTTATCAATTGATATATCAAGTATTTCCAAGTACAGCGGCATCTTAGCAACAGAACTTGAAATGGCAGCTTCGGTCTATCGTTACATTTGTGAAGTGTATAATCGCGCCATTGTTTGCTAGCATCATTTAAATGACACGATTATCGCCTAAGCGACGCAACGGCTAATGTAATGACCCACTTCAATTCACAGGAATTTTCTCGTTATGCGCGGCATATCCAGCTGGGCGATATTGGTGTTGATGGTCAGCGCAAACTAAAATCGGCACATGTACTCATCGTTGGCTGCGGCGGCCTCGGCGCGCCAGTCAGTCTATATCTTGCTGCTGCGGGTGTTGGCCAACTGACCTTAGTCGATGGTGATCACGTTGAGCTCAGTAATCTACAACGGCAAGTGATCTTTACGGAAGCAGATATTGGCCTTAGCAAAGCTATTTGTGCTCAAACCAGACTGAAGGCACTGAATAGCCATATTAAAGTGAACACTGCCTCAGAAAGGCTAACTGTGGATAATGCTGAACGGCTGATTCAGGCTGCCGACTTGGTGATTGACTGCACCGACAACTTTGCCACGCGTTATTTAATCAATGATGTCTGTAAAGCTCACAGCAAAAGCTGGATATACGCCAGCGTCTATCAGTTCAGTGGCCAGTGCGCCCTGTTCACGCCTGAGCAAACCTGCTTCCGTTGCGTATTCCCTAAGCCGCCTAGTAATGCGCCCGACTGTAACAGTCATGGTGTACTCGGTGTCTTGCCTGGCTTACTCGGCACGCTTCAAGCAACTGAGGCAATCAAATACTTAACCGGTATAGCCAGCGGCATTGCTAACGCGCTATTACTGATTGAAGCCGACACCATGCAGATGCAGAAAATTCAATTACGCCCCGATGAAAATTGTCCCTGTTGTGATAAAGACTTCTCCTTCAATTCAGCCCTAGCGGATTATCAACCACCGTGCAAGACAGCTAGAAATGAAAATGACAAATACAGCCTAACTGTTGAAGCATTTTATCAACACCAACACAACAAAGAAGTTGTTCTGTTAGATGTTCGTGATAAAAACGAGCATGATGCATTTAACTTAGGCGGCTTACATGTACCACTCACCGAATTGAAGCAACGGTTAGATGAACTACCTAGTAACAAAAAAATAGTTGCTTATTGTCAATCCGGTGTTCGCAGCTCGGCGGCAGCACAGTTGCTTAGACAAGCTAATCTCGATGCCATGTCCGTTAACGGCGGCATTGCCGAGATTATCAGCCAATAATTTTATTATTTAGTTTAATTAAAAAAGATCAGGAGCAATAACTATGACTAATAACAGCGATATTATTACCGACTTTATACATTGCTGGGGCAGAAAAGATATCGACGGTATTATGGCTCACTTTAGCGAAGATGCAATTTATATTAACATCCCAATGGAACCAGCTAATGAAGGGGTTGCCGCTATTCGCGCGTTCATCGAAGGCTTCATTGGCATGGCCAGCGACATTGAATTTATTGTTCATCATCAAATTGATAATGGTCAAGGTATTATTATGAACGAACGTACCGATCGATTTTTCATTAATGACGCATGGCTAGAACTGCAAGTCATGGGCATCTTTGAATTAGCTAATGGTAAGATCACTCATTGGCGTGATTATTTTGATATGGCCAAATTAAATGGCGGCTAATCAATGCTGATGGCCGCCAACACCGTGGGCATGGCCGTGATCGATTTCTTCGGCCGTCGCTTCGCGCACTGACTCGATGACGATCGAAAAACTGAGCGCCTGACCGGCCAATGGGTGATTGGTGTCGAGATCAACATTAAACTTGCCTACTTTAACCACTGTCGCGTCTTTCGCACCGTCTGCAGTATTCACTTTAACCATTGCACCCACCGCCATTTTTTTCGGCTTAACGACTAAATGCTTAATCGGTACACGCTGAATGCTGGCTTCCTGACGGGGACCATAAGCCTGCTCGGCGGTTAAATCAACGTCGAGCTGATCACCTACTTCGCAGCCCTCTAGCGCCTGCTCTAATGCAAACAAAATGTTTTGGTAGCCATGCAAATAAGCAATTGGCTCATCGGGGCTTGAGCGCTCTAACTCAACACCTTGGCTATCTTTTAAGATGTAGCTAAACGTAGCTACGGCGTTAAAGGAAACCTTCATATGCTTATCTCGGCTTATTCGCATTTAAAATAGATTAAACAGCTGTAACCCTTATAAAATCGACTATCGATAACAATAGTTAAAAGACCCTTACGCTCAAACAACTTGGAGTTGGTTAATGTTAAAACATGTACTCTTGAGTAATCTCATCATTGCTATTATAACCCTAAACTCATCGGCGATAGCAGAACAATTACCCACTAAATCAGCCTTATCTAATAACACCACAAAAGAATTAGACGCTGCATGGGAAACACTGATTGACGGCCTTTACAGAGCAAAAGATACGCTTGAGAAGCCGCAGCACTTCCCGCCTGAAGCCAGCGATAGGGTGCTTGCGGAAGGTTATCGGTATTTATTCGCCCATCTTAACCGCGCGATTGAATTTGAATTTCGTGCCGACCCTTTATTTCCTGAATTTTTTCGCTCAATGGACATGCTTCGCAAGTGGACAGGCGAAAATCCGGACGCGATGTATTTAAAAGCACCGATCGACGGACAGGGGTTTTATCGGGTCACCGGCCAAGCTGCCAATACCAAGGAATGGAAAACGTCTAAGCGGGGCATAAAAGGACCAAAAGCACCACGGCATGTGACTTTCCAAACCGTCAGTGACGTGCCTGGCCATACAGGGGAAATGGCTGAAATGCAACAATGTAAAAGTCAAACCCTCGACTTTATCACCGGTCTTAATTTATTAACCGATAGAAAAGGTCGATTTGATTTATTGATTGGCCCAGAAAGACCCGCCAACTATAAAGGAAATTTTTTACTGTCACGTAAATTACTCGCCTGCCCAAGCAATGATACATCGGCTGTCAAAGAGGCAAAATGGCTGGCGGTGCGAGAAATATTTTCGGATTGGGAAAATGAAATTCCATTAGAGTTAGACATTGTTCGACTCGATAGCGCCGGCCTTAGTAAACCCCCGATCACTGTAGAACAACTCACAACTAAGCTCAATAATATTGCTAAAGAAGTGCCTAACCAAATTCGATTTTGGAATTTAATTATGGAGTTCCCACTGGAAGTCGCCCGCGATGCTAATCAAGATGGTCAGCGTAACTTACCGGTCAATGGTATTAATCAACCGGCCCCGCCATTCACAGCAGGTGGTGTCGCTGGCGCTAAACAAATTTATGCCTCTGGTGTATTTGACTTTGCTCATGATGAGGCCTTAGTCATTAAAATCACAGCACCCATAGAGCCGCACTATATCGGCTTTCAATTAAACAATTTGTGGATGGAAGGCCCTGACCAGCAAAATTATGTTAGCAGCTTATCTGGCCATCAATTACCGATTGCCAGCGACGGTTCGCGTTATTATATTATCGCCCACCATGACCCTGGCGTCGAAGGCTGGGTATCCACCACCGGCATTCAACACGGTTTTTTTGCCATGCGTTTTTTATTTAGAGATGATCCAGACCAACAACAACTACCCGCTGCAGAAACTATGCTAGTTCCATTAGCAGAACTGAAAAATGTCCTGCCTAGTGATACGAAATTAATAACTTCAGAGCAGCGCTTGAAAGAGATTAGCATCCGTCAGCAACATATCAAAAGACGATGGCGTGGACACTAAAATGTGACGAAGATGCTGACTAGATATAAAAGCAAGCCGGCAAAAACACCTGCCAATACATCATCAAGCATTACGCCTAAACCACCATGAACATGCTTATCAAGATAATTGATAGGCCATGGTTTCCAGATATCAAATAAGCGGAACAGGCAAAAACCGACTAACAGCCATAAAAAACCGGCAGGGGCGAACATCATCGTCAGCCAAAAACCAACAAATTCATCCCAGACAATCGCGCCGTGATCTTGCACACCTAAGTCTTTACCCGTTTTATCGCAAAAATAAATGCCAATAAAAAAAGTTGCTGCTAAAAAAGAACTTTGAAATAACAGTGGTTGCTCGGCCAACCAAAGCCAAATCGGTATTGAAGCGATTGTACCTACTGTTCCGGGCGCCTTAGGGCTAAGACCGCTACCAAAGCCCAAGGCTAAGAAATGCGCTGGGTGAGCGAATAAAAACTGCCATGTAATCTTCATAAGATAAACCATTGCAATAAAAAATTAAAAATGTTGGTAGCCTTCAACTTTAAAACTCGTCCAATTGTTTCCAAGCAACTTAACGCCACTACCACTTTTCACTGTGCCTATTCGATGACAAGGCAGCTGGTGTTTGTTTGATAAATCCATTATCGCCTCAGCCATAGGTGGCGCAGCAGTAAAGAGTAATTCATAATCATCACCACCACTTAATACCCATTGTTTTATCTTGTCAGGATCAGCGTGAGAAAGTAGGCCAGAATGTAACGGTAGCAAATCGCCCATAATTGATAACTGCGTCTGACTCTGCTCAGCAATATGCTGGGCGTCCGCTAACAGGCCATCTGAAATATCTATCGCTGCATTTGCGAATGTCAATAACTCAACACCAAAATCGAGTCGTGGTTGTGGCGCATAAAAGGATTCCTTTAGATTTTCTTTTTCCGCCAAGTCACAGGGCCATTCGTCACTGGCAATCGTTTCGGTTAATAAGGCTAACGCAGCTGCGCCCTTACCCAAGGAGCCCGTTACCCACACATCATCACCGTCTTGCGCCGCACTACGCCGCAAGGTAGAGCCTGCCTCATCATGGGTATTACCTAACAAGGTCAATGACACGCTGAGGCATGGACTTTTTGTCGTGTCGCCGCCGATAAGGGCAATACCATAATACTCGCACTGCTGAGCGAGTGACTTTGAAAATTCTGCTAACCATTGAGGATCACTGGAAGTCAATGAAAGTGCCATGGTCATTGCAGTGGGTATAACACCCATCGCGGCAAAGTCGCTAATATTAACTCCCAAGGCCCGGCTTGCAAGATGTTTAGGCGGGAAATATTTTGGAAAATGAACGCCTTCAATAAGCGTATCGGTGGCAATGACTATAGGCGTCTTTGAAGAAGGCAAAATAGCGGCGTCATCTCCTACACCCAACAATACACCACCTGACTTCTGAATACCGTGACCAGAAAAAGAAAAATATTGCTTGATAATATCGAATTCAGATAAGGCTGCCATGATCAATAAGATTTTTCGCACGGTTATTAGATTACAAACAAAGCGTTACTGACTTATTGGGCGGCCACTTCAACCTTGCGTAGTTGCTTAGCCACCTGATCAAGCACCCCATTAATAAATTTATGACTGTCTTCAGGCCCAAATTTTTTCGCCAAATTTACCGCTTCATTAATAGCCACTTTGTAAGGCACATCAATGCGGTTTTTTAATTCATAAGTTGCTATTCTCAATAACGCATGGGTAACGGGGTCGCATTCATTCAATGACCTAGCCTCTGTGAACGGTAAAAGAATTGAGTCGAGTTCTTTTACCGAATACTGCACACCTTTCAGCAACTCCAAGAAATAGTCTTGATCAGTGCCTTTCATATTAAAATCAACATTAAACTGCGCAGAAATTTCATTCGCCTGAGTGGCGTTTAGCTGCCATTGATATAGTCCCTGCATCGCAAAATGCCGTGCTTTATGTCGCTCGCTGGCCAGTGCTCGACGCTTGATTTGCTCGGGTGACGGCTTAGCCATTACGTGAGTTTACTCAGTAAGTCGGCCATTTCTAAAGCTGCAAGAGTCGCTTCACGGCCCTTATTTGCCTCACCCTTTTCTGCACGCGCTAAAGCTTGATCAACCGTATTAACCGTTAATACACCGAAACCAATTGGCAGGTCATACTCTAAGCTAACGTCAGCAATACCACGAGCACATTCACCCGCAACAAAATCAAAATGCGGCGTATCGCCTTTTATCACTGCGCCAAGTGTCACTGCCGCTTTATATTGGGCTAACTGAGCGATTCTTTTAGCTGCCAAGGGGATTTCATATGCGCCAGGCACATAAATAATATCGATTTGCTGTTCAGTAATGCCTGCGGTCTCTAAAGTCTGTAATGCACCTTCTAGCAGATTATCTGCAATAAAGGCATGCCAACGACCGATGATAATCGCCACACGATAAGACTGCGCTTTAGCATCACCACTAACACAATTTAAACGATCCATTTTTTTCTGCAGCTCTAAACTACGCTGATAGTTTTTTGATCGAGGGTCTTCAGCTTCTGTTTTCATAATTGATTCTTTTCACTCTGACAATAAGCGTTTTCATGCTTCACAGGCAACGTACTCTACCACTTCAAGATCAAAACCAGAAATACCATTATAGTGCTTATCCGGCCCCATTAGACGCATTTTTTGCACGCCCAGTTGACGCAATATTTGAGAGCCAACGCCAATCGTTAATGAATCGGTGCCTTTGGTAACTAACACAGAGGGCTTAGAACGTCGGCCCAAAGCAATTTGTGCATCTTCTAGCCAGTTCTTGGCATCATTGCTGCCAGCCAAAAGCACCAACACGCCACAGCCCTGTTCAGCAATATGCGCCAAACAACGTTGAATATTCCAATCAGGTGTTGCTTTCAGTTGAGCACCAAACATATCTCTAACTGCTGAACCGGTATGCACGCGAACCAAAGTAGGCTCCTCACTGATAGGCTGCCCCTTCACCAGCGCCATATGTGTTGCACCGTCCGTACTATCTTTAAAAACATGTAAATCAAATTTACCGTGATCAGTATTAATTTCACCTTGCTCAATCAAATCAATGGTTTTTTCATGCAACAGACGATAATGAATTAAATCAGCAATAGTGCCGATCTTAAGATCGTGCTTGCGAGCAAAGGCATCAAGATCTTCGCGACGCGCCATATTGCCGTCATCATTAATAATTTCAACAATCACTGCCGATTCATCGAAGCCCGCCAATCGCGCTAAATCACAGCTGGCCTCAGTATGCCCTGCCCTGACTAACACGCCCCCTAACTGCGCCATTAAAGGAAAAATATGACCAGGCTGAACAATATCACTGGGCGCGGCATTTTTGTTGGCTGCCGCTTCGATCGTTTTTGCTCGGTCAGCAGCACTAATGCCAGTAGTAACCCCTTTAGCCGCCTCAATTGACACGGTGAAATTAGTGCTATGTGCGGCGCGGTTATCATCCACCATTAAAGGTATATCAAGTTGCTGACATCGCGAGCGACTCATAGGCATGCAAATTAAACCTCGGCCTTCACGCGCCATAAAATTGACCGCTTCTGGCGTAATGCATTGCGCAGCCATCACTAAGTCACCCTCGTTTTCGCGGTCTTCGTCATCCATCAAGACGACCATTTTACCCTGACGAATTTCGGCAATTAATTCTTCTGTGCTATTTAATTCTGTCTCTGTTGCCATAAAAATCTCACTGTTACATTCGTTGCGTTAACACCGACTCAGCTCACCAAAACTTAAGCGATTACTAGTTGGTATACGTTGACATTCGCTCTAAATATCGAGCGATAACGTCAACTTCGAGGTTGACTCGACTGCCGACTTGATACTCTCCAAACAAAGTCTGTTGCATGGTATGCGGTATAATATTAATTTCGAACACGGTTGCATTCACTGCGTTGACCGTGAGGCTAGTGCCGTCTACACAAATAGATCCTTTTTGTGCAATGTATTTTGCAAACGGCTCTGGCGACCGAATCGCAAAGCGCCAAGAACGTGCATCCTCATAACGCTCAACCACCTCGCCAACCCCGTCGACATGACCACTAACCCAGTGCCCCCCTAAAGAAGAACTCGGCGTCAATGACTTCTCTAAATTAACGGAACTACCCTCAAGCAAATCCCCCAAGGTTGTATGCGTCAGCGTTTCAACTGACACATCAGCCCAAAAACCCTGCTCGATAAATTCAACAGCGGTCAAACATACGCCATTGATAGCGATGCTTGCGCCTAATTCAAGGTCGGCCAAAGGCAAACCAACTGAATCAATTAATAGGCGTTTGTCACCACTCACTTTCTCGATTTTTTTTATACGGCCCTTTGCTTGAATAATTCCTGTAAACATCTTTCACTCTCTTGTCAAATAAATCATGGCATTCGCTAATTGATCAACTGGACGATAGGCTACAAGAAAATAACCAGTCATCGCCAACCGCGCTCACATCATCAATTGTTAAGCCAATAGCACTACTCATTGTTGCTAACGGTAGTTTAAATACCGGCTGTGCTTCGGAGCCCATTAATTTAGGGGCAACAAATATTTTTAACTTATCAGTTAATGCTTGATCAACAAATTGTGCCGCTAGGGTCGGGCCAGCCTCAACAAAAACATGATTCATTTCTTGTTGGGCTAAAAAACGCAACACTGATAATAAATTAACGGTCGTTGAACTACTGTTATCTGGCAAGGGTACAACCGTTACACCAAGCGCCTGCAGGACTTTTTGGCGTTCAGTATCGGCACTTTCGGCGCAGGCCACAAAGACACGTCGAGATGCGAAACTTTCTTGAGCAAGCACTCTTGCAGTAACTGGCGTTCTCAATGAAGAATCAATAATCAACAGGTCGGGCTGACGTGAGATCGCTTCGTTAGCACCTCTATTAAGGCTGTCAATGTGTCTAACATTGAGTGCTGGATCATCCCTTAAAACAGTGCCAATGCCCGTCACTATGACACAGCTTGCTGCCCTTAATTGCTGTACTTTCTGTCTGGCCGGCGATCCTGTTATCCACTGACTTTCACCAGAAGCCATGGCTGCTCGACCGTCAAGGCTCATGGCCATTTTACAGGTCACATACGGTAACTGATGCTGCATCCGTTTAATAAAACCAAGGTTTAATGCTGCCGCCTCACTCGCCAACAGGCCCGAAGCAACTAGCAAACCCGCCTCCGCTAAACGAGTATGGCCCGCTCCCGCCACTTGGGGATTAGGGTCTTGCATCGCCGACACAACCCGTGAAACACCGGCGCTAATAAGCGCCTCACAACAAGCACCTGTTTGGCCTATATGATTGCAAGGCTCTAGTGTGACATAGGCAGTTGCTCCCCTAGCCTCACTGCCCGCTTCTTTTAATGCATTCACTTCAGCATGCGCTTGACCGGCACACTGATGCCAACCTTGACCAACAATTTTTCCATCTCGCACCAAAACACAGCCAACGGCTGGATTCGGCGTAACAGTATAAATACCTCGCTTAGCACATTGAATCGCTAAAGCCATGTACTCACGGTCAGCGCTTGAAAAAGATGGCGGGGATGACATTGTCTTACTCGCTCTGCTCTGCAGAGAGCTTATCGATTTCTTGACGGAATTCATTCAGATCTTCAAAACTTCGGTAAACCGAAGCAAAACGAACATAGGCAACATGGTCTAACTGCCTTAGATGCTCCATCACCGCCTCGCCAACACGAATCGAGCTGACTTCTCTTTCACCAGTAGAAATTAAGCTGTGTTTTATATGGCCTACTGTAGTTTCAATTTGCTCAACGCTGACCGGTCGCTTCTCTAATGCGCGAAGAATTCCTGAACGTAACTTGTCCTCATCAAAGGGTTGACGAACTTCGTTTTGTTTAATGATCTTAGGCAGCATCAACTCTGCCGTTTCATAAGTACTGAAACGCTCGGTGCAGGTTTGGCATTCGCGTCGACGGCGAATTTGATCACCCCCAGCCACCAATCTTGAATCGATCACCTTAGTATCTTCTGCACCGCAAAACGGACAACGCATACTCAGTATTCCTAGCCAGCACAGATGCTAGCATTGCAAAGTATCAACGATAAACGGGGAACCGTTTACATAACTCGGTTACCTGCGCTCGAACTCGATCAATCACTTCCGTATTAGAGACATCTTCTAAAATGTCGCACATCCAATGGGTCAGTTCTATCACCTCTGGCTCTTTAAAGCCACGAGTAGTAATAGCGGGTGTGCCAACACGTAAACCGCTAGTCACAAACGGTGAGCGGGGATCATTGGGTACTGCATTCTTATTGACAGTAATATGGGCCGCTCCTAGTGCGGCATCAGCATCTGTACCGGTATACTCTTTGCCGATTAAATCAACTAACATTAAATGGTTATGTGTACCGCCAGAGACAATCTTAATGCCCCGCTCGATAAACGTTTGCGCCATCGCTTGCGCATTGAGGACTACCTGCTGCTGGTAAACTTTAAAGTCATCGGACATCGCCTCTTTAAAACTTAGTGCTTTGGCTGCGATAGCATGCATTAATGGCCCACCCTGTCCTCCTGGAAAAACCGCTGAATTAAATTTCTTTTGTAAGGCCTCATTGGCTTTAGCAAGAATAATCCCGCCGCGTGGGCCTCGTAAGGTTTTGTGTGTGGTCGAGGTTACCACATCAGCATAAGGCACAGGGCTAGGGTAGACACCAGCCGCAACCAAACCGGCTATATGGGCCATATCCACTAACAAATAGGCGCCAACGCTGTCGGCTATGGTTCGAAAACGTGCCCAGTCAACAATCCCTGAATAAGCAGAAAATCCTGCAATAATCATTTTAGGTTGATGCTCTAGCGCTAAGGATTCAACTTGATCGTAATCAATTTCACCCGTTTCAAGATCTAAACCGTATTGCACAGCGTTATAAACCTTGCCAGAAAAATTAGGCTTAGCGCCGTGAGTCAAGTGTCCACCTGCGTCTAAACTCATACCTAAAACCGTGTCACCCGCCTCTAATAATGCCAAGTAAACAGCGCTATTGGCTTGTGAGCCCGAATGCGGCTGGACATTGGCATAGTCAGCACCAAATAACTGTTTGGCACGCTCGACAGCAAGATCTTCTGCGACATCAACAAATTCACAACCGCCGTAGTAACGCTTACCCGAATAGCCCTCAGCGTATTTATTGGTCAGTACTGAGCCCTGACATTCCATGACGCGGGGACTGCAATAGTTTTCTGAGGCTATGAGCTCGACATGATCTTCTTGTCGCTGCTGCTCAGCATAAATTGCTGCTTGTAACTCATCATCAAAATCGGCCACGGTCATACTTTTGTCGAACATTCAATCACTCCAAAACTTAATAAAAATATCGCTGGTCAATGCTTTAATTACGAAACCAAGGCGGTTTGGCTCATCTATTAGCTCATCTATTGGCTCAGATTTGGCAAGCCATTAGATGTGTAGCAAATAGGCCAAAATTAATGTCCTAATACTGCTAGGAAAGGGACGCTCATTCTACATGAATCGCGGCTCGCTTGACACTGGCAACAAGTTACAGAAAGCCGTGCCAATAAGACTTTTTTAGTCGCTTAAAAATACATAATCACGCCGCATCAAAACACAATAGAAAGCCAATAAAAATCCATAAGTAATTGATTATAATAGTATTATAATTTTAATGTAAAAACCATCGCCTCGCCTGATTACTCTGCATACAGGACGGTGTCGCCTCGCTTAAAATAGATGCCAGCGGCTGTCAGCCAATGATAGTCAACTCACTCCCTTGCACCGCTTGAATAGGAGTAACACATGACGACTCACCATCAAGCCCGCTATGGCTCAGTAAAAACAATCTTTTTAGCTTTTTTCTACTCACCCAATGCCTTTTTTTAAGCCACACTTTCGCCGAAACAACCCAGAAAGAAACCGTTTACCCGGCGCTACGTGGCATTGCCCTACTCGCTGGCAACACTGACGGCGATAAACTAGCTAATGTCGACTATGAAGATGGCTAAGCAAGCAATATCAAAGCCGGTGAAAGAGGCATGTTGGCTATTGGCGCAGTATGGGTACATAAAAAATTGAACTGCAAAGCACACTTGGTTACTAGCTGACTCTGCACCTGCCTCAAATGGTGACGCCCGCTTTACCCAACTGCCTATAGAACTCATCGCGTTCTGGCAATTTAAGCAGTTTCGAATCGGAGGTGGTATTACTCGCCACTTTAATCCCAAACTTAAGATTGACCCTCATGGCAACAGCGACAATGCAACGGTTAAATTCAATCATGCCAACGGTCTAATTATTCAGGCCGATTATTACTATTCAGAGCAGTTTGGTGTAGGCTTAAAGCTAACCGATATTGAGTATAAAACACTTCAATCTGACCAAAAATTTAATGGCGACAGTATTGGCGTGGTCGGCAGCTATCTGTTTTAGTTGTTTTTTTTGCTTCTAGCCTTGTGTATCATGAGGTCGATTTATCAAGCCCAACTGCTGGCATAAACTCGACTTCAGGATACACCCTCTATGGCTCAATACGTCTTCACAATGAATCGCGTGGGTAAAATCGTACCGCCAAAACGCGAAATCCTTAAAGACATTTCATTGTCATTTTTTCCGGGCGCTAAAATTGGCGTGCTGGGTCTGAATGGCTCAGGCAAATCCAGCTTACTCAAAATCATGGCCGGCTTAGACAATGATTTTTTAGGCGAGGCACGGCCTCAGCCTGAGCTTAATATCGGCTACCTGCCTCAAGAACCGCAACTGGATGAAAGCAAAGACGTACGCGGCAATGTCGAAGACGGCTTAGGCGAAATTGCTGACGCGCAGCAAAAATTAGAAGCCGTGTATAACGCCTATGCCGAACCCGATGCTGACTTTGATGCGCTAGCCAAAGAACAGCAACGCTTAGAAAATATTCTGCAGGCCGGCGATGCCCACAACCTTGACCATAAATTGGAAGTTGCAGCTGATGCACTGCGTCTGCCACCTTGGGATGCCGATGTCAGCAAGCTTTCAGGCGGCGAACGTCGGCGTGTAGCGCTGTGTCGCTTGCTGCTTTCCAATCCCGATATGCTGTTATTAGACGAGCCCACTAACCATTTGGACGCCGAAAGTGTGCATTGGCTAGAACAGTTTCTTGAAGATTACGCCGGTACAGTGGTCGCCATTACCCACGATCGCTATTTTTTAGATAATGCTGCCGGCTGGATTCTAGAACTGGATCGTGGCCGAGGTATTCCTTATGAAGGCAACTATTCCAATTGGCTAGAACAAAAAGAAGCTCGTCTTGCCATGGAAGAAAAGCAAGAAGCCTCTCGGCAAAAAACCATTAAATCTGAACTTGAATGGGTGCGTTCAAATGCCAAGGGCAGACACGCAAAAAGCAAGGCACGACTGCAACGCTTCGATGAGCTCAGCTCGCAAGAATTTCAAAGCCGCAGTGAAACTAATGAAATTTATATACCCCCCGGTCAACGACTCGGTGATGCAGTGATTGAGCTCAATAATGTCACAAAGTCATACGGTGATAGAACCTTGCTTAATGAACTAAGCTTTACCGTTCCGAAAGGTGCTATCGTCGGGATTATTGGGGGTAACGGTGCCGGTAAATCAACACTGTTTAGAATGATTACCGGCGCAGAGCAGCCCGACAGCGGCGAAATAAAAATTGGCGAAACCGTTGATATTGCCTACGTCGAACAGCTACGTGACGAGATGGATAACAATGCCAGCGTTTGGGAATCCGTCTCGAACGGCCATGAGCAAATTCAAATCGGTAGCTATGAAGTATCATCTCGCGCCTACATTGGTCGATTCAACTTTAAAGGCACAGACCAACAGAAGAAAGTCGGCGAGCTGTCTGGCGGAGAACGCGGCCGTTTACAGCTAGCCACGACATTAAAACAAGGCGGTAATGTGCTACTGCTCGACGAACCGTCAAACGATCTCGATGTCGAAACGCTTCGCGCTTTAGAAGAAGCGTTACTCGATTTTCCTGGCTGCGCAATGATTATCTCGCACGACCGCTGGTTCTTAGATCGTGTCGCGACCCATATCTTGGCCTATGAGGGAGATTCTGAAGCGGTATTTTTTGAGGGCAGCTACACCGAGTATCATGCCGATTTTGTTGCTCGCAAAGGGCATGACGCACAACCAAAAAGAATGCGCTATAAAAAGTTAAAGTAGCTCTAGCGCATCAATCAATTTACTGACGCCGGTAACTTCCATGCCGGCGATTTTTTTCTTCGGCACATTAGCTATCGGCACAATCGCCCGCTTAAAGCCATGCTTGGCGGCTTCTTGAATTCGTTCTTGGCCACTGGTCACGGGTCGAATCTCGCCCGATAAACCTACCTCACCAAACACCACCAAATCACGCGGCAAACAACGGTCACGAAAACTCGATACAACAGCCAGCAATAAGGCTAAATCAACGCCGGTTTCTAACACTTTAACGCCGCCAACAGCATTGACAAAAACATCAGAGCCGCCCACAGCCAAACCTCCGTGCCGATGTAATACGGCTAATAGCATTGATAACCGCGTTTGATCTAGACCAACAGCAACACGACGAGGATTGTTAAGTTGAGTATCATCGACTAAGGCCTGAATCTCAACCAGTAGCGGCCGCGTGCCTTCCCATAACACCATAACGACACTGCCCGGTGAATCTTCATCGGCTCGACTCAAAAATATGGCTGAAGGATTTTTCACCTCACGCAGACCCTGCTCGGTCATTGCGAAAACGCCCAACTCATTAACGGCACCAAAGCGATTTTTTTGTCCGCGCAAGGTTCTGTAGCGACTGTCGGAAGAGCCCTCAAGTAAAATAGAGCAATCAATCATATGCTCCAACACTTTAGGTCCGGCTAAGCTACCGTCTTTTGTGACATGGCCGACTAAAAAGACCACCGTATTGGACTGCTTTGCAAAACGAGTTAAATAGGCTGCGCACTCACGTACTTGTGATACACCGCCGGGTGCCGACTGTAAATCGCTGGTATGCATCACTTGAATCGAGTCAACCACCATTACCGCCGGTTTTATTTTTTGCGCCAAAGCAATCACGGCTTCAATATTGGTCTCAGTGGCGAGCTGTAATTGGTCGGTCGGCAGGCCTAAGCGGTTAGCCCGCATCGCTACTTGCTGAGGCGATTCTTCACCCGTCACGTACAATGCAGCTTTTTGCTTGGCTAACGCACACATCACCTGCAGCAATACCGTGCTTTTACCGGCACCCGGATCACCACCGATTAAAATCGCCGAGCCAGCCACTAAGCCGCCACCTAG
>DDDX01000102.1:22097-46376 GCA_002339085.1 Cellvibrionales bacterium UBA1969
AGGGTTTGCACCTCGCTCTGAGTGCCCGAATAGCCAACTAAACGTTCACCGCGTTGAGTAGCACTACTCAATCGAATTTCAGATAAGGTATTCCACACCCCACAATCAGAGCATTGACCCTGCCATTTGCTGTACTCAGAGCCGCAGTCGGTGCAAACATAGGCTGATTTTGCTTTTGCCATTAAAAGTCCTCATTAATAGAATGATTTTACCCTAAAATCACCTCAATGAGCGTAGAAAAAAAAGCACTGACGCTAAGCCCTTGACTGGCCACTAAATACACGACCAATACCACTGCTAGTCATAGGATGGGCAGCTACTTTTTTCTGAACAAGCCTCTTAGAGACCAGAATGTAGTAGCGAACAAGAGGGCAAAGAATTACAATGTCTTTCCAAAAACTCTCGCTGAATAAGTTATCAACATGAGTGAATCATTGATCCCAGAACGTCCCGTTATCGTCTCACCGTCACTGGCGGCATCAATTGGCCTCGAAGAAGCGATTCTATTACAGCACTTAGACAGCATCTCAGTTCTGGGTCATAGCCAGCAACGCGACCACTACCTATGGATAAGCACCACACTGGCGCAACAAGCCGAGCAACTACCTTTTTGGAAGCCAGCCGCTATTCGTCGCATCTTGCACAGCTTAGTTGATCTGGGTATTTTATTGGTCGACAAAATGCCCAATGATGAACAGCAGATTATTGAGCTGGCCGTTAACCAACAGCTCAATCCAACGTCTACTCCCATAAAAACCGCTTCACTCTCAAGCTTAGGCGCACAACGTATTCCCGAACAATGGCGGCCAGATGCGGCAGTGATCGCACAATTGCAGCAACAAGGTGTCGCTGCTCAATTCATTCAAACCAATGTCGACGAATTTGTTTTTTACTGGCGCGAACGCAATGAAGCCTCACATGCATGGTCAAGTAAATTTATTCAACACATCACGCGTCGCTGGCAAACCCACCAACAGCATTTGCATGCGGCGGCCAATAGTATGAACGAGACTAATAACACCGCAAACAACATAGAAAAACAATGGCAGCCTAGCCTTGATGCAATTGAAATACTCGAAAGGATGGGCATCAATCGGAATTTTATTGATGACGCAGTCGCTGAATTTGTGCTCTACTGGCAAGAACGAAAAGAAGGCCAAAACACATGGAATTCAAAATTTGTGAACCACGTCAAACGGCAATGGGCCCGATTTACCCACACGCTAAAGCACGACACAGAACCTAAGCCTATCAGTGAGTTTTGGAAACCCGACCACGAGGTCTTTGATGTGCTGACTATCGCCAATATCGAACTCCAATTTGCCCGTGATCTAATTCCCGAGTTTGTATTATTTTGGCGCGACAAAAATGAACTGCACCACTCTTGGAATACCAAATTCTTACAGCATGTAAAATATCGCTGGGTCAGAAGAAATCAAGATCATCCAAATGCTAAGGGTGATGCCTTTGAACGCCTCAGCGATAGAAGCTGGGCGGCCGATTTAATTTAACGCTTTTCCGACGACGGGTCATTTAGTCATGGCAAAAAAAATCTCTGATCTTGCACCCACCAGCCCTTCAGAACTGGCTGACCAAGGTATCGTTATAGATAGACAAGCGCTTAAGCCAACCAAAGATCACATTGACGCAGTCAGTCATTTATTCACTGAGTTAGAACTCGCTTATCATAATCAATTTCACAAGGCTTTCCCTGATCATCAATCGTTAACGATGGCGAAACAACTTTGGCTGCGATTATTAGTCGATCAAAGTCCCGAGCATATTGCCAAAGCTGGGCGACAAGCGATTTGTGATAACACCTTTTTACCTACGCCACACAGTATTCGTGAGTATTGCGAAAGCCTAGCCACTCATGGCACCCCCGAAGTGAAAGGTGCCTTTATTGAAGCCTGTCTATCTCACGAACCTCGGCAATTTGCTAGTTGGTCTCATCCCATTGTCTACCATGCCGGAAAAGCCACTGGTTGGTTTTTTCTGAATGGGCAACCAGAATCGATGACTTTTCCAGTTTTTGAGCATAACTACCAATTACTATTGGATCGATTAAAGCAGGGAGAAGATTTGACTTTACCCGTAGCGAAAGCCATTGAGAAAACGACCAGCAAGCCGCTATCGCCAGCCGAGCAGCAAAAAAGAATGGCGGCACTACGAAAACAGCTCGATATTTAAAGTCGCTCGGTGGCACTCCTGAGGTGCTAGCTCTACCGCATTATCGAACGCATCACCTCGCTCAAGACAAACAAAGTCAACCTGATGCCCCGCACCGAGATCATTCATTGCAGCCGCTTTTTTCACTCCTGGATTCCAAACAATTGCCGTAGCACTGCCAGTCGCTGAAACTTTTAGTCCAGCCTCAGGGAAAGTCGACGTTGCTGCTCGCTGAACTAATCGTTGCTCGGCCGGCGCATTCACAAACACCCGATCGACTTCGCTATTAAAGGTAACATCACCTTGCTGGCGCTGACGCTGTAATTGCTGCGTATTATCCAAATAGTAACAGCCATCGAGACCGGTCACCTTCGCGTGATGCAGATTGTCAACCGGATGGTACGAATGCAATGCCCATGATAATGGGAGTGGTTGGGTGTCGGTATTGGTGACGTTGATTTCAAGCTGCAAGCGATGATTAAAGTAACAAATTAATTGAGCGGAAAAAGCAAAGGGGAACAATGGATGGGCTTGCTGTGCGTATTGATCTAGGCCAAAAGCGACGCGTAAGCAGGGACCTAAACTCTCATGTGTCGTGGCTTCAACACCCTGCAACTGCCAATCGACATTTCTCGCAAAGCCATGACTGGGTTTACTGGCATCAGAACGATGAGAGCCAAACCAAGGCAGACAAATTGGAACGCCTCCTCGAATCGCTTGCCCGGCGATAAACCGACTGTTAGGCGAGAGCCAAAGCCAATCGTCTTGTTCTTTCGTTATAAATGATAATAGCTGGGCGCCCTGCTGACTAAAAACGACCGTCGCGTCTGAGCTCTCAATAACGTGCAACAATAGTTGCGGGCCTTCAGTGATAGCATTGGGATAATAATCATTAACTTTCTGAACACTATGCGAAAATGACGGCATGACAGAATCCAAAGAAATTACTCAAACTCACCGTCATAATCACTATGGGATAGATTTTCGAATCGCGTATATTGGCCAATGAACGCAAGCCGCGAAGTGCCTATAGGACCATTACGCTGTTTGCCAATAATAATTTCGGCCGTGCCTTTATCGGGTGACTCTTCGTTATAGACCTCGTCTCGATAAATAAAGATAATTAAATCGGCGTCTTGCTCGATGGCACCAGACTCTCTTAGATCAGACATAACAGGACGCTTATTGGGTCGTTGCTCGAGGCTACGATTGAGCTGCGACAGTGCCACCACGGGACAATCAAATTCTTTTGCAATGCTCTTTAATGAACGTGAAATCTCACTGATTTCAGCCGTGCGACCTTCACTACTACCGGCGACCTGCATTAACTGTAAATAGTCAATCATGATCATGCCTAAACTGCCCTGTTCTCTTAATACGCGACGCGCACGCGAACGAATCTCTGTTGGGGTTAGTGCCGGCGTATCGTCTATTAATAATGGCTTGTCTTTCAACTGCTGAATGGCTGCGCTGAGTTTGGCCCAATCTTCATCTACTAGTTTACCGTTTCTCACCCGATTGGCATCAATTTTCCCAAGCGAGGATAACATCCGCATCATTAACGAGCCTGCAGGCATTTCCATACTGAACACTAAAATAGCCTTGTTATCACTCATCACTGCGTTTTCGACCAAGTTCATGGCGAAAGCGGTCTTACCCATCGACGGCCGACCAGCAACAATAATCAAATCGGACGCCTGCAAGCCGGAAGTCCGCGTATCGAGATCTTTATAGCCAGTAGTTAAGCCAGTAATAGCCCCTTTTGACTGGAATAGCTCATCGATTTTTTCAACCGCGTCTCTAAGTAGGTCGTTCACGCCTTGCGGGCCACCCGACTTCGGCCCCTGCTCGGCAATTTGCATAATTAAACGCTCAGCACCATCAAGCACATCAATCGCATCGCGCCCCTCAGGATTAAACGCACTTTCTTGAATAACCGTGGCAGTATTAATGACACGGCGTAAGGTTGCGCGATCATGGACAATTTCTGCATACGCGCGAATATTAGCGGCAGAGGGTGTGCTCTCGGCAAGATCAGCAAGATAAGAAAGGCCACCCACCGTCTCTAACAGTGATCGATTCTGCAGAGCCTCTGCTAAGGTAATCACGTCTAAAGGCTCGGTGGCATCAGCTAATCGAGCCATCTCAGTAAATATGTGGCCATGCTTACTGTAATAAAAATCTCCTGAGGTCACCATTTCAGCCACGGCGTCCCAAGCGGTTTCAGACAGCATGATACCACCTAGCAATGACCGCTCAGCCTCAATAGAATGCGGCAAAGTTTTTAGACTGAGCATGTCTGATGAAAAATCTTGCTTATTCGCCAAACTAAAACCGCCAGCGAAATGCTCATTCGACGTCTCGCTCATCGCAGGCGCTTGGTCGGAGAAGTCTGCCTCATCGATGGGAGGGGGCTGAGTGGTATACGTTTGATCAGACACAGGATTCCATTAGTCAGTATTTGATGGAGGTAATGCTCGTTTTTTAAAGCTTCATATAATACCTGAGTTAAGGCGTTAAAATAAGCTCAACTGTAGACTTAATTGTCGAGAATCTGCAAACGATCGGCGAAGCGGCGAGGTAAGAATAATAAGGTATTCAGCAAATAAATAATACCCTATCAACTCATTATCTCTGCGAATAATTTAGGCCATTCGCAATGCTTAGGCATAAAAAACGCTGAAAACCTCAGGCAGTCAGCGTTTTAGCTCGAGAAACCGTCAATGCGGGATCCTATAAATTGGGCAATCGCAAAAAAATTAGGCTTCAGCGACGACCGAAATAGCAACCTCAATGGTGACATCGCTATGAAATTGAAGTGTGATCTCATAATTACCCACTTCACGAATGGCACCCGTTGGCATTCGGACTTCGGCCTTTTGAATTTCATGGCCAGCAGCCGTGACTGCATCCGCAATATCCTTAGTGCCGATTGAACCAAATAACTTGCCTTCGTCGCCGGCATTCGCTTCTATCGTCACCGCCAACTCATGCATTGCTTCAGCCCGCGCTTGTGCGGCCGCCAAGGAGGCGTCAGCCGCTGCTTGCAGTTCAGCACGTCGGATTTCGAATTCAGCAATGCTGGCTTCGGTGGCCTGAACAGCCTTACCATGCGGGATTAAAAAGTTGCGGCCAAAGCCCGCCTTAACCTTCACTTTATCGCCAAGATCACCTAACTTTGTCACTCTTTCAAGTAAAATAACTTCCATTATTCAAGCCTCTTTTCAATCAATATCTCAGCAATAAACTGCCAAAAGAATCATTACAATTACCGAAATCAATTTGTCGACCTCGACGCTGTAGTCCGAAAATGTAGTGCCACATTAACCGAGGTATTACCAAGCCAATGATCTGTAATTAACCCGCCAGGCGGCGTCTTAAATCTGCCGCGTTATCAACCATCACCAGCAACATTAATAAGGGTATTGTCGGTGCAAAGCTAATAAATAAAATATAAAAGCCGACTAGCCACTGTGAGCCCAATTGCTTGACTGCCACAATGCCGTGAACGATGGCAATACCCGCCGAAATCAAGGGCAACAAAAATAACCACGTCCAATGCTGATAGACTTCAACATTTGAACAAGCAATCACCGCGAGTAACAGGACTAAGATATTGCGCTTAGTCAATCGTAACTGGTGGATTTCTTGTTGAAGACCACCCGGGTTATACAATTTTGATTGCCAGCCTCGAGCGATCAACACACTCATCAAACTTAATATCAACTGCACTAAAGCAAAGTTACCGACTAAATAATAAACATCTAAGTTCGGTATTTGAGCTATCAGCTTTTTAGTTGCTGCTTCGTTGCCTGCTTCAGCAGCCGAGGCTAACAACTGAGTTTTAAAGCTTTCGAGCGACTGTTCAGCAACTAATAACAGCTGACTCACATACTCGCTGCCTGCCATCATCAATAGCCATGCCCATAGGACAGTGATGAAAGGCGATACACAAAGCACTGCATTCCAACTTCGGGTTATGCGTAATATCTCCGCCATGGCCAAGGAAGCAATAACTGTACTTAATGGAACTATATTTCCATTTAGCGCCCAAACTGATGAGATGATTAACAGCGGTAAAAAATACTTACTGGCTGATAACAAACCCGAGCGCAACAGCACTAAATTAACGGCTGCAGATCCTAGCACCGCCAATAGTAACGTGAGCAACATCATTGATTGTTACTCACAGAAAGTTATTGGTGGCTGTCCGTATAAGGTACCAGAGCGAGATAGCGTGAGCGCTTAATTGCAGTAGCAAGCTGACGCTGATACTTGGCTTTGGTACCAGTAATGCGACTAGGAACAATTTTTCCTGTCTCTGAAATATATTCTTTTAATACATCGAGATCTTTGTAATCGATGTAATCGACACCTTCAGCAGTGAAACGACAAAATTTTCTACGTCGAAAAAAGCGTGCCATGGTTAACTCCTAATTTTTATCTCAAAAGGCGAAACTATTCGCTAGCTTGATCGGTTTCAGTAGTGGTCGCAGGGGCTTCAGCTATTGAGTCTGTTTCCACTTGCGGTGCTTTAGCCTCATTGGCTGCTGAACGCGCATCGTAACGCGCTTTACGCTCTCGCTGCTCTGTTTCAGCCTTCATGATGGGCGACTCTGCTGTCACTGCTGCATCCATTCGTATTACTAAGTTACGAACAACCGCATCGTTGTATTTGAAATTAGTGGTTAATTCTTCAAGCCCCACTTGAGTCGCTTCAACATTCATCAAAACATAGTGGGCTTTGTGGATTTTATTGATCGGGTAAGCTAGCTGACGTCGGCCCCAATCTTCCAAACGATGGACTGTGCCGCCGTCTTTATTGATCGCTGCGGTATAACGTTCAATCATACCAGCAACTTGTTCGCTTTGGTCCGGATGAACCATAAACACGATTTCGTAGTGTCGCATATGTGCTCCCTATGGGCTTATGCTTCCCGTGTCGCGACCGACCTGCCAGTCAATCTCCGCACAGTGAAACAAGGAGTTAAACCCATCAGGTCATTGTGAAACGACCTGATGGGTGAAAAAGAGCGGGGATTCTAGGCAATTCGACCCTAAATAGCAAGATAAAACCACATCCAGCGCGACTTTTACTTATTCCTTTGGTCTTCTATCAGCCAAAGGCGTCATCAACTTGAGCCTCTTAGACGGCGAAAACCAACTTTCAAGGAGGTTGAATCGGTTATGCCCTTGCCTAAATGTAAGGCTTTTGACGCTAAGGGATTGATAAAATAAGACCTTTCTTAGGTGATACTAAAAGAGTAGCTTTTATGAGCAATATTGAATCTGCAACCAGCCTGGAGATAGATTCTATTCTTAACCAAGCTTCAGACGATGCTGGTGGACTGACCGATTTTGGCCAACTGCCCTTTAAAGAGCCGCTGGCCAAGGTATTGGCCTCGTTAGAAGAAGAGGCACGATTAAATGAAATAGGTCGATACATTGCCCGCGATCGCATGGTCATGCACAGCCGCAACCGTCTGCTCTATACGGCCGATCGACAGCGTCACCCTGAGATAAGCGAAGAAAAAATCGTCAAACCGGTCTTTATCATTGGCCTCCCTCGCACCGGCACCACCATATTGCATGATATTCTCGGCCAAGACCCAGACAGCCGCGTGCCAATGACTTGGGAATGCATGTTTCCCTCGCCACCCCCGCGAAGAGAAACTTTTACCAGCGACCCAAGAATCGCCCAATGCCAAGCAACTTTTCCCGATGTTGACCAAATGATCCCTGCATTTAAAACTATGCACCCGATGGGCGCTGAATTATCGCAAGAGTGCGTCACACTGATGGGTGAAACCATGATAACACCCTTATTCCACAACCAGTTTCGTGTTCCCAGCTACCAGAACTGGGTCGACCATCAGGCTGACTTTGCCGATGTCTACGCCTTCCACCACCAGCAACTGCAGCATTTCCAATGGCAATGCCCTAGCGATCGGTGGATGCTTAAAACTGGCGCCCATATGTGGGGGCTGGAGCATCTACTCAAGCAGTACCCAGACGCACGAATTGTTTTTACACATCGCGACCCGGTTAAATCGATGACCTCGTACGCTAGCCTGACCGCATTGGTCCGTTCGATGGGCAGTGATGATGTGGACCGCGAAGAAATAGCCGCCGATTGGATTCATCGATTACAGCACGTATTAAATTATGCGATGGATGTTAGAGAGACACAAATCAGCAGTGAAGCAAAAATTTATGAAATGTACTTTTCTGACTTTGTCGACGATCAATTTTCTGAAATAGAAAAAATCTATGAATCCCTCGAGATAGAAATGAGCGGCTCAGCAGCTGATGCTATGCGGGAATTTATTGCCGATAACCCAAAAGGGAAACACGGCGAGCACAGCTATCAAGCAGCTGATTACGGTATTAATCCAACCGCCGTAAGAGCCCTATTTTCACGTTATATCGAACGCTTTAATCTAGCCCCAG
Source organism: Cellvibrionales bacterium UBA1969 (assembly GCA_002339085.1). Classification (GTDB taxonomy): domain Bacteria; phylum Pseudomonadota; class Gammaproteobacteria; order Pseudomonadales; family UBA7434; genus UBA7434. The sequence goes on from DDDX01000102.1 coordinate 30,717, forward strand.
AATAATTCTTGTAGCCCCTTACCCAGGACAAAATAATGATGATTGAAGAGCAAACGATGCGAGCATGGCGAACCCATGAATACGGCCAACCCAGTCAAGTATTGAAACTTGATAGCGTGGATATTCCATCACCCAATGAGGGTGAGCTATTGGTTAAGGTCGAGGCCATCCCTTTTAACCTTAATGATCTCGAGCGCATCACTGGCGGCAATATGATGGTCAGACCGGAGTTACCCTACAGTCCGGGTATGGAAGTGATGGGCACGGTCGCTGGCTGCGGTAAAGGCGCCGAAGCTTGGCTGGGTAAGCGAGTAGTCGCTATGACTGCTGGCGCTCATGGCGGGTTTGCCGAATACGCGATCTGTCCTCCGGTTTCTGCCTTTGAAATGCCAGCAGATATTCCCTTACCGGGTGCCGCCGCGCTGTACTTTCCCTTTCATTTAGCGTGGCTAGGACTCTATCAGCGTGCGCAAATACAAGCAGGTGAAACCGTGCTGATACACGCCGCCGCCGGCGGTGTCGGCTCTGCCGCCATTCAATTAGCTGTGCATGCGGGTGCGCGCGTCATAGCCACAGCCGGCAGCGATGAAAAATTAGCGCTCTGTCGTGAACTCGGTGCAGAAATAGCAGTCAATTATACCAGTGATGACTTTGTTGCCATCGTTAAAGATGCCACTGATGGCAAAGGTGTCAATGTCGTATTTGATAATGTCGGCGAGTCGGTGATGGAACAATCGCTCGCCGCGATTTGCTATAACGGTCGCTACATTATGAACGGCTTTGCTTCGGATAAAACGGTAGCCGATGAAAAGTTTTTAGTTCCTCGCCGCATTGCCTTAAGTAATATCAGCCTTTGTGGCGTATTATTGGCCTACGCCGACGAAGCGACCGCCGCTTTTTTGAAAGAGGGTATGGGATGGAACTTTGTTCCCGCCACTCTTGGGCAGACCATTAACGATGAAATTATTGATCTGGTCAGAAAAGAAAAAATTGCTCCTGTGGTTGGTAAAGTGGTCGATTTCGCCGATGTGCCAGCGGCGATCGAGGATATGGGTAATCGACTGACGGTGGGAAGAAGTATTGTTAAACTGTTTTAGGTTTACAGGCGTATAAGCACTAAGAAAGTTTTAATAATGGAGTTCAATCATGATCAAAGACCGCAAATACCTCGCCATGCTTGCCACATTTTTGCTTGTGAGTACGGTGTTCGCCGCCGACCATCAAGTCAAAATGCTGAATAGCGGCAGCGATGGTTATATGGTCTTTGAGCCAGCGGTTTTATCGATTCAACTGGGCGATACCGTCACTTTCGTCGCTACTGATATGGCCCATAACTCGGCGTCGATTGCCGGCATGATCCCAGAAGGTGCTCAGCCTTGGTATGGCAAACTCAGTAAAGACATCACAGTGACATTTGATACAGCAGGCGTCTATGCCTATCACTGTACGCCGCATACCATGATGGCCATGGTCGGCGTCATCAATGTCGGAGACAGTAAAGCCAATTTGACGGCCATTAAGGCAGCCGCGGCTAGGAAGAAAGCCAGCTTCGTGACCAACAAGGATCGTTTAGATAATTATTTAGCCCAGCTTGATTAGATGACTAAACAAAAAGAGTTTTGAACAGTCAGAAATAAAATTGCAGCTGAAAAAGCCGAAAGAATTGGCGGTAATGAGAAATTTTAAGCGGTCAGTAGCTCTTCACAAAAGGCCCATTCAGCTTCAATTCGATCAGCAATAGCATTGAGCGATTCAAGATAGACCTGACGTTCAAGTCCACAATCACGCTCTAACTCCAAACTGATTAGACTCTCCCACACCCAAGATTCAGCACCCACGTTTTGCGTGATCCTAACTAACAGCGCAATCGTTTCGTAATCAAAGTCACCGGAACTATGATAAACATAAACCAATTGTCTAAGCTCAGTTGTAGGCGCTATGCAACCGCAATAAGAAAGACTCGAATCTACTTTTAGACAGACATCAGGGTCGATCAGATCAATTTGAACATCTTGCCATTCAGATAAAATATGGTCTAGCAAAAAATCTGGATAAGCCAGACCTTCACTGTTAGATTCTTTGATGTTGATAAAGACATCCTCGAAATACATCATTTTAGACAGCGACATAATAACCGCCTTAGGCCAGTAATAAAAGTGTCTTTTTTATTTTACGATCAATATGTATTCATCTTTTACAATAAATAAATCTTGCCAAGTAAATTAACGATTACGTTTCTAACTGTCCATCAACGGCGGCAATATCTATAAAATTAAACAAAAAAACAGCACACTATTCTTACATCTCGCTGATTAGAGAGGCTATAATTGCCGCCGAATTGGACAAATGCTCGTTTTTGCATCACGTCCAGAAACACCAATCATCATTATTTTCTCGGAGAACCTTCTTGCATATTGATCAGGCATCGACTGTCGAGCTTAGCCAGCGCTTAAGTGAACTTGAACAGCAGCATCAGGCGTTTATTGACCTACAATTAACGCTCGATTTAACGCGAGGCAAACCGTCATCGGCCCAACTTGATCTGTCTAATGGTCTACTCGATACGGTTAATGCTGATAATTTCAACAATGATCACAATATCGATCCTCGTAATTACGGGGTGTTAGACGGCCTACCTGCCGCTAAAGATCTGTTTGGTTCTATTTTGTCCGTCACCGAGACAGATATTCAGCAACGTGTTTTTGTCGGCGGTAACAGCAGTTTAACTTTAATGCATTATACCGTTTGGTTTGCTTTTCACTTCGGGTTAAAAATTGGCGACCAGGCATGGGCATCTCAAGTGGCTGACGGTGAACCCATTAAAATGCTCTGCCCCTGCCCAGGTTACGATCGCCACTTTAGCCTTTGTGCGCAGTTTGGCATTGAGATGATTCCTGTTGCGTTGACAGGTAAAGGGCCTGACATGGACCAGGTCGAAGCCTTGGTCAAAGCTGACAGCAGTATTAAAGGCATTTGGTGTGTGCCTCGCTTTGCTAATCCAACTGGCGAAGTTTACAGTGAAGAAACCGTCACGCGGCTGGCAGGTCTCGGAAAGATTGCCGGCGATAACTTTTTAGTCTTGTGGGATAACGCCTATGCAGTTCATAGCCTAAACGACAAGGCCAAGCCACTTGCCAGCATCGATGCCGCGGCTAAGTCACAAGGCACACTCGATCATGTGGTGCAATTTGGCTCTAGCTCAAAAATCACTTTTGCAGGTGCAGGAATTGGCTACCTCAGTTCAAGCGAAGCGAATGTTGAAGGCTTTACAAGGAACTTTGGTATGGCCACAATTGGCTCCGATAAAATCAACCAACTGCGTCATGTGCGGTTTTTAAAAGATCTGGACGGCGTTAGACAACACATGGCGAAGCACGCTGCCATTATTAATCCTAAATTTGCTGCTGTGACCGCCAGCCTAGAAACACATATCAAAGATACCGGCATGGGCCGGTGGAGCAATCCAGAAGGCGGTTATTTTGTTTCCTTTGAAACCCTACCCGGCTTGGCTAAGACCGTGGTCAGTTTAGCCGCAGAGGCAGGCGTCAAACTAACGCCCGCAGGCGCAACCTTCCCCAATGGCAACGATCCGCAAGATTGCAATATCCGATTAGCGCCGACCTTCCCCGAATTAGAAGACGTCGAGACTGCCATGGCGGTGTTTGTCAATTGCGTACAATTGGCATCCATTCAGCAAAAAATCCCAAGCTAAATTTCACCCATTCGCTCAACAGAACAATTGGCTAAGCCACTTGTGCCTCTTAATGTCTCGGCTCACGCCAGCCGTAAAAAGGATGGCGTGATAACAGCTGCTGATCTTTAAAGGCAAACACCAAAATAGCACCGGCAATAAAACCGCCAATATGCGCCCAAAAAGCCACCCCGCCTCCCGTGGCGCCTAAAGAAGAAACCCCGCCAGTAAATTGCACAAAAGCCCAATAGCCTAGCATCAGCACCGCAGGCACACGAATCGTAGTTATGAACACCACCATGACAAGCAACATATGAACTTTGACCCGCGGATAAAGTATAATGTAGGCACCCATTACACCGCCAATTGCCCCCGAAGCACCGACCATAGGAATCACTGAATGGGTGTCAGCCACGACTTGAGTCGCTGCCGCCGCTAAGCCGCAGAGCAGATAAAACAACGCAAAGCGTTTATGACCCATGGCATCTTCGACGTTGTCGCCAAATACCCAAAGAAACCATAAGTTACCCAGTAAATGCATCCAACCGCCGTGCATGAACATCGAGCTGATAAATCCCGTCCAGCCAACCCCTTGATCGGGCGGACAGGGCCACTGGGAAGTATCGTAAGTAAAGTCGTTCAATAGATCCGCTGGGATCAAACCGAATTGGCAGACCGACTGACCCAATACTGGATGACTACCCAAGCCTTGCAAAGCAAACCAAGCCAGTAAATTTAAGCCAATAATGGCATAGGTCACATAAGGTGTTTGCAGTTGCGGATTATCGTCTTTAATAGGAAACATAATTGACCTAAATGACTCAACAAATGATTATGATAAACAGAGAAATCAGCTGTACCTAAAGTAATTCGCCGCGCAAAGAATTTGGTAAAGCCTGACCAATCATAGCATCAACAAATTGACCGGTTAATGAAGTATCACCTTTTAAATTCACGACTCTGTTATTCTCAGTTCGGCCTTGAATTTCTGACGGATCCTTCCTCGACGGACCAGTAATCAAAAGCCGCTGGCGCGTGCCCACCATGCCACGGCTAATACTTTGCGTTTGCTGGTTAATCCGATCTTGCAAAATCGCTAGGCGTTGCTTTTTGACTTCCATGGGGGTCGTGTCGGGTAAATCGGCAGCAGGCGTACCCGGTCGCGAGCTGTAAATAAAACTGAACGATAAATCATAGTTGACGTCGCGAATCAAATTCATTGTCTCTTCAAATTCGCGGTCACCCTCGCCCGGAAAGCCTACAATAAAATCTGAAGACATGGATATATTAGGACGGATCTTTCGTAGCCGGCGAATTTTCGACTTATACTCAAGCACCGTATGGTTTCGCTTCATGGCAGCTAACACGAGGTCTGAGCCACTTTGTACCGGCAAGTGCAAGTGGTCAACTAAGGCAGGCACTTCGGCATAAACATCGATAAGTGCATCACTGAATTCGAGAGGGTGCGAAGTGGTATACCGAATACGATCGATACCCTCAATGGCGGCTACATAAGTAATGAGCTCGGCAAAATCGATGACTTCGCCCAGATGATTTAAGCCGCGATAGCCATTCACGTTTTGACCCAATAAATTAATTTCACGGACACCTTTTGCCGCCAATTGTGCAACCTCTACTAACACATCATCAAACGGTCGGCTTACCTCCTCTCCGCGGGTGTAAGGCACCACACAGAAAGTACAATACTTACTGCAGCCTTCCATCACTGAGACAAACGCCGAAGGACCATCGATACTGGGCTCAGGCAAGCGATCAAATTTCTCGATTTCAGGAAAGGAAACATCCACCACGACCGGCCCACGCGGCTTTTTAGCGTCCATCATTTCAGGTAGACGGTGCAGTGTTTGAGGGCCAAAAATCAGATCAACAAATGGAGCTCGCTGTGCTATGGCCTCGCCTTCTTGGCTTGCCACACAGCCACCAACACCAATGATGAGGCCTGGTTTTGCTTCTTTGAGTTTGCGCCATCGGCCAAGCTGGTGAAATACTTTTTCTTGCGCCTTTTCTCTTATAGAACATGTATTTAGCAAAAGAACATCGGCATCTTTGGCGTTATCGGTTGGCACTAATTGATGACTTTCTTGCAATAAATCAGCCATTCGTGATGAATCGTACTCATTCATCTGGCAGCCATGGGTTTGAATAAACAGCTTTTTTATCGGTTTATCAGTCATCAGTTAATCATTTATACCTAAAAGGTTGAATTCGAACATATCCAGCCTGTTCAACGCAGGCTCAGTGAGTAGCGGCGGCAGTATACCAGCAAAATACGTGCATTACCGCTTCGTCTTTACCAGTAATGTTATACTTTCAGGTATTGCAATAAAGTCTTTTGCCCCCATAATTTAATTATTCGGCAAAAGTTATTCTCTTGCACCAGCCCTTTACAGCGAATCGATAGGAACAAAGAAACTCCATGGCAGAATCTATTTATAAAGTTATTTTTTTAAACCAAAATCAAGTTTATGAAGTCTATGCTAAGCATGTCTACCAAAGTGACATGTACGGTTTCATTGAGATCGAGGCCTTTGTGTTTGGAGAACGCTCGCAGATGATCGTTGATCCAGCTGAGGAGCGACTCAAAAACGAGTTCTCTTCTGTGTCTAGAAGTTACATTCCGATGCACGCTCTAATAAGAATCGATGAAGTTGAGAAGGAGGGGGTCGCCAAAATTAGCGACGCTCAGGGTGCGAATGTCACCCAGATTAATATGTCCCGCCCACTATCGCCGCGCGATCACTCAGGCGATAGTGACTAACCGCTGCAGACAATAAAGGAATCGCGACGATGAGTTTTTTATTGATTATTTCTAGTCTGTTTTGGTCAGCCTGTGCTTGGAATCTTTTTCGGCCCTCACACCACAAGGCCGTGATTGGCATATTCAGTTTTTTACTGGGAATAGTAACCGGCGAGCTGGCTCTTTTCCTCATCCCTTGGCAAGTTTTATTGGCTGGACTGATGATCAATGCCGGTGCGATCACAGGCATCTGGACCACGCTCGCCCTACTAATATGGTTTATTGCAGGCGTCGCGCAATTGGTTTACTTGATCAATTCAAGTCTCAGCGGCCAAGCGTTACGGCAGGGGCTGGATAACCATCAGATACCCCCTTTATTACCATCAGAAGCCGGCCAACAGCGACAACAGTTTTGGCCGCGCGTGCGTCGACCTTTTGCTATTCGGCTTAACGGGGTGCGCTGTGAAAAAGATGTGGTTTACGGCGAAGCCGATGGCGAAACGTTAAAGCTTGATATTTATCAGAGCAGAACTCAGCAGGATGATCAATCATCGGCACCAGTAATGCTGTACATTCATGGTGGCGGCCTACTCGAACAGGGTGGCACGAAAAAAGGACAGGGCCTACCGCTGCTCAATGAATTTGCTCAACGAGGCTGGGTCTGTGTTTCAATTGACTACCGCTTAAGCCCAACACATAAATGGCCAGCACATTTAATTGACTGTAAAGCGGCCCTGCAATGGATCAAAAAAAATATTAGTGACTATGGCGGCGATCCTGATTTCGTGATCACGGCGGGTGATTCGGCTGGCGGCCAACTCTCTGCGATGATGGCATTGACAGCTAACGAGCCACAATTCCAACCCCGGTGCCCAGATCTTGATAGCCGTATTCAAGGCGCCCTATGCTTTTATGGGGTGATGGATTTTTGTAATTTATTTGACCAAGCACATAACGATGAATTAGCCGGTTATTCAGCTACCCAAATCATTGATGCGTCACTTGATGATCCCGGACAAAGCGCTGTGTTTGAATCAGCCAATGCGATTGCTTCAATTAATAAACAGACAGATTCTTCTAGCATACCCGACTGCGCCATCATTCACGGCGATTGTGATTCACTTATTGCAATTGACGAGTCAACGCTTTTCGCTGAAAAATTACAGCAAGTCTCTGAAAATAAAGTCATTTATAGTGGAATCCCCGGCGCTCAGCACGCCTATAACATGTTTCGCTCAATTCGCAGTGAGCTAGTTCTCAATGAACTGGTGCGACTCGCCTGCTATTTTGAAAAAAAACACCAAGCCTAAAGTACGTAAAAAGAGTGCAGGCTTAGCAATTTAGCCCTAAACAACCTTTGCCAGCCAGCCTCGATCTCGGTTATGCTAAGCGAAAGCCTACAATGGACCAACTCATGAAACCAAGCAACCAATGATGAAGTAACCTACTGTCCACTTTGAATAACCCTATCCTTTCAGTTCAGCTGACCCTCGAACCCAACGACAGCCGAAGACTCGCACAATTATGCGGGCCGTTTGATCAGCACCTGCGTCAAATAGAAAGTCGTTTAGGCGTAAAAATTAAGAATCGAGGTAATCGGTTTCAGTTCGACGGCATCGATGACACCATCAATGCGGCTTCGTTACTGATAGAAAGCTTGTACCTTGAGACTGAAAAAAATATCGAGCTCAGCCCCGAATATATCCATCTTCATCTACAAGAGGCAGGCATGACAGAATTAACCCGTTCGAAGTCGATAATTGACGGCAATGGTAAAGCAACAACAGCTCAGATCTATGATAGTGACAAGCCAGGTATTCAAACACGACGAAAACTAATTAGCCCTCGCGGAGCGAATCAACAGCGTTATGTTGCGGCTATGCGTAATAATGATATTAACTTTGGTATCGGCCCTGCTGGCACCGGTAAAACATGGTTAGCAGTAGCATGCGCGGTCGAAGCTTTAGAGCAAAATCGCGTGGATCGAATCCTGCTGGTGAGACCAGCAGTTGAAGCGGGTGAAAAGCTAGGGTTCTTGCCCGGCGACCTAGCTCAAAAAATTGACCCTTATCTTAGACCGCTGTATGACGCCTTATATGAAATGATGGGGGTTGATCAAGTTAGCAAATTAATTGAGCGCAACACTATTGAAGTTGCACCACTCGCCTTTATGCGCGGCCGCACACTCAGTAATAGTTTTATTATTTTAGATGAAAGCCAAAATACCACACGCGAACAAATGAAGATGTTTTTAACCCGTATCGGCTTTAACTCAACGGCTGTGGTCACAGGCGACGACACGCAGATAGATTTACCCCGTCGCCAAGATTCAGGTTTGCTGCATGTAGAAAAAGTGCTTAAAGACGTCGAAGGCTTGACCTTTACGCATTTTGACTCGACTGACGTCGTCCGGCACCCTTTGGTCAAACGCATTGTCGACGCCTATGCTAAAGAGCAGCAAGCAGGCTCGAGTAAAGCCCCATAGTCATGCGCCTTCACTTGACAGTTGATCGACAGCACAGCATTAACTATTTACCCACCGACGAATTGCTACAGCAATGGGCCAACAGCGCCTATGCGAATCACGATGAAAAGATTACCGCCGAAGCAGCCTTGCTCATTGTTGATCAAGCCACTATCACCCAATTCAACCGCGATTATCGGCGACAGGATAAAGCCACTAATGTGCTATCTTTTCCTGCCAATCTCAGCGCAATTGACGGCATCATTCAACTTGGTGATATCATCGCCTGCGCACCGATTATTCATGCTGAGGCCGAGCAGCAGCATAAGTCCATAAATGCACATTGGGCGCATATGATGATTCACAGCACACTACACTTACAAAACTTTGATCACAGCGATACAAAGGAAGCGCAAACGATGGAAGCTCTAGAGATTTCATTGCTGGAACAGTTTGGATTCAGAAACCCTTACCTTATCGCAGACTAAATCAATAACAAATACATCTAACGCATCTAACGCGGAATAAAAACATGGCTAGCAACATTGACAACAAATCATCTTCTGACATCGAACAACCGAATCTGTGGCAGCGGCTAAAGAAACTGTTTAATGCCGACCCTAAAACTACAGAAGACATGGTGGCCATTGTCGAGGCGGCCAGTGAAAATGAAGTGATTGATGAAGATGCTCAACGGATGATTTCTGGGGCACTTGAATTCTCTGTGATGCACACTCGTGACATCATGATACCCAGAACCCAAATGAATGTTCTCAAAGCCGATGAAAGCTTGCAAGAGAACCTAAAAAAAATTATAGGAACATCACACTCACGCTATCCGGTTGTTGGTGAAAATATCGATGAAGTATTAGGTATATTATTAGTGAAAGATTTATTGCCGCTACTCTATAGCTATGACTCCAAGAGCCAACTGCTAACTGACACTGATCAAAGCCAAAAAATAATTATTGATCTACTGAGGCCTGTGGTACTTGTGCCTGAAAGTAAGCGATTAAATGTATTGCTTAAGCAGTTCCGTGAAGACCGAAATCATATGGCGCTGGTTATCGATGAATATGGCACGCTGTCAGGACTGGTAACCATCGAAGACGTGTTAGAAGAAATCGTTGGTGAAATTGAAGACGAGCATGACCCAACGGTTGACACTCAAATAAGACAAATATCGCAATCAAATTTTATGGTACAAGCATTAACGCCCATTAATACATTTAACGCTTTTTTTAATACTAATTTTAGCGATGAAGAGTTTGATACTATTGGCGGCATCATCAGCAATCTTTTTGGTCGCCTACCTAAAAGAAATGAAACAATTATTACTGACAAGCTAAGCTTTCACGTTACTCATGCCGACAACCGGCGTCTTTATTCAGTGAGAGTCACCGTTGAAAGCAATTCTGAATCGACCAAGCCCGACCCAGAGTAAAGCGAGTCTACTTCGTGCCAGCAACTTCAAACCGACTGGATACCTTCATTGGATCAACTTTTATCTCAATAGCCAGTGGCATTGGGATAACCCTCTCCTTAGCCCCCTTTAATTACTGGCCCTTAGCCATTCTTTCTGCAGGCTGTCTATTCCTGCTTATGCAAGGAAAGAATATCCGCCAAGCGGCGATTTTCGGCTGGCTGTTTGGTCTAGGTTTATTTGGCAGTGGTGCTTCGTGGGTTTACGTCAGTATTCACGACTTTGCTTACACTTCGACGGCCATGGCGGCCTTTCTCACGGCGTTATTTTGCGCTTGTTTAGCATTATTTTGCGCGCTGACTTGGGGTTTCTATTTATGGGTATTGAACGGCTTTAAATTCACTACCATAAACAAAAATAAAACATCCTATGGCTCGTGGTTACCGGTACTGCTATTCGCTTCAATCTGGGTGCTGGGCGAATGGTTAAGGAGTTGGTTGCTCACCGGATTTCCTTGGTTATTTGTTGGTTACAGCCAAACCGAATCGATTCTCAGTCCCTGGGCATCAATTGTTGGCGTCTATGGTATAAGTTTTATTATCGTCGCCAGCGGCGCACAAATAGCCGTGCTGGGGAATCGATTCATTCGAAAAAATATCTCGGGCTCAGCACAGGCAAACGATACTCAAAAAATAGCGGCGGTCTCAATCAGCCTGCTGATTGTCTGGCTACTACCTGTCGCTGTTGCATTTCCGAGTTGGACTGAAAAGAATGATCGAGCAATAACGGTTAGCATGGTACAAGCCAACATATCGCAACACGATAAATGGCAACGGAAGTATCGCCAACAACATTTGGCGTTATATTTACGACTTACCGATCCCCATTGGCAAAGCAGTGACGTGATCATCTGGCCCGAAGCCGCAATTCCTATTTTTCATGATCGTGCTTTCGCGTTGCTAGACACGCTTAATGATCGCGCTAACAGTAATCAAAGCGCATTTATAACGGGCATTCCAACGCGCGATCTAAACAGTAGCTCACGCTACAACAGCCTGATCGCACTCGGTACTGGGAAGGGCAGCTACCAAAAACAAAAGCTGGTACCATTTGGTGAATACATTCCTTTTGTGAATGTGCTTGGCAACCTGCTAGCGTTTTTTGATCTACCGGTTGCCGTGATGAGTGCCGGCGATCCAAAACAGTCACCACTCGAGATCGATGGCTGGCGCGCTCAACCATTGATCTGTTATGAAGTGGTTTATCCCAACTTTACCGCCAAAGCCGCCGCAAACAGTCAGGTGTTAATTACAGTGAGTAATGATAGTTGGTTTGGTCGCTCAATTGGCCCGCTGCAGCATTTACAAATGGCACAGATGCGAGCCATAGAGAACCAGCAGTATGTATTACGCAGTACCGGTAATGGCGTTACGGCCATTATTGATCCTAATGGCAATATTACCCAGCGCTCAGAACAATTTGAACAGGCCGTGGTGAGCGGCGAATTCTTCACTATCAGTGGCCAAACGCCTTGGACTCGATATGGCTACTGGCTTATACCCAGTTTGTGTGGAATGCTCTGTATCTCATCAGGGATATTAATACGCCGGCAGCAATATGAACGGTTAGAAGCTTCCTGATAATGTGAGCAGATACATCAATCCGAAATCACGCGCCCTGCGCTCCTCATTGTTTAAATTACCAGCTGGGCCTCTACCAAAACCATAATTAAGAGTCGTTTGATGGTCGACCCGATCTAAAAGGTTACGCAGTGAAAAGCGGGCCTTCAAGCCCCAAACATTTCTATGCTCGATATAAGCAACGACAAGATTTTTTTGCTCCCGCTTAGTGATGATTTGACTATAAAGGTACTCGGGCGCATAGTGGTTCTGTTCATAGGTTATCCCCCAAGCGATGGCTGTTTGAGGTATGTCTTGCCGCAACTCAGTATCGACTTTATTAATTATTTCATCGCCTAATCGTCGATAAGTATTGGTCAAGGGATCTTTTAAACGACTACGGTTATACTGCGAGTCTATCGTCAAGCGCGCGCCAGAAAAACCCAAAGAGCTTAATTCAAACGTGGCACTCAGCAGACCAGAATAACGTTTTGCCCTATCAATGTTGCCAACTGCATCCCTCCCAGTCCCAGATTCATCGTATACAGCCACACGTTCAACAATATCCTCGATATCTTCGGCCCTTAAGATAATACTGGCGGCGCCCCAGGATTTCAGACTTTGTTCAAGCTTAAATTCTAACTGCCAAGCTTGCTCTGGAACCAGATCAGGATTACTTTCATTACTGTTTGAATCGTTAATATCGATAGTCTGTAAAAAATCAGAAAATTTAAGCTGGCCGACCTTGCGAGAAACACCAACATAAAAATTAGTCAGATCACTGACTGCATAAGTTAGACCCAATAATCCTTTGGCACGAGTGAAATTTCTGTTTTTTTCAACATTGCCCGACTGGCTGATTTCAGATGTTTCTACGCCTAATGATAGCTGTAAACCTAGCGCTGGGTTGAGCGACTTAGAGTAACTCATATTGCTCTCAAAACGCAGTTCATCAACCTTCGAATCAACCCCGTCAAGATAACGATCTAGAAAATTATATGCACTTTCTAATGACCATTGCCAATCGGCGTCAGCAGAAGGCCAACCGAATTCACTGCGTAAAATACTTTCGCCTAACTTATCCTGCCGCTCACTCTGAAAAGGAGTTTTATTCAAATCAATGTATTTGAGCGATGATTGCTCTTGCTGGCGGCTCTCATTATGCAATGCAATCAACTTTAATCGACCATAGCCCAAATCAAAAGCGTAATCGCCACTCAACTCCATCGTCTTATGTATCGCTTTCCGCTCATAGCGCTGGCCTAAAATTGCGATGCTACTATTTCGAACTTCAAGATCTGATTGCCAATAGTGTTGATAAGAAATATCGACATGACCGGTATTACCGCTAGTCGGGTTAAATTCAAAACCAATAGCGACAGAGGGTTTATCGCGATCATAAGATGCTGCCTCATAACGGTACTCGTTGGGACCACCAGTATAATTAAACACCGTCTCGGGCCCGCCATGACCTAGACGGCGGTAGTTGTTATCAATGCCAAGACTCCAGCTAGTGGTAGAGTGCTTACCAGTCAGGGCTAAATTTGCTTTCCAGTAGGCAGGATCAACTAAATTATTTTGATCGCGGTGTTCGATGTGCCAACGCCAAGTGCCATTGATACCACTGCTATCAACCACGATATCCACAACTTCGCCAGATAGACCAGGCATACCAAGACTTGCCCCCTCATAAATCGTTATTTGTTGAATAGTGTCAAAGGGTATGCGTTTTAATACTTGTTCAAGGCTATTATTTTTACCTGCAACTCGATTCCCATTAATCAAAATATTTGCCGAGGCCTGACCTAGCCCCCGCTTTGATGCCTCTTCATTAAATGAAAAACCAGGGATATGTTTAACCAGTTCAAACGCATTGCTTGGACTGTATTGGGAAAAATCAACCGGCGTAAAACTCCTGAGGATCATTTTACTGCCTACCGATTGTGATGCATCAACTGCGCGAACTGAACGTGCATTATCAGCGGACACGGAAATAGCCGTTAGCATCAACGACCAACCGATGAGAATAGCGGTAATGAATACCCGCATTGATAACTCCTTGAATCAATAAAAATAAAAAAAGCCTCAAAATGAGGCTTTTAAAACCATGCAAAAGCACAGAGTATCGTTATTTAAACGCTATTTGCTTTTTCCATTATTTTCCACAATAAAGCGGGGAAAAAACGACGCAGGCGAACCATGGTTTTTGCCGATCCAGGTCTGACCACCCACTCACCTTTTTCAATAGCATTTTCAACGGCGTCAATAATGAATTCAGGACTAACGAATTGTTTATCGCCTGCCGTTTTGATACTACCGGGTCCATTTTGCATCGCCTGATCAACTAACGGAGTCTTAACCATGGGCGGACAAACTAACATAAAGCGAATGGGGCTGGCTTTATTTTCATGAATCATGACTTCGGCCCAAGTATTGGTTGCTGATTTAGTCGCGGAGTAAGCGCCCAGGTTATGCGTTAAGACATCGCCCGCCATTGAGCCAAACATAATAATATCGCCACTGCCACGTACATCCATTAATGGCCAAACCGTTTTGACCATATTCACCGTGCCGCCATAATTAATGGCCATCATTTTATTAGTTGCCTCTGCCGACATATCCTTGATCGATTGGCCAGGCATAATTGCCGCGCAATGGGTTAGTCTATCGATTGCGCCGATATTAGCTTCTACATCAGCAACCACCTGCTGGACTTGCGCTAAATCACTGGTATCACACTTAAACGGAGTGAGATTTGCATGCTCTGCCGACACCGAGGCTAAGTTATCATCGTTTAAATCAACAATTGCCACTTTAGCGCCCAAGGCCGCTAGTTGCAGTGCCGCAATTCGGCCCATACCACTTGCGCCGCCGGTGACTAACGCCACTTTACCGTGAAAAGCCATACCCTCTCTCCTTTTGCAATCAAAAAAACAATTATACCTATTTTATCTAGAATTTAACCTTGCCGATGATTAACCTCTGTTGTGGCGATTAAGCCTTCCCAGGTAAAAGAAGTAAAAAACAGCGTAATAAAAATCCATAAATAGCTACCTTATCGTATAATCACCCACTTACTAACTGACAATGACTTCATTTCACTGTTTATATTTAGCGAAGGTAATCACTATGGCCCTATCTCTAGGTCTCAACTTGAATTATTCTGGCCGACAAATCACGCTTGACCTCGAAGGTATCAATCGCGCTGAAAAATTAGGCTTTGACTCAGTCTGGACCGCAGAATCATGGGGTTCTGATGCCGTATCGCCACTGGCATGGATCGGGGCTAATTCCTCAACCATTCGTCTGGGTACCGCAATCATGCAAATGCCAGGCAGGTCACCGGCTAATACCGCCATGACCGCTTTAACGATGCAGCAACTATCGGGCGGTCGATTTGTTTTAGGCTTAGGCACATCAGGTCCACAAGTCGTTGAGGGCTGGCATGGTAAGCCCTGGCATAAACCACTCACTATGTCGCGTGAGTACATCAGCATTGTCAAAAAAATCTTTGCGCGAGAAGAAAAGCTTGAATACGACGGTGAATTTTTTGACATTCCATATCGTGGCGAACACTCGAAAGGCTTAGGTAAACCACTCAAATCGATGATCCACCCAACGCAGCCCATTCCCATTCATCTTGGGTCCATGTCACCTAAAGGCCAAGAGCTTGCTGGCGAATTGTGTGATGGTTTGCATTTAACG
>DDDX01000006.1 GCA_002339085.1 Cellvibrionales bacterium UBA1969
TTCACATCAAGAACCATCGCTACGACGATTAGTCAGGGGGCAGAAATGGTGACCGAAGGGATTAACCCGGTTTTGATTGAATCGGCTGCTCGTGATAATGGCGCCCCCGTAGGGCCGTTAGCAGCGATTGATGAAATCAGTCAGCAAACAGCTTATAAAAATGGCTTGCAAGCAAAAGAGGACGCCATTGCCCAAGGTAAAACCTGGGAAGAGAGTCCAGTATCAAAATTGATTGATCGGATGGTGAATGAATTTGATCGTAAAGGTAAAGTGCATGGCGCTGGTTATTACGAGTATCCTGAGGGGAAAAAGAAGCACATTTGGCCAGGTCTTGCTGAAGCTTATGCCAGTGAGGGCTATAATGAAATTCCCTATCAAGATATAAAAGATCGATTGTGGTTTTGTCAGAGTTTGGAAGCTGTGCGCTGTTTAGAGGAGGGTGTTTTACGCAGTGTGGGCGATGCTAATATCGGTTCTATTATGGGAATTGGTTTTGCTGCTCAGACTGGCGGTGTGCTTCAAGCGATTAATGCCTATGGTTTATCAGCATTCGTTGAGCGGGCTAAGGATTTAGCCAAACAATACGGCTCTGCTTTTGAGCCGCCTCAATTATTGCTTGACAGGGCAAGCAGTGGCGAGCTTTTTCAGTAGTCTTTAGGCTGCTTCAAAAACGGCCTTTGTGGCCGTTTTTTTGTCTAAAGGATACTCATATGTTGATTTGTCGGAATATTTCATCACAATAGCCGCTCGTCTTGATTGACGGCCACACCGCCCTTGGGTTTATAATCACAGGCCTTAAACACTGGTAACTGTAATTGCTTACTTGTCCATCGATCGATGAAGTCAAGAGAGAGTATATTGGATACCCATCAAACCATCATTAAAAAGCTGAATGAAACTTTCTCACCTTCATATCTTGAAGTGTTAAATGAGAGCGATAGGCATTCGGGCCCTAAAGATGCACAGACCCATTTTAAAATCACTATCGTGACCCCCGCTTTTGAAAAAAAACGCTCAGTTGCTCGTCACCAGTTAATCTACCAAACGCTCGCAGATGAGTTGGCTGGCGAGGTCCATGCCCTAGCTATTCATACCTTTAGCCTTGAAGAATGGGAAGTGCAGCAGTCTTCACCTGATTCACCCCATTGTCTTGGCGGTAGCCAGCACGACAAGTCGCATTGAGTGTTGAAAGCAGTGTCTAATTCACCTGTTATTGTTGCTGCGCTTTATAAGTTTGTCGCATTGCCTGACTATCGCGAATTACGAGAACCTTTGCTCGATGTCTGTTTGAATGCCGGTGTTAAAGGTACATTACTATTAGCAACTGAAGGCATCAATGGCACTATTGCTGGCAGCAGATTAGCGATTGACGAGGTGTTAGCTTATTTAAAAAGCGATGTTCGTTTTAATGATATTGATCATAAGGAATCTTTAGATTCTGAATTGCCATTTTATCGAATGAAGGTGAAATTAAAAAAAGAAATAGTAACCATGGGTCGAGAGGGCATTGATCCAAAAATGTTAGTTGGTCATTATGTCGAGCCACAAGATTGGAATGCATTAATTACTGATCCCGAGGTGACAGTTATCGATACGCGTAACCATTATGAATGTGATATAGGCAGTTTTGAAGGCGCGATTAACCCTCGAACTACAACGTTTAAAGAAATGCCAGCTTTTGTCGATCAACAGCTTGATCCTGCCAAGCATAAAAAAGTCGCGATGTTTTGTACTGGTGGTATCCGCTGTGAAAAATCAACAGCCTATTTACTTGAGCAAGGGTTTGATGAGGTATACCACTTAAAAGGGGGAATATTAAAATATCTTGAAGAAGTGCCTGAAGAGAAAAGTCTATGGCAAGGAGAATGTTTCGTTTTTGATAATCGGGTAGCCGTTGATCACGATTTAAATGTGGGTTCTTATGATCAGTGCCATGGCTGCCGGCATCCCATCACCGAAGCGCAAAAAAGCAGTCCTCATTATCAACGAGGTGTTTGTTGCCCTCTGTGTTATGGTCAGCTCACTATAGATCAAAAAAAACGCTTCGCCGAACGTCAAAAGCAAATTGACTTGGCGGCCGAACGTAATGAATCTCATATAGGCGCAGCTCCGCCTAAGCGAAAAGGGTAGTTAGTGTGACCCGCTCAAAAGATCGAAGCCCTTGGCGACAAAAATACCTTGAGCTGGTGCAAGAATATGATCAGATAAAGCAGCAATTTCGAGAACGAGAAGATTTATTGCGTAGAGGTTTGAGTAAAATAACGATTGCAGCAAAAGGCCAGGATGTAGCTTTAGACGCGTGTATTGATGATTTTAGAAGGACGATTAATGAGTTAGATAATAAAGCTTTAGAGTCGCAAATAAAAAAATTAGATGATTCAATTCATTACTTTGATCGGCATCGTGTCGAGAGAAATGTCAATCTAGCAGAAGCTCTGGTCGAGAGCTTGCAGCGTTTTCAAATATTGACTAATGCTGATAATCGACGGATAAATCAATTCACTAAGCAGTTATTAAGAGCCTCAAAGAATTCGGTCGAACCCTTCGATCTTGATTTATGGCTAGAAAAATCAAATTCAATCCAATCCTCAATAGTCGAAGATCAGTTGTCAGATGGTTTTGCTATTGAGTTAGAGCAAGATGCGTTAGCAAGTCCTAGCACAGCTATTTTTGACGAGCAACAAATAGAAAACGCTCCCCTTAGTATGAGTAGGCAGGCGACAAAAGCTCAAGCGTTGCCAGCAGAGATTGTTTCTATTTTATTGGCGATGCTAGCTGAGATGGATATTCCCGCCGAAGCTGAGCAATTTAGCGCGCCGCTCTATCATCAACTACAGAACGGTTTAGATTTCGATAATTTATCGGTTACGCTCGATCGTTTTGCGGTCACTTTAAACGCAACATTAAGTCGAGATCACCGAGAATTTGATTCATTTTTGCAGTTACTTGATGATCAAGCTGAAGTCTTATCAACGTATTTAACCTTTAGTGAGAATAACCAAAAGTTGTCTAAGCAACAACTTGATAAATTTATTAAACAGCTTAATGCCCGCCTTGATAGCCTTGATGTTAATTTAGGTGCTGGTATTATTAATCATGAATTACGTCATATTAGTTTTCTTTTAGAAGATTTCCGTTTAGATCAATGTGCGCTGAAATCCCAATATGAGCAGCGATTTATTGCAGCTAAATTTGCGTTAGATGAGGTTTTGTCTCGAATAGATTCAGCAGTAGTTGATGTTCACCAAAGACGCGAGAAGTTGTTGCGAGATAAATTAACCGGTTTGCCTAACAATGATGCCTATAGTCTTCGGATTCAACAAGAATTTGACCGCTGGCAACGCTATCAACGACCATTGACGATTGTAGCTGTTAATATTGATAAGTTAAAAGAATTAAACCAGGCCTATGGTTACAACATTGGCGATCGTATCATTCAAGTTGTCGCACAAAAGCTACAAGAAAATATTCGTAAAACAGATTTTATCGCACGAGCTACAATTTGTGATTTTGTTTTATTGTTGCCAGAGTTAAGTCGTCAGCAAGCCATTACCGTGCTTGATAAGCTGTCTAATAATCTGCGAGAGTGCGATTTTGAATTTATCAATCAAGCAACCGTTACGCTAAGCCTAGGCGCTACTGAATTCAAAGCGGGCGATGATGTGAGTACTAGTATTAGGCGTGCCGAAAAAGCTTTGTCAATAGCATTGTCAAAGGGAGGTAACTGCTCTCATTCTTTTTGACAAAAGAGACAAGCGGCAATTAGCTAGCGAGGATGTTTTCAATAGCATCAAGTTCGTTAATATCTGCTGTGCAGGGTACGAGTAATAATTCATCAGAGTTCAGCGCTTTCATGTCGGCTATGCCTTGAGCAATAGCTTCATCATCGTGCATAAAAGCACTATCGGCCACTAAGCCGGCAATTTTTTTGCCGGTAGAGCCTGTTACGTATTCTTTAATGTAACTTTTAAGAGCCTGTTCAGGATTATCAGAGCTGCGACTATACCAGAACCCTGCAACTTTTCTTGGTGCGCTGGTTCGCCCCGCTTTTTCCCATTCAGCATCAGCCATGGCATATATGCGCTGTATCTCATCGGCGTTGCCACTCATCGACCATGCGTATACGCCATCTGCCCATTGGGCAGCTCTAGCCATGGCCTTAGGGCCCATCACGCCAGCAAGAATAGCTGGGCCTCCGTCCTGATAGGGGCGCATACCAACAGGGTCAGCGCCTTCAACGACAGGGTTGCCTTGCCAAATACTCTTCATTGCAGCGACTTGGTCGTCCATTGTTTGGTGGCGATATTTAAAGGAAGCTCCTACGGTTTGATAATCTTTTTCGCGCCCACCAATGCCAACACAAACTTGAATACGTCCATTCGAAAGGCGATCCAGCGTTGCGATTTCTTGTGCAGCCATAGCTGTCGAATGCATGGGGAGTACGTAAAGCGAAGGCATAATTTTGACGCGCTCTGTAATTGCTGCGGCAAAGGCAAGCGTCACACGCATATCCATAACTTCTTGAGGGCCAGTAATACGCTCACCGCAACTTAAGGTCGAGAATGGACCTTGATCAGTGCGAATACACCACTCCTGAACCAATTCACGATTCAGGCCATTCTTCATATAAGGTAAACAAAATCCGATATCCATAAAGCGCGTCTCAATTAATTTATTTCGTAAGTAAGCTTCATGAGCTTTTTCCAGAAAGATGTTTTGCGGCTAGGTAACCAAATGTCATTGCTGGGCCTAAAGTCGCACCTGGCCCTGGATAGTTTGGCAATAAAGCTCGAGCAGTATTGCCGCAGGCATAAAGCCCATCAATAGGCGAACCATCAGATTTAAGCACCTGTGCGTGTTGATTAAAGGCAACACCGCCGTGCGTGCCAAAATCACCTGGGTCTTGCTTTAAAGCATAAAAGGGCGCTTGTTCAATGGCAGCTAAGCATGGGTTTGGTGTGATAGATTGATCGCCATAGTATCGATCGTATTCATAAGAGCCGCGGCCAAATTCTTCGTCGACGCCGGTTTTGGCGAAGTTATTCATATTGGCAACGGTTTCTTTTAAGCCATCAACATCAATACCAGTTTGAGCAGCTAACTCTTCTAGCGTGTCAGCTTTGTAGAGAAAGTCTTCATCGAACCATGCTTTAGGAAGAACCCAGTCAGGCATTAAGTTGCCGACAATGGGACCCACTAAATAAGAATTACGAAAGCGATTATCAAATACCATGTAAGCCGGTGTGGATGGATTATCATCGCTATGGGAGTTATGCCAGTTGGTTTGATAAGCCATGTAATTTTCAGATTCATTAGCAATTCGTTTGCCAGCTGGGTTAACCAAGACATTACCTGGCATTGATTTTTCCATGATGCTTAAGCGTGGCCGCTCTTCAGCGGGTACTTTAATGGTTGCACACCACCAAGCACCGTCCATCATTGTTAATTCAGCACCTACTTTTTCTGCCGCTTTTATGCCGTCTCCGGTATTGCCAAAGTGACCTGCACTCCATTGGCTGTTGGTCGGTTGGGGTAAGTATTGTTCACGCATCGATTGGTTGTGTTCAAAGCCGCCACAGGCTAAAACAACGCCTTTTCTTGCTTCGATATGCAGCGTTTTTCCGTCGCGTTCTATCAACGCACCAATCACCTTGCTGTTATCATCGCTGATAAGTTCTTTCAACTCAGAATTGAGCCATAGCGGTATGTCGCGGTCTATCATGGACAGTCGTAGACGACCCACGCCGGCCATACCACAGGCCACAATTCTAGAACGTGGTGATTTAAATAACCAAGGGATATCGCTGATATATTGGAGCATTAGTTTAATGGCGAGTTTGATCCAACCAGGTGCGCGAGCCGCTAACGTTCCAGCCTCGACCTGATTATAAGCTACACGGTTAAACAACCACATCATATGGTGGGTATTGCGGAGTTTTTTCCAGTCTTCACCTAAGTCAGACAGATTTAATTTTGCCGGTTCCATGGAGCGGTGCCCGCCACGTGCGCCTGGCGCGTCAGAGTAGTAGTCGGGATAATAGGCCAGTGATTCATAGCGAACCCGGGTGTGATCGTGCAGAAAATCAACCATATTTGGCCCTTCTGCTAAATAGACGTCAATTAAGTCCTCTGGGACGGTGCCAGTTGGGATTACACTTGATAAATAGTTTTTGGCGTCCGCGATTGAATCTTCAGTGCCCGCTTCTAAAGCGTAGCGATTGCAAGGAATCCATACGCCACCACCTGAAATAGAGCTGGAACCACCAAACTGGTCTTCTTTCTCGATGACCAATACGTCTTTAACACCCATCTCATGACTGCAAAGAGCGGTCGTGAGCGCGCCATTTCCAGAGCCGACCACTAAAATATCGACACTTTTGTCCCAGTTGATGGTGGATGCATTTTCTGACATGTTATTCTTTCCTGCGTATGGATTAGATTGAAATTAAGTACAGAGATATTTTACGTCACTACCCCCTCATTGTAGAGCAATGGTTAAGGGAATGTAATTGACCAAGAGGGTCTACCCGCAACAAATCACAGGATATAATTGAACTCTATCTCATGATCGGCCCACGATTATCGTGCGACTACTTTTTAATGACGAAATGGGCAATCATTACGGTAGCACGGACTTATTTTGGAGTGTTAACTATGAGCGAAATAACCACCACTAAGCCACCTGAAGGTGCATATGCGACCCTAGCAAACGGACGAACAATTCATTACCTTGACCAAGGAGAGGGGCCGGTGCTGGTTTTTTTACATGGCAGTGGTGCAGGCGCAAGTGGCCATAGTAATTTCAAGTTTAACTACCCCTATTTTTCTCAAGCCGGCTTTAGGGTGATTGTGCCTGACTTGATTGGCTATGGTTACTCAGATAAGCCAGATGATGTTGAGTACCCCTTGGCTTTTTTCGCAGAAAATGTTCGTCAGTTGCTTTCACATTTAGCCATTGAAGAGATTGCTTTGGTCGGTAATTCTCTCGGTGGCGCAATCGCTTTGCACTTAGCTTTAGCCGAGCCTAAGCTGATTTCGAAGTTACTCCTAATGGCGCCAGGTGGCATAGAGGATCAAGCGGCTTACGGGGCAATGCCTGGCATGCAAATCTTTTTTGATACCTTTGCCGGTAAGCCTAGCCGAGAGAACTTAGAACAGTTCCTGAGTCAGGCTTTAGTGCATAATCAAGAATTTGTCGATGAGCAACTGATTGATGAGCGTTGGCATGTGTTTCAACAGCAAAATCCTCAAGCCGTTGCAACGATGCAGGTACCTAATATGTCGGCACGGCTATCTCAGCTGAAAATGCCTGTTATGGTGATGTGGGGACTTAACGAAAAGATTATGCCTGAAACCGGAATTAATATTTTGGCGAAAGCTATCGATGATATAAAGGTCATTTTAGTGTCTAATTGCGGGCATTGGGTGATGGTTGAGCATGCTGACTTCTTCAATCGCACCTTGGAAGACTTTTTAGAGCATTAGTTTTAATACTTAGCATTGATTTTAATTGAAAAAGACATTCATTATGAAAAAAGAACAGCAAGAATTCCATGGTGACGCGCTTTATCGTGCCTTACGTGAGCAGACAACCTTGGCACCTCTGACCGACCGCGAAGCCGATATTACAATTGATGATGCCTACTATATTTCACTGCGCATGTTAGAGAACCGCTTGGCAGATGGCGAAGTGGTGGTGGGTAAAAAGATCGGCGTCACCAGTGCAGCGGTTCAAGAAATGTTAGGAGTTTTTCAGCCTGACTTTGGCTTTTTGACTGATGTTATGCAGTATGAAAATAATGCAACCGTATCGATTTCAGGCACAATGATACAGCCGCGAGCGGAAGGTGAAATAGGTTTTCGATTGAAGCGCGATCTAGTGGGTCCGGGCATTACTGAGCAAGATGTATTGGACGCGACTGAATCAATTATGCCTTGCTTTGAAATTGTCGATTCGCGCATTGATGATTGGAAGATTAAAATTCAAGATACTGTGGCCGATAATGCATCTTGCGGTGTATTTGTATTAGGCGATCACGAATACGACCCTAATGATTTTGATTTGCCTAATTTATCCATGAAAGTATATAAAAATGACCAGCTTATCAGTGAAGGAAAAGGTTCGGCGGTACAGGGCAATCCACTTACCGCTGTCGCTTGGTTAGCCAATACACTGGGCCAATATGATATTCCGTTTAAAGCGGGTGAGGTGATTCTTTCAGGTTCATTGGTGCCGTTAGAGCCTGTAGTAGCCGGCGACAAAATGCATTTAGTCATTGATGGCTTTGGTGAAGCGACAGTTAGCTTTAGCGAATAATTTAACGCTTAATCTAGGCTGAGCTATTTAAAATCAACAGTAATAACAGGAGTCGAACCGTTATGTCAGAACAAGAATCGCTTAGTTTTACTGGCGGCTGTTATTGCGGTGAATTACGTTATAAGGCCTCTGGTACAGTGTTATTTAAAGCACTCTGTCACTGTGAATATTGTCAGATTTTTTCGGGGGGTATGGCTGCATTGTTGATTGGTATGCCCGCTGACGGCTTTTATTATTCACAGGGCGAGGCAAAAAAAAGTATCAATCAATACGGTGATAGCCCTTCATATCGGTCGTTTTGTCCAAACTGTGGGACACATATTTATGCAGCTAGTGATATGAGTCCAGGAGTTGTATCGATTAAAGTGGGATCAATGGATGATCGTTCGCTTTATGGCGGGCCAAATATGGCGCTGCAATGCCAAGATCGACAACCCTACCATTTTGTTGATCCTGAGCTTCCCTGTCACGACCAATGGCCTTGGACTGAATAGTTGGATAACGGACTAACGTTTTCATCGGAGCTAAAGTATCTCGCTAAGCCAAAGGATTTCTATGAGTCATTAACTGCTCGTATCAATGGGTCACAGCTTCGTCTGCGAATAAGAATAATTCCTGGGGTTATCTAACCAATCGATATATCTATCTGATCTGCAATACAGTTATTCGTGAATATTGTTATGCTTTAAACGCAAAATAATAAAACGGTCAATGCCTCTCATTATGTTGAATAATTTTTTAATTAATATTCGTTTTTGGTCGCCTGCCATAGGCGCGCTCATTTGTTTGGCTTTTTCTCTAGGCTTTATGGGTATCTTTGGCTTTTTTATTGAACCAATTGCCACCGACTTCTCAATTAGTCGCGGCTTAGTCACAGCAGCGCCGGTTTTACTTATTTTGGTACCGGCATTGATCGGCCCTATCATTGGACGTCTGGCAGATTCTTTTTCAGCTCGCAGCTTAATGGTATTCGGTATTGGTTTTTCGACTCTGTCACTATTTGCTATTTCAGCGTCTCATTCAGTGATGACGCTTGCGCTCTGGTTTATATTATTTGTCGTTGGCATGTCGTTTTGTGGTCCGATTGTTATTAATGCTTTTTTAATCAAGTGGTATGCGGATCGATCGGGTAGGGCGTTGGCCATTTCTGCCATGGGTGCAAGTTTGGCGACATTGACTTTACCCAATTGGGTGGCTTATTTAATGCAAGACTCGACATGGCGTGAGTCTTTAGCGCAGATGAGTCTAAGTATTTTTGCCGTTGTCATCGTGATAATTTTGTTAGCTATTCCTAAGTCGGTCGTCACTATCAGGGATAATAATCTCGGTGAAGAACAGGCAGCTACTGAGGTTGAATCTGCCTCGAAGTTTCTTAAGCAGTCTGCCTTTTGGATAGTTGGTCTAGGTATTGCCATTGTTTTTAATGCGGCGCTGGTGATGAGTATTTGTTATCCGCCGCATCTGATGAGCTTAGGCTTGAATATGCAGCAAGCCGCAAGTGTGGTGGCCATTAGTGGTGTTGGCGGCGTATTTGGTAAGGTTT
This sequence comes from Cellvibrionales bacterium UBA1969, assembly GCA_002339085.1. Taxonomy (GTDB): domain Bacteria; phylum Pseudomonadota; class Gammaproteobacteria; order Pseudomonadales; family UBA7434; genus UBA7434. The sequence continues at coordinate 9,861 of DDDX01000006.1, forward strand.
TGGTTGCCACACTGATTGATCAATACCGAGTATATATTCGGTTTTTTAGTGCGGTCATTGTGGCCATTAGCGCGTCTGGGGTTAGTGTGCTGGTGTTGAATGATCAATATTATCTTTTATTATTAGCTGGTCTGTTAATTGGTTTTGGTGGCGGCGGTATGCTTCCGATGCATCCTATCCTCAACAGTTGCTACTTTGATTCGGCAGTCATTGGCCGGGTGATTGGTGGGCAGATGCCATTATTTTTGCCTTTCGGTTTAATCGGTGCGCCATTAGCGGGCTTGAGTTATGATTATTTTGGCAATTACCATACCGTTTTTTATACCATCATAGCCTTAAAATTGATGGTGGCGTTGTTATTCTTACTGCTACCTAAGCCGAGTGAGCTAGGTGATTAGTCGCTTGATTCCAAGTGTAAGAGGCTTGGCTCTTCCTCAAGTTAGGTGAGTGATTAGTCAAAAATATCAGGTTGGTCTGCAATAATAGTATTGTATAGAGGTTGAAAACTAAACCAGCCAGCGAGTTCGGTACCAACGGTGTCATAAGTGATTTTAGCGATATCATCAGGAATAATTTTTGGTGCTCCTGCGGCTTCCGCTAGTAGCTGTGCTTGACATGAACGTTCCATAGTGAAGTACCACCATGCCGCAGATTCAATAGACTCACCGACGGTGATGAGGCCGTGGTTCTGTAAAATGCAGGCTTTATTTTGTCCCAATGCTTGTGCTAATGCTTCACCTTCACTCATATTAAGAACGACTCCGCTAAAATCCTTATAAAGGCTATGATCATTAAAAAAGGCGCAGGCATCTTGAGAAATGGGGTCTAGCGGTCGGCCTAGTGCTGCCCAGCTTTTGCCGAAGATAGAATGAGAATGAGCAGCTGCGATAACATCCGGTCGAGCACGATGAATATGGCTGTGAATAGTAAAAGCAGCGCCATTAAGCAAGCCGCTACCTTCAAGTACTTCTCCTTCATGGTTGACCAGTAATAGCTCTGATAATTTAACTTGTTTAAATGAGACCCCCATCGGATTAACCCAAAAGCAATCGATATTTTCGGGATCACGCACCGTGATATGCCCTGCAGCACCCTCGTCAAAACCAAACTTTCCAAACAGTCTAAGCGCTGCGGTTAAGCGTTGTTTGCGATGCAATCGCTCATCTTCAATGCCTTTGTTTTCGTTTTGCATAAGCAGATTGTCATCGATATTCATAACGGTCTCGTTAACGATGGCTTGGTCAAGCATTTGTTGTTTTTTATCCATGTGGGTCTCAGCTTTAATCGCGATTGGTGAATGAATTGATAAGGGGTTAGGCAAATACTTTTTCTCAGTCGATTTTAACGATGAAATGCTCAGTCGGCTAGTAAAACTGATTAGCAGAAGTAATTGTAGGATATCTCTGAAGTGTCTGCGGCTTAATTGATCGGGGCAGGTCACTTCTTGGGAAGTTATCCATGCAAGGGTGAGTATTCATAGCTGAGGTTTTTCTATGGAAGATGTAGCGCATTATTATTTCAAATAAAGCCATATAAATCATACCAATGTAGAGTTTTTGTAGGGATGTTTCTAGGGCTCAACTCCCATTTTTATGCGGTACTTGAGCCCGTGGTTAGGCCGCAGTCACCTTCGATCCAATCAAGGCAAAGCAGGTCGCTGTAACTGGCGCATTTTATAACGCTGACCACTGCCTGTGGTATCATGGCCAAGCATAAAGTGCATGGTAGGATCTATGAATAAGTCACTTACGGTATTTAGCGGCACACTCAATGCTGTTTTTCAGGCAGCTGAGCAATTTGGTGTTGTCCAACGTGATTTATTGTTGGCCGCAGATCTAGATGAAGCAATGCTGCGCCAAGCCGATCAACGTTTTCCAGTAAACGTCTTGTATGATGTCTATGCCTCTGCAGAAAAAGCGTCGAACAATCCCGATCTAGGCTTAACAGTTGGTCGTATCAGTTTTTTAACAGGTTTAAATCTGCAGCTTTATATGGGCAATATTTGTCACGATGTGCGTGATTATTTAAATTTGATGCCGAGTCTATTAAAGCTAAAAGGGGATATTGGCGAATTACAAACGCGCAAGCAAGAACAGTCGATTATTGTCGAGTGGAAGCCACTATCTGCTGATTCGAGTAATCGCCGTCACCTCAGTGACGAAGTGTTGGCGGCAACGGCGTTAGTTTTTGATTCGCTGTGTATTTTACCTATTCCTATTCAAGAGGCGCATTTTAGTTACTCAAGACCTGCAGATACCCGTCGATTACAGGTTGCTTTTGGCAACCATTTACGATTTGATCAGCCAGTTAGTGCGCTCTATTTTGATCGTAAAATTCTTAATTATCCCTTGGTCGAGCAGGATTATGGTGCAGGCTCAAGTGATTCTCGTCGCTTTCAAAACTTGTTTGATTCAGAGGATTCAACCGATAATTTTTTGAGCAGATTGCGACGCTCGATTACGCAGTACCTACCTGAAGGTGAGATAGGTCTGGACACGGTCGCGGCAGACCTTAATGTCTCTCGCCGAACTTTGCAGCGACGTTTGCGTGATAAAGGGACTCAGTTTTCACAAGTACTGCAAGATGTGAGATTACATCTTGCGGTTCGTTATCTCAGTGATAAGCGCTTAGCGATGGCTGAAATTGCCTTTTTATTGGGTTATAGTGATCAGGCGACTTTTTCTAATGCATTCAAGAGTTGGTACGGCATGTCACCTAGCGAGTATCGACTCAAGCCTAACCTATAATCCTGCGAGGCAACTATGGATCTGCCAGAGTTAGAGAATTTATCGGCGTTTACTGTCGAAGTGAAGGATCATATTGCTCATATTGAGCTTTGCCGTCCCGATCAATTGAATACCATGAATCAAGACTTTTGGCTGGAACTACCGAAGATTATTCATGCCATTGATAACGCATCTATTGCGCGGGTGATTGTATTGTCCTCTACCGGAAAGCATTTTACTGCCGGCATGGATTTGTCCGTTTTTGCGAGCTTAGAACAAGCCGACAAGGAAGAGCCGGCGCGCAGTGCCGAGGCCTTGCGGCGCTGGATTCTTCAATTACAAGGCGTTTTCAATACATTAGAACAATGCCGCTTGCCGGTATTAGTCGCTATACAGGGCGGTTGTATTGGGGGTGGCGTTGATATGACAGCCGCAGCTGATTGCCGTTATTGCACCAAAGACAGTTTTTTTGTGATCAAAGAAACGCAGCTAGGTATCGTGGCTGATCTTGGAACGCTGCAGCGATTACCGAAATTGATGCCTGACGGGTTAGTGCGTGAATTAGCCTACACTAGCCGAAAGATGTTGGCGCAAGAGGCGCTTGAGACAGGCTTCGTCAATACTGTTTATGCCGATCACTCGACGATGATGGCTGGGGTTATGGCGGTCGCTAAGCAAATAGCTTCCCATTCACCACTGACCGTAACAGGAACAAAAGAGTTGCTGAATTATGGCCGTAATCATGGTGTTGATGAAGGTTTAAACTATACGGCGACATGGCAGGCGGGTATGTTTCGTAACACTGATTTAATTGAGTCAATGCAAGCTAGGCAAGAACAGCGCGATGCCGATTATTTGCCGATTGAATCTTTAGCATTTAAGCTCTAGCTGTCATTAATGAGTTGTCGGTAGCGGTCCTGCGAAATATTGCTATAACAACTTTGACCGCGCAATAAATGCAGGCATTTTAGTGTTTTAGATCCGTCAAACCACTCCCTCATGTGTCGGTCAAAGTGTCTTGGATCCCGACTTTGCGCTAAGCAATGCTTATAAGCCAGCGTGAAATTTAACGTCTCAAGGACATTGACGATGATCGATTGCTCATCGCTTAAAAATATCCCACTGTTAGCGATATGAGTTTGCCATTGATGGTCACCTCTTTGGGTAAAACTAGCGGTTGATAATAGGCCAAGCCATTGCAGTATCTTCTTTAGCCAGTTAAATAATTCGGGATGATAAAAGATTTCTGCTTTTTGGTAATCACCCAATAGTTGTATTTCATCAACCGCGGGGCCAGTGCCAAAAGGCACCCGGTTAGATTGTCGGCTTTCAATCTGAATAATGGGCTGCTTTGGCGCGACTATTAAGCCCGTTTTACGCAGTTTGTTTAGCAGATAAAAATCTTCGCCGGCCGCGCGTTTTGGAAAGCCTCTCACTTGCGCATAGTGCTTTTCATTGACGCATAGCGTGCTGCCTAGGGTATGAAAAGCATAGGCTGAGCCAGCATAGCGGAGGCCATCGACATAGGCGTTAAGTCTCGCTTGATACACTTGCGTGGCCTGGTAAATTTCATTATTCCCCGCAGAGATATGCTCGTAATGTGCAACATATGCTGCTACAACTTCTGGTTTATTTTCGTTGTTTGGCGATTTTTCTTGTTGATGCAGGGTGAAATAGTTGTCGGGCAGTCTGACATCGGCGTCGGTTGAGTAAATCCACGGACAGCTAATGACTTGTTGGCTGATTAATTGTAGCGCTAGGTCGGCAGCAATTTTACGTGCCAAGCCAACGCCCTGGTTCGCAGGGATGGTTAAGCCCTTACTGAATCGATCGACGACTAATGCCGCACTTTGGTTATGATAGTTTACTAGTTGCAGGTTTTGATTGGCCCATATGAATTGGCCGTTGTTTTGCAGTGCCTGTTGACAGGCGAGATTATTTTTATTGCTATCATGGCGAGTATTGGTTTTACCGCTGGGTTGGTTTAATACAATAATAAATAGGCTGGCTGGGTGCTGTTCAATAAAGCGAATAACCCGGTCGATAAACGCGGTCGACTCGTCAAAAGCGGGGATGCAAACACAGTGTTGATAGACGGCGGCTATATTTTTTAGCGCATTAACTTCAGGTTCAGCATAGTGCTTTAAATATTTTTCACTCATCGATGGTTAGCCGCCTAGGCATGCTGATTCATCTTAGAAGCTCTAGTGGAGTGCTGCTTGGGTATCGAGTTGTGCAGCAATATCAGCTTCTGCATCTAGGATAAAGTCGAGTCTTTCATTGACCGTATCGGCAGGGAAGTATTCGTGTGCTAATTCAATAAATAAGGCATAGTGTCGAAATTCTGAGCGAGTGATGGCCCGATAAAAATGTTGCAATGGCCCTGCGGCAAGCGCTTCAGCAATTAAGCCAAAGCGTTCACAGCCTCGCGCTTCAATCACAGCGGCAATAATAAGTCTGTCTAATAAATAGACCTCAGTGCCGTTGCGCATATGCTGACGCATAGCAATTACGTAGTGATCTTTACTGTCAGCGGTTAACGTTAAGTTGCGTCGGTGCAGCCATTTGACCACTTCACGAAAGTGACTGAGTTCCTCTACGGCAAGTTCAGTCATGGCTTCGATCATCTTTATTCGGTCAGGGTAGTGCGAGATCATTGACATCGCCATGCCAGAGGCTTTCTTTTCTGCGGCGGCGTGATCTTGTAAAAAGGTATCAAAGTCAGCCATCACGGTATCGACCCAGGCCTTGGGTGTGGCATAACGCAAAATATTGGCTGTTTCATCAGTTTCATTTGAAATAATTGTCGACACTTTTACCCTCAAAATTAATATTTTTCATTAACGCATCAGATTATAGTGCTTTATTAGCGCTTTCAATGCGTGTAATTGATATAATTTAAGTCAATCTTGGTCAAAAAACGATTTTTATAAGGGTTCACCATGATAATTAAACCAAAGGTTCGCGGATTCATGTGCGTCACGACGCATCCCAGTGGTTGTGATGCCAATGTTAAACGTCAAATCAACTTCGTGAAGCAAGCGGGTGCAATCAATAATCATCCCAAAAGAGTGTTAGTGATTGGTGCGTCGACTGGATATGGCTTAGCTTCTCGAATCAGTGCCGCATTTGGTGCGAGCGCCAGTACATTAGGCGTGTTTTTTGAAAAGCCCGGTACCGAAAGAAAGCCTGGCACGGCTGGGTGGTATAACTCTGCAGCGTTTCATCGCTATGCTGAAGCGGAAGGCCTGTATGCTAAAAGTATTAATGGCGACGCCTTTTCTGATCCCATTAAGGCGCAAGTGATCGAGACGATTAAAGCCGATTTAGGGCAGGTTGATTTAGTTGTTTACAGTTTGGCATCGCCCCGTCGACAGCACCCAAAAACCGGTGAATTGTTTAGTTCAACACTTAAACCAATCGGCCAAAGTGTTACCCAGCGGTGTATAAACACCGACAAAAAAATCATTGAAGAGGTCACTATTGAAGCGGCCAATGAAGAAGAAATTACTAATACTGTCGCAGTGATGGGTGGCGAAGATTGGGAGATGTGGATCGATGCCTTGGCCGATGCCGGCGTTTTGGCAGAGGGTGCTAAAACGACCGCTTACACTTATATTGGCGAAAAGATTACTTGGGATATTTATTGGCACGGCACGATTGGCCAAGCAAAGCAAGATTTAGATCGACGGGTGAAAAGTATTCGTCAGCGCTTGTCGCCGTTAAACGGAGATGCCCGCGTGTCAGTACTTAAAGCTGTAGTGACGCAAGCGAGTTCGGCAATTCCGGTTATGCCGTTATATTTGGCCTTGTTGTTTAAAGTTATGAAGGCAGAGGGTACGCATGAAGGTTGCATTGAACAGGCCTATGGTTTGTTAAAAGACAGCCTATATGGCGCTGAGCCTTATCAAGATGATGAGGGTCGTTTGCGCGCTGATCGATTTGAGTTGGCCGATCACGTTCAAGCCGAGGTAGAGTCTCTATGGCAGCAAGTGGATTCTGACAACCTAATGGCGATTTCAGATTTTGCTGGGTATCAACGAGAGTTTATGCAGTTGTTTGGTTTTGAATTAGACGGTGTCGACTACCAAGCGGATGTCGACACTCTGGTGCCTATCGCAGGCTGTGAATAAAGAAGGGCTTGTTAAAAAAGGGCTGAAATTATGTCAACGCTTGCACATGGTAAAGTCGTTCGCTTAAGTGACCGTCTTCGTCGCATCACTGCGCCAAACCCTGGACCTATGACGGATGAAGGCACCAATACCTATATTCTTGGTGTGGACAAAGTGGCGGTTGTTGATCCAGGCCCGCTTGAGCAATCACATATTGACGCTATTCTTGATGCGGTAGGCGACAACATTGACTGGGTAGTTGCCACCCATACCCATCCTGACCATTCTCCTGCCGTGGCTCCCATTGCTTTAGCTACAGGCGCACAAGTGGTGGGGATGTTACCCGAAGATACGATGTTCCAAGACCGGACTTTTCAGCCGCATTGGCACATGCAGCACGATGAAGTGATTACCGGCGATAATTTTAATTTACGTGCCATTCATACGCCGGGTCATGTCAGTAATCACCTTTGTTTTTTATTAGAGGAAGAGGGTATTTTATTGGCCGGTGACCACATCATGAATGGTTCGACCGTTGTCATCGTGCCACCCAGTGGCGATATGAAGGCTTATATTGAATCTTTGCAGTTGCTCAGCACCTATCCATTGAAAAAGATTGGGCCTGCACATGGCGAGTTAATGGATTTCCCTTTAGACACGATCAATTGGTTGATTGAACACCGTCTTGGCCGTGAAGAAAAAGTCATTGAGAAGCTAAGCACCCGAGCGGGTATTGCACTATTGGATCTTGTGCCTGTTGTTTACGATGATGTTGACCCATCACTGCATAGCTTCGCTCAATTATCTTTGTTGGCGCATCTGATCAAGCTTGAACAAGAGCAGCGTGCAAGCAGTCATGGCGAAGGTGACCATCAACAATGGCAGATACTTTGATATTTAAAAGTTTGGAGAGCGGTAAATGACAGGGAGTCAGTGGTTTCTTTATATGATTGAGTACAGTGATGGCCGGCTGTATACCGGCATTACTACGGATATTGAACGTCGCTTTGACGAGCATCAAAATAATCATGTTAAACGTGCAAAAGCCCTTCGTGGAAAGGGGCCTCTTCGATTAGTTTTTCAACAGTTAATGGCCAATCGATCACAGGCCAGTAAAGCGGAATCGGCAATAAAAAAATTACCAAAGTCGGCAAAAAATGCCTTGGTGACTGCAGGTCACTTCGATCTGTCCCTGTTGGATTAGCCTTGCTCTTATGATGATGGCACCCAGATATGTTGGCTGGCTTTTTTGTAATGGCTAGACCGAGCAGATAGTCATAAACTCAGATCAAGAAATTTCTACGATTCAACTTATAAAAAGAGGCGAGTGAAAACAGTGAAGCAAATGACACTTCCCCAATTAGTCATGAACGCAGCCGATCAATTTGGTGAGGCTGTTGCTATTCAAGAGGCGCATCAGCAATTCACTTTTAATGAATTAAATGCGTTGCGAATACAATCTTGCCAAGCCTTTATAGCTGCCGGTATTGAAAAAGGCGACAGGGTCGCTATTTGGGCCCCTAATGTCGCCGAGTGGGTGATTGCCGCGATTGGGTTGCATTCGGCAGGTGGCGTGTTGGTGCCGATTAATACCCGAATGAAGGGCAGTGAAGCCGCATTTATTATAAATAATAGCGGTGCGAAATTGTTATTCACAGTGGCCGGTTTTCTCGATATTGATTATCCAAAAATGCTAGCAGATCAAGAGATGCCTGCATTAGAAGCCATGATTCTTTTACGTGATCCAGATGATGGCGCAGGTCAGAAAGATAGTGATGCCTTAATGTCGTGGACATCTTTCTTGGTAATGGCTGAGCAGGTGACTCCCTCTGAAGCTGAACAGCGCGCTGCTTCAGTGATGCCAGAAGACACTATGGATATTATGTTTACCTCTGGTACCACTGGTAAGCCCAAAGGTGTGATCAGTGCGCATGGTCAAAATATTGAATGCTTTACGCATTGGAGTAATACGGTAGGACTTCGCAGTAGCGATAATTATTTAATTATTAATCCGTTTTTCCACTCATTTGGTTATAAAGCTGGCTGGTTAGCCGCCATTATTCAGGGGGCGAAAATCTTACCAGTTTTATCTTTCGATTTAGATAAGGTTCTAGCGCAGATTGAGCAAGATAAGGTCTCTATGTTGCCTGGCCCGCCGACTATTTATCAATCCATTTTAGCTCACCCTAAGCGAGCGGAATACGATCTCTCCAGTTTGCGTCTAGCGGTCACCGGCGCTGCGGCCGTACCGGTAGCTTTAATTGATAAAATGCGTAATGACTTAGGCTTTGAGTCGGTCGTAACGGCTTACGGTTTAACGGAAACCTGTGGCGTGGTTACTATTTGCCGAGCTGATGACAGTGCTGAGCTAATTTCTACGACTTCAGGCCGAGCTATGCCGGGTGTTGAGGTTAAATGTGTTGCGCTGGACGGTACTCTAGTGCCGATTGGCGAACCGGGCGAGATTTGTGTACGCGGTTATAATCTCATGCAAGGTTATTTTAATAATCCTGCAGCGACGGCAGAAACTATTGATGCTGATGGCTGGTTACATACCGGTGATGTGGGTATTTTAGATGAGCAGGGTTATTTAAAAATCACCGACCGATTGAAAGATATGATTATTTCAGGGGGGTTTAATGTCTATCCTGCTGAGATTGAAAATGGCTTAGCCAATATTGATGGTGTAGTTCAATCGGCGGTGATAGGCATTGCTGATGAGCGTATGGGCGAAGTGCCTAAAGCGTATATTGTTAAGGCGCAAGGCAGTGATCTGGATGAGCAGCAGGTGATTGATTGGTGTCGTGGAAATATGGCTAATTATAAAGTGCCTCGGGCGGTTGAATTTATCGAGGTGATGCCTTTAAATGCCTCGGGTAAAATCGTCAAAGGTGAGTTACGCCAACGCGCCTAGTTTAACGTTTAGCTTTATAGAAAATTTAATGATAGTTGAGCTAGCGGTTAAAGATCTTGACTGATCTTTATTCACTTGCTGGAAAAATTTGCTCGCCATTCATTTCGACACGAATGCGACGTAGCACTAATTCGGCAATCAGCCATTCTCCGTTGTTTTGTTTTTCATACTTTTCAAAGTACCAGCCTGTACCCCATAAGTGATTACCGCCGGCAGATTTGGGCCACCATAAGTTATCTTCCATTGCCCAAATTCCGGTCGCGGAGGTGGGGCTGATTATTTTGATTTCGGAGGTATGCCCATGATGAACCGTTTTAACGTCTTCTAGCATCGGCGGTAAGAACTCCCGAAATGCCTGGCGACTAGTGATTATGGGTGAGCCTTCTTGTGTCGTATCAATGAGTACATCTTCGGTGAAGACCTGCTCCCAAAGATCCCAATCCTTTTGATCCATACTACGGAAATAGCGGGCTTTCAGTTGGCGAATCTGTTCTATTGCTATTAATTCATTTGTGTCCATGGCTATTTGTTCATTAAAAGAGTGGTTAATGTAAAGTCTTAAACCTTAAAAAGTCTAGTTTTGTGACTTAAAACTACAGCATAAAAGTACTAGCATAAAAAATCACGAATTTTTATCTGCTTTACTTGGACTATGGACGCACTGTCATAATGAAATATCTTATGTCAATTGCTTCGGCTTTTAGTCATTTCAATGGTAAACAATACTGGAACAAACACAATAGAGGACAGTTATTGTTTTTTAGTAGTCATAGCATGAAGCTCAACAAACCGTAAGTCTAGAGCGCCTATTTTAAGCTAAGATAGACGTTTATCGATTAGTTAAGAGCAGGGACATCATGAGTGAGTCTAGCTTTTTTAGTGACGACCTAGAATACGTCCAATATAAAGATAATACTAATATCAACCATTTGCCTGGTGATTACGGTATTCCAGTATTGGGATATACACTGAGTTATGTCCAGCGGCCCTATGAGGTTATTGATCAAAATCGAAAAAAATACGGCGATATATTTCGTACATCCATGACTTTTCAAAAGTTTGTTATGGCACTTGGCCCAGAATATATCAAGCAGTTAACCTTAGATCGCGATAAAGTGTTTTCTTCTCGGATGGGCTACTACGCACCGTTGAAGCATTTTTTTGAAGGTGGTCTATTAATGCGTGATTTCGATGCGCATAAGTTCCATCGACGTATTATGCAAACGGCTTTTAAAACGACAGCTATGCGCAATTATGTCAATACTATGCATCCAGTCATTGATAAGCAGCTAGACGATTGGGACGGGATGCGTGAGTTTGAATTTTATCCTCACGTTAAAGAACTTTTGTTGGATGTGGGTGCTAAGGTATTTCTTGGGCTTGACTTAGTCGATGGTGAGACGCAACGCTTAAACGATGCTTTTTTGGCGATGGGTGATGGGACTTTAGCAATTATTCGTAAAGATTGGCCTGGATTAGGGTTGGCGTATCGCAAGGGGATGAATGGCCGACGCTATTTGGATCGTTTCTTCAATGAGTTAGTGCCTCAGCGAAGAGAGGGAGATGGCACGGATATGGCCTCATTTTTTGCACGTGAAACCACTGAAGCGGGTGATGTATTCCCGACCGATGTCGTTTCTAAGCACCTTATCTTTTTATTGTTAGCAGCGCATGATACTACCACTGCAGCATTGACGATGGCATGTTGTTATTTAGCAGAAAACAAGCAGTGGCAAGAGCGAATACGTGAAGAGGTTCGCACAATTATTGCAGCTAAAGGCACAGACGATGCAGGTGGTAACCGGATTGCTTTTGATGATTTAGCCACAATGGAAGATACCGGTAATGTATTTAAAGAAATTGAACGTTTGCACCCATCAGTGCCCGCATTTATGCGTCGCACGGTAAAAGAAACCGAAATCGGTGGTTATCCAATTGCCGCGCATACACCTATACAGGTATCACCTATTTATACTCATCGAATGGAAGAGTGGTGGAGTAACCCACACAGCTTTGATCCCGACCGGTTTAAACGAATGGAGCACAAGCAGCACCCGTTTTTATGGGCACCCTTCGGTGGTGGTGCTCATAAATGTATCGGTATTCACTTTGCTGATATGCTATTCAAAATGGTTATGGCGGGACTTGTTATACGCTATGAGTTTTCTTTTGCCGATGGCCAAGGTTTTCCTGATGCGATACAGCATTTTCCATTTCCTAAGCCGAAAAATCATTTACCGCTGGTCTTGAAAAAGCTTTAATGCAGTGATTACTCGCTTATTAGCGATTGATGAACAATACAATAATAATTGATAGGGAGTTTTATATGAAATTTAGTTATGGTATCGCTATGTGTGACCCAGAACATTATTTGCCCTTAGCACAGGCGACTGAAGCCGCAGGCTTTGATTATATCAGCGTGCCTGATAGCTTGTGTTACCCGCAGGAAGCAAGTTCTAAATATCCTTATAACGATGATGGTAGCCGCGAATTTTTAGAGTCACTGCCGTTTATCGAATCACTTGTTGCTGTCACGGCCATGGCAGCCGTGACAACTAATATCCGCTTTATTACTTCAGTCTATAAATTAGCGATTCGGCAAGCCCCATCTGTGGCTAAGCAAGTGCAAAGTATTCAGGCGATGAGTAATAATCGTTTTGATTTTGGCATTGGCATCAGTCCTTGGGAAGAAGACTTCGCTGTTACAGGAGTGCCATGGGAAAAACGAGGCAGGCGATTTGACGAGCAAATTGAAATATTTCGTGGTTTGGAAACGGGCGAATATTTTGGCTACCAAGGTGAGCATCATACTATGCCGGCCAACCGAATGAATCCTGTGACTGGTACGCCCACGCCCATCATTATTGGCGGCCACTCAGAGCCAGCGTTAAAGCGAGCCGCTAGAGTCGGCGACGGTTGGATTGCGGCTGGCGGCGATATTGCAGAAATGAAAGCCTACATTACACGGCTTAATGACTTACGTGATGAGTATGGCACAGCAGATAAGCCGTTTGATATTTGGGGTGCTGGTGCTGCAACGTTTAGCCAAGAAGGTCTTGAGGAGTTAGCTGATATTGGTGTTACCGGCGTTGGTATTGGTTTTCGTGATGTTTACAAGGGTCAGCCAGATGCGCCGCTAGAAGAAAAAATTCAGCAGTTACAGTGGTATGCGTCTGAATTTATCAACAAGGAAGACTAATGCCTCTACTGATGACTCGCTACGATCTTCGTCGGCCGGATTTTTGTCAAGCAACACGATCAGAGCTTTACCAAGCTGCGATTGATCAAGTTGAATGGGCTGACCGACATAATTTTTTAGCCGTGGTGGTTTCTGAACACCACAGTGCCGAAGACGGTTATTTGCCCTCGTCTCGTGTGATGGCGGGCGCTTTTGCGGCACGGACTAAAAATATACAAATTCATTTATCGGCGTTAATAGCGCCCTTGCATGACCCTGTTCGGTTGGCGGAAGACTTGGCTGTGTTAAGCCTGATGAGTAACGGTCGTATTGTGCCAATTATTAGTGCGGGTTATCGCGAGGAGGAATTTGTTGCTATTGGTAAATCGCTAGGCGACAGAAAAGCCTACATGGATATGATTATGCCTTTTTTACGTCAGGCATTTACTGGTGAACCTTTTGAATATTTAGGGCAAGAGATTGTGATAACCCCCAAGCCTGATACTATGCCCATGTTGGTCATGGGAGGTAGTACTTCAGTTGCAGCAAGGCGTGCCGCTAGGGACGCTGATTATTTTATTCCTGCTGTACCAGAAGTATTTGAGGAATATCGCGCTGAACTCAAACGTTTAGGTAAGCCCGATATGGGTGCCAGCGCTAAACAGCCTTCTACCTGTTATTTTGCGGCCGATGATCCCGATGCTTTTTGGGATGAATTGGCGCCGCATGCCATGCATGAACAAAACTCCTACGCAGAATGGGCTGAAAAATCCGGTGTGCCGTCGCCTTATTCCTTTTATTCTGATAAAAACTGTTTGCGTGACAGCGGCAAATACACCGTTTTAACGGCAGATCAAATGATCGATCAGTTTAATACCATGCATAAGAATGAGCCTTTGATTATGTCGCCGTTAGTTGGCGGGTTGTCGCCTATAACCTCATGGCACAGTCTGCATACCTTCGAGCATAAGGTATTTCCTTTTATTGGTGAATCAGCTACCGGTGTTTTTAAATACTGAGTGTATCTTTGCAGCAGATTAATAACTTGGGAGTAGGCAATGGCAGCAGATATTACAATTGATGATTTGGCTAACCCTCGGCTCAATGATGTACAGCAAGCAGCGCGTCAATACGGTGAAACGCTCACTGTTGAGTTAAATCGTCATTCCATTATGGCGGAAGCCGAAGCGACAGTAGGATTAAGTAACTGGGGTGATAAAGGTTTTGTCGAGCGACTCGACTTATTGTGCGATGAATGGAATGAAGATGCCAATATTAATGGCATAGGCCGACTTTCACTGCGAAACAAGCTGCTTCAACATGCCACCAGCCGTTTATTAATACAGCAGCAATGGTCGCTGCATCCTCAGATTCAAACCATTAACATCGAAGAGCCTATTATTGTCGCAGGTTTGCCGCGCTCCGGTACTACACATCTGTTAAATTTAATGGCGGCCGATCAGCGTTTGCGAGCCTTACCCTTGTGGGAAAGCTATGAGCCTGTGCCACGACCTAATGAAGCATTGACCGCGGACGGAGTTGACCCCCGTTATCAACGTTGTGAAGATGCGTGGCAATCGATGCAAGCAATGACCCCCTTAGTTGCAGCCATGCACCCTATGAACCCCGATCATATTCATGAAGAGCTAGAGCTGATGGGGCCTAATTTTGGCTCCTATAACTATGAGTGGCTTAGTCATTCGCCGCACTGGCGGGATCATTACTATAGTGAGGATCAGACCTATCAATATGAATACATGCGCGATGTCCTAAAGCTGTTAACCTGGCAGCAGCGTAATACCGATAAACCTACCCGCTGGGTATTGAAATGTCCGCAGCATCTAGAACAACTTACGGTTTTGCAAAAAGTCTTTCCCGACGCCACCGTGGCAATTACTCATAGAGATCCGGTGGCCGTAATTCAGTCAGCAATTACGATTATGGCTTATGGCCAACGATTAAGTCGAAAGCAGGTGAAGACTGAGCAGTTAGCCGCTTATTGGATTGATCGCGTCGACCATTTACTACGCGCCTGTATGCAGGATCGAGATTGTTTGTCTGCTGAACAAAGCATTGATCTTAAATTTAAAGATTTGATTCAAAATGACGTTGCGAGCGTTGAAAAAATTTATCAGCGCGCTGGGTTGCCTATGACTGCATTGGCAGAGCAACAGCTCAGTGAGTTTGTTGAGCAACACAAAGAGGATTATGGTCGCGTTATTTATGATCTTGAAGGCCAGTTTGGTGTTAACCCAGTGACGTTAAGACAGAAGTTTGATTTTTATGCCCAACGATTTCTTGTATAATAGCTTCACATTTTCATATCTTATCTGCTAGGTTAATATTTATGTCGGATTCTTTTGATCCCTTTGCAACACCTGAAACCAAAGAACCACGCAATCAAGATTGGGCGGCTAAGCGGCGTGTTTCAGAAGCCACGCGACGACTAATTACCAATTTGGTGACTAGCACTGACTCGGCAGAAGAGTTGAATCGCATTGCTGAGCAGGTAGAGGTGCAGGCGAATGCGTTAGCCAGGGGTAAAAGTTTAAAAGGGATTACTGCCTTTGAGTTTTCTGAGACCGGCGATTATGGCTCACGCTTCCAGATTGCCTATGAGTTAAATCCTGTGTTTGGTAAAAGTAATCCTTTAGCGCCGCCGTTCAATATTTGGTTCGACGGTGATAAAGCCTATGGCCAGGTTCGTATGGATTGGCAGTACGAGGGGCCGCCTAATTCTGTCCATGGTGGTTTTGTTGCAGCTCTGTTTGATCAGTTTTTAGGTGTAGCACAAAAAATGACGAAACAGCCAGGGTTTACTGGCACATTAAATATCCGCTATTTAGTGCCTACGCCGATAGATACCGATTTGCGACTTGAAGGATGGGTAGAAAAAATAGATGGCCGTAAAAATTTCTTAGTCAGTGAAATGTGGGCGGGCGATACTCTTACCGCCCGTTGTGAAGGTATCTTTATATCAGCGTCAATGGAAGCGTTAAAGAAGTTAAGAAATCGCTACAATCAGGTTGATTAATATTGATACATCTTGGTGCAATACCAGTGCATGTAAACTGTTGTTCCTGATTTTGCGTTGTATTTCCTCGTTAAGCTAAAGTCTTTATTTCGCTGGCTAATTTAAATGATTATCTGATCAGCCGGCAAATCTAATCGTCTCGATTGGTTTTCCGATAATGGCACGCCACTGGTAATATAAATAGGGGTTGCTTGATCACTGTTTTTCTGGCGTTCAGATAACATCACCAGAATGTCAGCAACGGCTTCACGCGCTATATCTAAACCGATGAAAACAATATCAATGATTTCTTCTTGCAAGTACTCATATGATTGACCGTCTGATGATGCTGTTATGCATTGCCAGGCTTCATCGGCTAACTCTTCAAGCAATGAATCTCGCGCTTCGCTTTCTGGAGCAATTAGTAATGCGACGCCGCGACGGTCTTGAGGATTTAGGTGGCGAAGCGCTGTGGCCATGCGTTGGCGATCAACCGGTTTGGGTAAATGCTCAGTTCCATCTAAGTCTTGTCCCGATGTCTTTTCGTTTAGCGTTGATTGCAAAATCACTGGGATATGGCGTGTCTGCTCAGATTCTTTTAATGCCGACAATGTGGTCCAGCTATTAATATTCGGCATCATAAGATCGAGTAATATTAAGTCTGGCTGTTGCTCGTTGACAACTTTGATGCCGTCTTTAGCATTGTTGGCTTCAAGTGCTTGGTAACCTTCTTTTTTAAACTGGCGAAATAGGGATATACGCGCCGCGGGATCGTCGTCAATGACGAGGATTCTCTCCAGACTATTTCCCGCGATTTCTTGGCTGCTCTGATCTAATGTTTGGTCTATGATATCAAGGCTGAGCTCTTGTTGGTTTTCAGATGGGATGGCATCTTTTGGCGCATGTATTATTGCCTTTGCAGGCAGCAATACAGTAAAGGTTGTGCCTTTTCCTTCAGCGCTTGTAACGTCCATTGATCCTTGCATCAATTCAACAAACTGCTTGCATATTGCCAGTCCTAAACCAGTACCGCCGTATTTTTTTGAGGTGCTAGAGTCAGCTTGAACAAAGGCCTTAAAAACACGATCAATTTGGGAAGCTGTCATTCCTATACCGGTATCGCTGACGTGAAACACAGCGCGATTACTTTTTTCGTTATAGCTAGCTAGAATTGTGATTTTTCCGTTTTGGGTAAATTTACAGGCATTGCTGAGTAAGTTTAATAATAATTGTCTGAATTTTACTGCATCATTGTATAGCTTTGGAATGTCGTTAGACTTTTCAAGTACAATTAAATTACCTGATTTTTTCGCAATAGGCGCCATAGTGGTTAACAGTTCTTCGATAATGGTAACACTATTAAATGTTTCATTAAACACAGTCATGTTTCCAGATTCTATTTTAGCTAGATCTAGTACATCATTAATCAGTTGTAGTAAGTGCCTGCCAGAACTGAGTATCCGTTGTAGGTCTTCGACGGCCTGTTCTTCATCGAGTGTTTTTTCTTCGCGATAGTCTTCGATGATCATTTCGCTATAGCCAATAATCGCATTAAGGGGAGTGCGAAGTTCGTGACTCATATTAGCTAAGAAATTAGTTTTTGAGCGGTTTGCTTGATCGGCTTTTTCTTTTGATTGCTGAACTTGGGCCATAGCATTGCTTAACTTATCTGACATTTGGTTAAATGCAATCGTTAGGTCGCCAATCTCATCATCGCTATTAACGGGGATGTGGTATTTCAAGTCACCGCCCCCAATTCTCACCGTGCCTTTGTTTAGCTCGTTGAGCGAACGGTTGGTATATCGAATCAAAAGATAGCCTAAGCTCACAGTCAGTGCGATAGTAAACAGATAGATTGCTAAGGTGATTCGGTCAGTAAATCTTACGGTTCTTTGCAGGCTCAGTGTTTGTTGTTCAGTAGCGACAATTTCAATTGACTCGAACTCACTTAGCAACTTCATTGTGGTATTGAATTTCTTTTCTACTTTTTTAATGGATGGTGTTCTCTTGTCGTTATAGCCGACATAAAATTGTCGCCAATCTTGATTTAAAGACTCATAATTTTCGATCAATAGATTGTAGCTATTAGCTGTCTCAGAAAAGACAAATGGTTCTAGGCGCATTATTTCTGCCTGAAGGCTAATAAGCCCCTCTAAGCCTTTGTCGACTTCTTGTTGGCTGAGGTTTTCACCTTTGCTAGTTTTTAATGCGTCTAAAACTAAAATTTGTTTTTGTTGATTTTCTAGCAATTGCCTAATAGATACTATACCCAGTTGGCTGGCAACTGCGTTTTGAAGGTTGTCGAGGCGTAGATTACGATTTTCACTACTGACCTGGTAGGTGATATTAGTTAAAGTAAATAGCGCAACGATAGCAATGATAGATATTGAAAGCCTTAATCTTAGCGTTAGCCGAGGAGGGGTAAGCACAGCTTAATCTCCCTGTTTTTTTTTGATGGTCAAAAGAGTATTGATTTTTTCAAGTAATAAAGGAAAGTCTATCGGTTTAGTTGTGTAGTCATTGCAGCCTGCGTCTAACGCTTTTTGCTTGTCTTCAGCCATGGCATGGGCTGTTAGAGCAATAATAGGTAGTTTTTTTGTATTAGGATTCGCGCGAATTTCCTGACAGGTCATCCAGCCATTTTTAATCGGTAAGTTCATGTCCATTAACACCAAATCAGGTATAGATTCTTGGATCATCACCAGCGCCTGTTCTCCATCACCAGCGGCATCAATTATAAAGCCTTTCCGTTTTAGTCGTCGGGTAAGCATGTCGCGATTCATTTCATTATCTTCAACCAGTAACAATCGAATCATTATTTTTCTCCTGCTGAGTCGAATTGCGATGGTTGGCCCGAAGTAGGGATATCGATTGATTCAACGGCACTAACATCGATGATTTCGGATACCCCCTTGGGGCGTAATTCAATTTCCCTGCCTAATTTACACGCCAGTGAACAGGCATTGAGTGTTGACTTTGCTACTAATATCTCCCCAGGTAAGGTTTGGTCTTCAATTCTTGATGTGACGTTAACCGCATGTCCGACCACGCCGTATTTGGCCCGTTTCTTTGAGCCAATATTTCCAGCGACGACTTCACCTGTATTGATACCGATACCGATATCAATGCTAGGAAGCCCATCTTCGATATTACGCGCATTGATTGCATCCATTTCTGCTTGCATGGCGAGGGCGCAAGCGATTGCTCTGGCGCTGTCGTCCGCTTTGGCTACTGGCGCTCCAAATAAGGCTAAAATGGCATCGCCAATAAATTCATCGACCGTGCCATCGTGCGCCATGATAATCTCTGCCATGGTGCCTAGATAGTTATTAAGCACCTTGACGACTTTTTGTGGCGGCAGTGACTCGCTAATCGTGGTGAAGCCACGAATATCAGCCATTAAAATAGTCACGGTTTGTAGTTGGCCGCCCATATCTAAGCCGTCAGGCTTGTCCAGGAGTTTGGATACGATTTCAGTTGATAAGTAGCGACCAAAAGTATTTTTGATAAAGCGCTGACTTTTTTTGAGTTCGCTGCTTAGATGCCGCTCTTTGTCTACCCAGCTTTTTCGATCTAGGCCGGCATAAAGGCGTGCCTGCAATAAAACTTTATTGAAGGGTTTTTGCAGGTAGTCATCAGCACCCGCCTGAATACAACGGATGACCTCTTCTTGATCACTCATGCCTGAAATGACAATTACGGGTATAGCACGCCAAAGTTGTGAAGCTTTTAAGTCAGCCAAGACTTGGTGGCCACTAACTTCGGGCATAATAAGATCGAGTAAAATTAAATCGATATCATTGTTCTGAAGTACTTCGTAGGCTTGCTCGGCTTTTTCGCAGGCAAAGGGTCGCATACCTAATTGCTGAATATGACGGCCTAGCAATTCTCTATTAGCGGGTTCATCATCAAGAATGAGAATATGGCCACGGTATTCTTGCTGGGGTTTAAGTGAATGAATGAGACTTGTTCTGCTGTCATCTCGCTTGATCGGCTTTCTTTCTAGGGATGAAATCGTTTTTGCCGACCAGAGCATAATTTTATCGAGCAGATTGCTGAGTGAGGCACTGGGTGATTCAACCGTGTCTTTGATCAGTTCTGCATAGCCTTTGGTAATACCAATGGCATTACGGATATCGTGACGAGTTTCGGCGTTGTCGATGTTATTTAAAGCGGTGCCTTGAAGGTTTAGACTGTCTAATTTAGAAACACTTAGTTCAAGTGCTTCATAGAGCCGGCCTAAATCATCTTTTAATAGATCATCCAGCTTATTTTTGACTAACAATTGACCTACCTTTACTTGCAGGCCTTGCAGTCTAACTAGCTCGCGTGTGGGTACGCTATTAGTCATTCTCTATCACTCGAGAGTTGTTTTAAGCACAGTCTTATTTGGTTTCTCATCATTATTATAACGTGATCTTTGCTCCGTATAAGATTTATTTGCCGAGCCCAAGGAATATCTTTTCTTTTTTTTGTGATTTGAGCGGTCCGCTTAAGGTGTTTTTTGCAAAAATATCGTAAAGATATCAGATAAAAACCGTGTTTAATTTATTCGAACCCATTAAATCAATTTATTTACTCTGTTTTATCGTTATTGTCTTGATATTGAGGGGTGAAATAGTTGAAAATTAGCACCCTAAGAGCGTCGTTAATATCAACAGTTAATAAAGCGATTCAATCGGCGTATTTAATTAAAATCTTTGGAGATGATCCTTGTGAGTGTGTTGAAGAGCGTTGAGATTTTTTCTGGTTTATCAGATGCAGAATTGGCTGCCTTAGAAGAGACAAGCATTCATAGAAGTTACCCTAAAAACACCGTTATCATTAATGAAAATGACGTTGCTGACTCGCTCTACGTCATTGAATCAGGCAAAGTGAAGGTGTACTGCAGCGATAAAAACGGCAAAGAGTTCATCATGAACACGCTTGGTCATGGTGATTACTTTGGTGAACTGGCATTGTTGGATGATGATCGTCGCTCTGCATCAGTCCGAACCATGGAAAAAGCCGACTTTTGTATCATTTATAAGCAAGATTTTAATCAAGTCTTAGACCAACATCCCAATATAGCTAAAACCCTGATCCGAAATATCACTCGTCGAGTGCGTGCCTTAACTGAGAAGGTCAAAAGTCTTGCCTTACAAGATGTCTACGGTCGCGTGACGAAAGTCCTCAACAGTTTGGCAACTGAGCGAAATGAAGAGTTTTATGTCGAAGAAAAGTTGACCCAGCAGGATATTGCTGACCGTGTGGGAGCCTCGCGAGAAATGGTAGCCCGAATCCTAAAAGATTTGACTATCGGAGGCTATATCAGCTTTGAAAATAGGCATATAGTGATTCACCGTCGACTCCCTGCCAATTACTGATAACGAGCAGTCTTCCCCAAAGAGCTATATACATTGCTATAAAGTCCCTTATTTAGGTGCTATTTTTGTTTCTGTTCAGTGCTTGAGACGACCACGCACTGTAAGTCACCATCAGCCAGCTTAGCATTGATTTCATCGCCCTTTATGACGCTAGTGTGTGAGCGCAGGATATCGCCAGAGGTCGCTGTGACGATTGAATAACCTCGGTTTAGGGTCGCTAGAGGGCTGACCACATTCAGCGTTTCAACTAATCTTTGCCATTCTAATTGACGTCTATGCAGGGAGTGGTTTATCGCCAGCGACAGACGTTGATACAGGTTTTGCGTGTCTACTTGCTGGTGCTGAATCGTTTCAGCTGGTGAACTAACCATTAAGCGCTGTTGTAATTGCTCGAGTAGTTGCCTCTTCTTGCTGAGGGTCTGATTCACTGAGCGAAACAGCTGATTATCCAGCTGATCGACCCGCTGTACTTGTTGATTTAATTGGTGGCTGGGGTGTTTAACTCGGCGTGCTAAGCCTTTTAGCAAGCTCTGGGCATCATTGAGGCGATAATTAAGCTGGCGTTTGAGCTGGTCAGAGAAGCTGGCAAACTGTTGTTGCAAGGCGGCTTTATCGGGGCTAAGCAGTTCGGCAGCGGCAGTGGGGGTTGCGGCTCGAACATCGGCGACGAGATCGGCGATGGTCGTATCGGTCTCGTGGCCGACGGCGCTAACAATGGGTAATGCGCTTTCATGAATGGCCTGAGCAACGACCAGTTCATTAAAGGCCCACAGGTCTTCAAGCGATCCGCCGCCTCGACCAATAATAATAGCTTCTGGGGCTAATACTTCTTTTTTTTGACCCACGCTCAGTAAGGGCTTGCTTTGATCCGAAGTTTTAGCCCACTGATTGGCTTTAGCAATGGCCTCAGAGATCGCTTCGGCTGCACCGTCTCCCTGAACCGGCACCGGAATGACCACTAAGCGAATACCGGCAAAACGGCGTGCGAAAGTGGTTTGCATATCACGAATAGCGGCACCTTGAGGAGAGGTGATAATGACCACTTGTTTAGCCAGCGTGGGGAGGGCTTGTTTGTTGTCTGTGTCAAACCAGCCCTGCTGGGCCAGCCGAATTTTTAACGCATCAAACGCCTGCTGAAGCTGCCCACTGCCCGCTGGTTGCATTCGTTCAACAATGAATTGATAGTTGCCGCGTGGCGCATAGAGGCTAAGCTTGCCTTTTAGTTGGACTTGCTGGCCGTCTTCTGGTTGAAATCGAACCGTTTTATTTTGAAATTTGGACATCGCACAGCGGAGTTGGCTTTGTTTATCTTTGAGAGTGAAGTACCAGTGGCCTGAGCGGTGTTGGAGTAAATCCGAGATTTCTCCTTCAACCTCAATTCTGGCAAAATTGTTTTCAAGACAGTCTCTAGCCTGTTGATTCAGCTCAGAAACTGTCAAAATCGGAGTTGGATTCCCCGTTAAGTCAAATGATTTCATACGCTTATTGTATGCGTCTTAGCGCAGTGATACCAGTTTACCCATGCTTAATACTGGCTTATAATGCGACTTAGCAGGCAGTTGTTTGACTCGGGACCCTGAGCCAGTTGTTTCAAAATGATCCTCCGACTGCACTTTTCTCATTCATGAACACCATTTTTTGAGCGTTTTTTAAACGTTCAAATTGGTTCATATACAGGAAGCTGATTGATGCCAAGAATCGCTTACGAAGCCCTTACCTTTGACGATGTGTTGCTCTTGCCCGCATATTCTGAAATTGTTGCCCGCGACGTTAATATGCAAACGAAGTTGACCAATAAAATTCAACTTAATATCCCGATTGTTTCTTCGGCAATGGACACGGTCACCGAGTCACGTTTAGCTATTGCTCTAGCGCAGGCCGGCGGCATCGGCATTGTGCATAAAAATATGACCGTTGAGGAGCAGGCAAAAGAAGTACGTGCGGTGAAAAAGTTTGAAAGTGGCGTGGTGCGTGATCCAATTACGATCGAAGCCAATGCACCAGTGAGCGAATTATTGGATATTAAACAGCAGCATAATATTTCAGGCGTACCGGTAATGAAAAATGGTGATTTAGTCGGTATCGTGACCAGTCGTGATGTGCGCTATGAAACTGACTACAGTGTCACTATCGAGACGATTATGACTCCTAAAGATCGGTTAGTGACCGTGAAAGAGGGCACCTCGGCTGACGAGGTTAAAAAAGTGCTACACGAAAACAGAATCGAAAAAGTGTTAGTCGTGAATGATGGCTTTGAACTTTGCGGCATGATTACCGTAAAAGATTTGGATTTGGCGCAACGCTTTCCAAGCGCCTGTAAAGACAGTTCTGGCCAATTACGCGTTGGTGCGGCGGTTGGCGTTGGTGGTGATACTGAACAGCGTGTGGTTGCCTTAATCGAAGCAGGTGTTGATGTGTTAGTTGTAGACACTGCTCATGGGCATTCTCGAAATGTAATAGAACGTGTCAGATGGATTAAGCAGAAATTTCCAGATACAGAAGTTATTGGCGGTAATATTGCTACCGGCACAGCAGCCCTAGCATTGGTTGAAGCGGGTGCTGATGCGGTTAAGGTGGGTATTGGTCCTGGCTCCATTTGCACGACTCGCATTGTGACGGGTGTCGGGGTGCCGCAGATATCGGCCATTTCAGATGTGGTTAAAGCGCTTGATGGAGAAGTACCTGTCATTGCTGATGGCGGCATTCGTTTCTCAGGTGATATTTCTAAAGCAGTTGTCGCTGGTGCTCACGCCATCATGGTCGGTAGTTTGTTAGCCGGGACTGAAGAAGCGCCGGGTGAAGTGGAATTGTATCAAGGACGCACCTATAAAGCTTACCGAGGTATGGGCTCGATTGGCGCTATGGCTCAAAAGCAAGGCTCTAGTGATCGATATTTTCAAGATGCCAGTGCCGGAACTGAAAAATTAGTTCCAGAAGGTATTGAAGGTCGCGTAGCTTATAAGGGCCCGGTTAATCGCATTGTCGCTCAATTAGTTGGCGGTTTGCAGTCCTCAATGGGCTATACTGGCTGTGCGACGATCGAGCTAATGCGCACCGTGCCTGAATTTATCAAAGTCACTTCGGCCGGTATGAACGAAAGCCATGTGCATGACGTTAGCATCACTAAAGAAGCACCCAATTACCCTGTACGCTAAATCATTCAATTATGTTTTTATAGACAGTGTTTAGGCACTGTGATCATTATTTTCTATATTAGGTCGCTATGAGCTCAGCTATTCAGCAGCAAAGTATTTTAATTCTTGATTTTGGTTCGCAGTACACCCAACTTATTGCTCGTCGAGTAAGGGAGTCGGGGGTTTATTCAGAAATTTTGCCTTGGGATATAGAGTCAGAGCGTATTGTTAAGTTTAATCCCAAAGGGATTATTTTATCGGGGGGCCCTGAAACAGTCACAGGTGACGATGCGCCCGCAGCTCCGACTATCGTCTTTAGCTTAGGTGTTCCGGTATTGGGTATTTGTTATGGCATGCAAACCATGGCGGCTCAGTTAGGGGGTAAGGTTGAAACGTCCGATAAGCGAGAATTTGGCTATGCAAAGGTACGTCTGTTAGCTGACACCGAACTAACGCGAGGCATTAGTGATGATGAAATTGATGCCGATGTGTATCTTGACGTTTGGATGAGTCATGGCGATAAAGTGGTTGAGCTCCCTGATAATTTTACTTTATTAGCAGCGACTGACAGCGCACCTATAGCAGCCATGGTTGATACGGAGCGGCAGTTTTATGGGCTACAGTTTCACCCTGAAGTTACCCATACCATTAGCGGCCAGCAATTGATTGAGCGTTTCACGCGCGACATTTGTGGCTGTGATGGACTTTGGACGATCAGCAATATTGTTGAGCAATCCATTGCTGAAGTGCAGCAAACGGTTGGCGATGAGCAGGTGATATTAGGTTTGTCGGGCGGTGTTGACTCGTCAGTCGTTGCCGCTTTACTTCATCGTGCTATCGGCGATCAACTTACCTGCGTGTTTGTCGATAATGGCTTGTTGCGTCTTAATGAAGGTAATCAAGTAATGTCGATGTTTGCTGAAAATATGGGTGTTAAAGTGATCAGGGTCAATGCTGAGTCCAGGTTTTTAG
>DDDX01000061.1 GCA_002339085.1 Cellvibrionales bacterium UBA1969
CTAATCGAGGCTCCTACAAACATACCTCAAGGTAATGATGATTGGAGTAGTGAGTCTGCATCTAGTGTTGTTCTATCTGGCGCAGCTGCATGGAATAATCCTGATGGCTCGACTAATAATCAAACTTCATTCAGATTAACCAACTTCATTGTCGAGATTAATTCAGATATTGATGGCGATTCTGTCAATAATGATTCTGATATCTGCCCATCTGTTTCAAATATAGATCAACTTGATACGGATGTTGATAGTA
This sequence comes from Cellvibrionales bacterium UBA1969, assembly GCA_002339085.1. Taxonomy (GTDB): domain Bacteria; phylum Pseudomonadota; class Gammaproteobacteria; order Pseudomonadales; family UBA7434; genus UBA7434. Next base: position 254 of record DDDX01000061.1, read on the forward strand.
TCGGTGATGCTTGTGATGATGATCCGGATGGAGACGGTACGTATAATTTAAGATTCAATTTCGTTCCAGAATCTACTGACGATAACCAATTTGGTAAAGATTCAATTGCTTTTACAACCCCTTCTGGTGATTTCACTTTGACAGTAACGGGTTCTGTAGATGGAGCTCCTGCTAAGGTTGCCGCACAACGTCAAGGTACTGGTGATAATCCATTGTTGGGTCTTGGTGTAAGTGTTGCGGCGATTGAAGATGATCCTGCTACGGTAGAGGTTGATGAGTCTGTTCCAGCTAACTGGACTATTAATCTTGGTGAAGGACTGACAGGTACACTGACTAATTCAAGTGGCCAAGCGGTTGATTTCGGAAACTTGACACTATACTCCTCTGCTGGTGGTCAAATGAGTACGTCTGATAGAGCAAGCCTTTCATTTGGCAGTGATAATTATGACATTAAAGGTAATGGTTATTGCGCTGAAAATTGTGGAGACGCTGAATTAGGTATTGACCACTTTAATACACTCTATTGTCATGATGTAGATGATTCTAGTACTTGGAATGGTGGAAATGGTCCTTATGAATCTGCAAAGGACTGTACGAGTGACTTCTCATTCTCATCCAATTCAGGCCCAAGTTTTTCCTTAGTCGCAACGACTGCATGGAATAATACTAATGGTTCGACTAGTAATACTACTAGCTATCGTATTGCTGAAATGAGCATGAGTTTTTCTGACGATACCGACGGTGATACAGTATCAGTTGCTATTGATAACTGTCCATCGGTTCCAAACCTAGATCAAGCGGATGCCGATAATGACGGTACTGGTGACGCTTGCGATAATGACCCTGATGGTGATGGTTTTGAAACATATACTTTTGACTTTGCTAATGATGGCAACCAATTTGGTCAGCAATTATTAACATTCTCATCTTCTCAAGGTGACTTAACCGTTGAAGTTACTTCGGGTGATGCCTTTACTTTTGTCGCTAAGCAATTAGCTAATGGTATTGGTGTTAAGAATGAAAACGAAGTTGATAGCCAAAAATGGTTGATGAGACAAACCATCCCAGTAGAAGATTCGAATGGAAATCCTGTTACAAATGGTGGTCAGAGTGTCTATAATCAAGCTATTTTTCGCTTCAGAGACTCTAACGGAGTTCTTCTTGATGTAACTAACTTTACTTTTGTGGCACCTCAATTCCATGGCGGTAAACGAGCTCTCCTGCAGGTTCCAGGTTTTCAAGCTGATATCCAAGGTGGTAGTGACACTGTTGATACAAACGGTGATGGCGCGGCAAATGCTCCGCTAATTACGAGTGCTGCGAATACTGTTGAAGGCTCTACGCCTTGGTCAACCTTTGAGAGTTATGTTTATACTATATCGCCAGTAGATACGGTTGAATTTGCATCAGGAATGAGAATAGCTTCTGTAACTGTAGACGTTAATACTAACGATACAACTACTGATACTGACGGTGACAGCATTGCGGATTATCTTGATAATTGCCCAGCCGTTGCTAATGGAGATCAGGCTAACCTAGATGGTGATGCCTTAGGCGATGCCTGTGACGACGATCGTGACGGTGACGGCGCGCTTAATGCAAGTGATGCCTTTCCTGATGATGCCGCCGAAACAACGGATACTGACAGCGACACAGTGGGAGATGCTGCTGACAATTGCCCTAGTGATGCCAATACTAACCAATTGGATTCGGATAGTGATTCATTAGGTGACGCTTGTGATGCTGATCGTGATGGTGATGGTATATTAAATACCGTAGAAATTGCGGTAGGCACTGATCCTGATGATAATTCGGACGGCGATGCCGCTGAATTGTTAGTGTTACAAGGACTAAATGGCGGCTCAGGTGACGCAGTAAGCGTGCCAGCACTGGGCGGATTTGGACTTATCGCCTTGGCACTTTCAATGTTAGGTTTCGGTGTGTTTGGCCGACGTAAATAAATAACTTAGCACTTTTGAAAACCGCAGTTCTTGACTGCGGTTTTTTTTGCCGCTAGGTTATCAATTGATGGACATTTTCGATAAATATATAGCGGTGAAAAAAAGTAGCCAGTCAGATTTTTCATTTTCTTGAAGAATATTTTCAAACCGCCCGTTGCTGTGATTCCAGTCGTACCTCGGTCATTATTATTACTCAAAACTTTATTTTTGTGAGCTGCGTCACTATTTTTGTTGTTTTAAGATCGATCGTGATCCCATGAGCTGATAAATTCGAGCTATACCTATAGAGGTGGCTATCATTTTTCGTTAGCCATTAAGCTCCCTATAAATAGTTTTGATAATAAAGGCTTATGAAAATATCTAGCAATATTGTAATAGTCTTACTCTTTTTTATCTCTACCGCGGCTCATGCATTTCACAGTACGGTATCGTCTGTTGCATGGCAATCGGTAGACGGGCAAGACTTTTCTTTCACGTTATCAACACCGGATGCTCAAATCGGCAGTCTAAGTTTTATGACCATTGCCATGCAGGCAGACCTTGCTTCAACTTCGATTGCAGACGCTGTCAGTATTTTTATTGAAGGCGTTGATTATGGCAGTTACTCTCGCGACAGCGCGAATGTCTATGGTGTTGCAGCTGTCAATGACAATGCTTACACTATGAATATCGATGTATTATTGATGCCGGCGACATCAGCTCATTATTTAGCTGATGGTGAAATTAATGTCAATGTCAGTTTAGGTGATGCGACTGATGTCAGCGAAGGTTGGTCAACTTGGGGTCGGGCACCGTTTACAAGCATTGATCTCACTTACAATAGAATGCATGTAGCTGTAGTGCCTTTGCCCGCTAGTTTGGTTTTATATGCATCAGCTTTGCTCGGTTTCGTGATTGTTCGGCGACGTTAAACCTTAGGTATTAGATTGTTATTCTCGAAGTGACTTGTCTGTAGCCACTACCTTAAGCCATCTTTCCTACAGCACCCAACCGTTGAAAATCTTATCATGTAATGCCCAGCAGACAATTTCTTCCCTCAAAAATATAACCCGACCGAGAATTAATCTCATTTGTTCTTTTCAACCGTCATTGATGTAATATTCATTAATTTTTTGGTCTGCTAGACTAAAATAATTAAAATACAGTGAATATTAATATGAATACAAAAATCAATCAGATAGGCGGTTTATTGGGGGCGAGACTCGAGGGCATTGATTTTTCTCAACCCTTAAACGACAGTATTTTTGAGAAGATTGCAGATGCGCTTTATCAGCATCAAGTCATCTCTATTCCTGCAATGGATATGACCGTCCAGCAACATGCTGAAATTGCCTTATTTTTTGGGGAGCCCGAGCACAATGCCACTGATCAGTTCGGGGTCGATGAGGAGATCCCTTATTTAACGGTTATTGATTCTGATAAAGGCGATCGTGCCGACTCCTGGCATTGTGATGAAACCTTTCTTGAATACCCCCCAATTATAAATTTCTTACACGGAAAAATTATTCCTAAACACGGGGGTGATACAGTATTTAGAAGTACGGCCGCAGCATATGATGCGCTGTCGAATAAAATGAAAACTTTGGTCTGCGATTTAAGTGCCGTGCATGACTACGGCCATCTCTACGAGTTAGGTTGGCGCAGTGGCATGCCGCTAGGGCCGATGGTTGGCGATGCCTTAGTGAAGGGGCTTATCCATTCTCATCCAGTAGTAAAAACTCACCCAGTGACTCAACGAAAATGGTTGACCGTGAATGAAACCTATACGCGTTTTATTGAGGGCTTGCCGCCTTTGGAAGCCGAAGCGATTTTAGCTATGCTGTTTAAACACATGCAAAAGCCTGAATTTAGTTATCGCCATCGATGGCAGGTGGGTGATTTATTAATTTGGGATCAACAGGCTGTGCAGCATTATGCCGTAGTCGATTATATCGAGCGCAGGCTCGTGCATCGAATATCAGCATTGAAGTATGCGAGTAAATACACGGGTATTAAAACGGCTTAAATTAATTATTATTAGGTGAAAGTAATGACAGCTCAATCTCGTAATGTTTCAATGCAAAGCTGCGATGTATTAATTCAAAATGCCTTGATTTTTAATGGTGAGGGTACACCGCCGAAGTCCGGTGATCTTGCCATTAAAGAGGGTAAAATACTCGCGCTAGGACCTCAGCTGAGTTTCGATCATGTGGGTGCTACTGTTGATGCCAATGGTCTTTGGCTCATGCCAGGATTGTTAGATATTCATACTCACCTCGATCTTGAAGTAGAGCTTAACCCTGGCTTAGGTGAAGCGGTTCGCCATGGCACAACCACTGTGCTAGTGGGGAACTGTTCGTTAGGGACGATCTATGGGGCTCAAAATAAAAACGGTGATAATCCAATAGTTGACTGTTTCACTCGGGTCGAAAATGTTCCTAAGCGTGTACTGCAGCGCTGTGCCGATGCCATGTATTGGGATAATTCAGAAGATTATCTGTGCCATTTTGAAGATATTGCCTTAGGACCCAATATTGCCGCTTTTGTGCCGCATTCCATGCTGCGTATTCAAGTGATGGGTGTGCATGATTCGGTGACACGTAAGCCCACTGATGAAGAAACCGCAGAGATGGAACGTTTGCTCCGACAAGCGATGGAGCAGGGCTATTTGGGTTTATCAACCGACCAAATTGTTTTTCATTACCTGTCGAATGACCCACACAAAGACAGTCGCATACCTGCGCATTTTGCCGAGGATGAAGAATTAAAGCCTGCGCTGGATATTGTGCGTGAATATGGACGTGTCTGGCAAACCAACCCTGATGGTGAGCGCATGGGTCGAACCATCAAACGGTTTTTTTGGAGTGCTGGTTGGTTTTTTCGTAAGCCTTTACGTATCTCTGCCTTAACCGCCATCGATTTTAATAACACCCCTGGCATTTGGAAACTAATGCTGCGTTTGGCAGGGACAATAAACTCGTGGTTTTGTCGTGGCAAGATGCATTTTCAAGCCTTAGGTGCGAACTTTCGCATGTGGTCTGACGGCATTATTGCACCGATTTTCGAGGAGTTAGAATCAACTCGCGAACTTATTGCTTGTGAGCCCGAAGATGTTGTTGGTCGACGAGCGATACTCGATAGCGGTCAATGGCAGGCGCGGTTTCGGCGTGACTGGGCGCGGGTCGAAAAGCTCAGCGACGATGCGCCTAAGGTAAAATCGGCCAGCATGGCTGATCGTGCTACCTTTCAAATGGACATGAATGAAATGTTTTTTGATGATACGCCCGTCGATACATGGAACGGCCAATCCATGCAGTCGGTGTTTCAGCGTTTGCAGAAATTTCAAAAGAGTCATGGCGAGGAGGGTGCCCTGTCGACAGCTGAGGCCGAGATATTTGCTCGATTCCCTGATGACACCTCGACGACCACGGAGTTTTTTTTACAAGGATTACGGCTTTATGATACGCAATTTCGCTGGTGGTTTGATTCAGCCAACATGGATGAAGACATCGTCGAAGAAATTTTATTTCATCAGCATGCCTTACCCGGCTTCAATGACAGTGGTGCACACCTAACGAATTTAGCTTTTTACGACTGCAATTTGAATACTTTACGACTCGCTCAGCGTTCGGGAGTGAATCGTGTGGCAGAGGCTGTTAAACGATTAACGACCGAGCCTGCTGAATTCTTTGGTCTTGATGTTGGCTCATTGGCCGTGGGTGCACAAGCTGACGTGGTGCTTATTCATCCGGATAAGTTGGCCCGACATGATGTGAATGCCCAGCGCCAAAAAATATGGAATGAAAAGTTTCAGAATGAGGTGATGGTTAACCGCTCAGATGGTGTTGTTGAGCAGGTATATATTGCCGGTCAACGCGTTTGGGAGGATGGTAACCGTTATGGCGAGGCTTTAGGAAAGCAGCGCTTAGGACGAGCGTTAAGGGTGCAACGAAAGGCTTAACCACATTCGTTAGAGTTATAAAGGTTTACTTGGATATACCCTAAAAATGTGAACTGAGCGCTGTTCAACCTTAGCAGTAGATCCATAGTTAGTATTATCCCGTATGAATAGTTATATTCTTGTCAAAAGGGGCAATTACTATGATAAAAATAGCATTTTTACGCTTTTATGAATCTTACAAGGCCGTTATGGACGCTAATGTCAATCCTTTGAGACATGTACCTGACCCAGTTTCACGTTTTTGGATTATGACGGTAATGGCATGGATGTGGTGTACTGCGTCCGGTATTTATTTGGGTAGCGTATTATTTATTGGCAGCAGCTTTATTGGGCACCTAGCACTTTTATTTATGGTGTTTTTTACAGCAGCGGTTTTTTACGATGCTGAACAGCGCCAAGATTCCTGGCTAACTCAAATAAAGATTGAATCTAAAAGCTAGACGATTCACTTTTTTTTAAAGCAGGCAACTGAGCATGCTAATGCAATGGTCCTTGGTCTTTTTCACTTATTGGTTAGCATGCTTGCTCTAGCCTCTCTTCTTAAGTATTTATCACAATGAATAGCGAAGCAGTATTAACCGATTATTCCGCATATTCTCTAACTGTGCCTAAATCACTAATGCCTTGGATGCGCTCCAATCACGCTGGTGAAACAGGGGCAGTATGGATTTATAAAGCGGCATCCTTGGCTCTCTGGTCTTCCTCTATTCGGCAAATGGCTACCGAACATATAGACACAGAACATGAGCATTTATTGGTCATGACTCATCTTGTTCCGGCGAATGAGCGAAGCAAGTTAATTGTTGTTTGGCGAATAATGGGCTTTGGCTTGGGTTTATTCGCGACATTATTCGGTTATACTTTCTTTTGTCTGACTATTAGTGCCGTTGAGACCTTTGTTGAGCAACATTATAACGAACAAATTGACCACATAATTAAAACCCAGCAGTCACCTTCATTATTGGCCTTGATTCAGCGTTGCTGTGCAGAAGAGACGCAGCATAAGCTTGATGCTGAATGTTATCTCAAGTCGCCTTCTGACAGTGTGTGGGTTAGAGTTTGGTTGAATTTGGTAAAAGTAGGTTCTTCTATCGCCGTTCAGGTGGCAAAAAAAATCTAAATACCATCGACTCAGATCCACATTAACGTCTTTTTAGGGCCTTTATGTTTCAGTTTACTACTTACACATTAACCTTAATAAGAAATAAGTTTTACTCGGCTTCAGTTGCCATACAATAGCTATCTTCGCTAACAAACTAATGAGAATGCCCGTGACTTCAGAACAGCCAATCAATCACAACAGTGAATCAATCAAGCATTACGACGCTATTATCATCGGCGCAGGTGTCAGTGGCATGTACGCATTGCATCATTTGCGTGAAATGGGTCTGTCTGTGCGCGCGTTTGACGGTGCTAAAGATGTTGGCGGTACTTGGTGGTATAACCGCTATCCAGGTGCGCGAGTCGATGGTCCTGGTAGCCCCTTTTATTGCTACACCTTTTCAAAGGAGTTGATGCAAGAGTGGGATTGGGCCGAGACGCAATCGAAACAATCAGATGTATTAGATTACCTCGAGCATGTGGCAGACAAGTTTGACTTGCGTCGTGATATTCAGTTTGACACTTGGGTGCAGGACGCACGGTATGATGAGACAGCCCAGCGCTGGTCGATTGAAACATCGGCGGGTGAGCGCAGTTCTGCCCAATATCTTATTTGTGCAGTAGGCGCTTTATCGAAAGCGAATCGTCCCGATATTGCCGGCATTAACGACTTTACGGGCGAATGTTATCACACAGGCAGTTGGCCGCATGAGCCGGTTTCTTTTGAAGGCAAGCGCGTTGCGGTGATTGGCACTGGCTCATCGGGTGTTCAGTCGATTCCTGAAATTGCGAAACAGGCTGATCATGTCACGGTGTTACAACGCACGGCACAATTTACTTTTCCAGCCGGTAATCGTCCACTTAGCGACGATGATTTAGCCGAGGTGCGCCAAAATTGGGATGAGATTATAGAAAAAATGCGCGCTCATGGCGGTGGTTTTCCCGCCGATCCTAATCCCGATCGATCAGCGCTTGATGATAGCGATGAAGAGCGCGAAGCGCTGTATGAATCATTGTGGGAGCAGGGCAGCTTTCAAATATTCTTAAAGCTTTATCATGATATCGCAGTCAATGAAGAATCCAATAAGACCCTATCTGATTTCGTGCGTAAAAAAATCAGCGAGATTGTCGAGGATCCAGAGACTGCGCGTAAATTATCGCCCGATCATTTTGTGATGACCAAGCGGCCGATTCTTGACGACGGTTACTTCGCCACCTACAACCGTGACAACGTTGAGTTAATTGATTTGCGCGACGATGCGATCGAACGATTTACTGCCAACAGCGTGATTACCCAAAGCGGTGAACATCCTATCGATATGTTGGTACTGGCTACGGGTTACGATGCCATCAGTGGATCTATGCTACGTTTGAATCCCAAAGGTCGTGATGGCGTTAGCCTTCAACAGCGTTGGGACGAACGCTATCATAATTATCTTGGTATGACGATTGGCGGCTTTCCTAACTTATTCATGATACACGGTCCTGGTTCACCCGGTGTGTTCTATAACATGCCATTAGGCGCCGAGCGGCAAATGGACTGGATCGGTAAATGCATGGAGCATCTTCGTGAAAAAGCACTTGGTGCGGTTGAGCCCGTAGCTGCGAGTGAGCAAGCTTGGTTTGATGAAGTGACAACTATCGCGAACTTTACCTTGTTTCCAAGAACTGACTCATGGTGGACGGGCGCAAACGTAGAAGGCAAACCGCGTTATTTTTCTGCTTACTTAGGCGGTGCTATGTATTACGACCGTATCCGCGATGTAGCAGCCAACGATTTTGAAGGCTTTCGTTTTGAGCCTGTTCAGCAGGTCGACAACCCCACTTAATATTTTTCCTTTTTGCTGAAAAGAGTTGTGAGTGAATTGTTGCGATTTTTTTTGGCAAATGAAGCCTGTGGAAGCTAATCAGGCTCCATTCATTTTTCGTCTAATTCTTACCGGACTATAAGGTTGGTTCGAAGATGGGGTCGAGCCGATGAAATAGCGGATTCTCGCTGTCGGGATTGGTCCCAGCAATCAACATTGAAAATCGTAATATACGTTTGTGTTGTACCTGAACCCAGGCTTCATCGAAGTTGGGATTCTGGCTGGCGGATTCATTTGTTGTGCTTTGCATGTCGGTCATCATTTGAAGCGCCGCTCGGTCGGCGTCAACTAAATTATTGGCGGTATTATTGTGCCCTAATGTCTGCATTAACGCATTAAAGTCGGCCACTGTTTGTTGCTCAAACCAATCGCGATAGCGGGCATGATTCAGCAAGAACTGAGGAATCGAATGTAGAAGATCTCGCTCCCAGCTTTCAAACACGCTTGAGGTAGGCAGGCGTTCAATATCAACGCATAATTTTTGTAGCCCCGAATCCTCCCAACGTTTAATTGTCGGCTCAGGCAAATGAAGATCATAGTCAAGGCTAATGCCTTGAAGTTCAGCAATTGATTCATAAGCTCTTCGAGTGATACTGGCATATTCCAGCGCCCCTTCAATCCAATTACCGCCATGCGCATTGGGTTGCATAAAGAAAGTGGCGCCAATACCTGATAACTGTAAGAAGGCAACCGTATGATAAGCCACTGCAGCAAGATCCACTTGACGACCACTGACCTCTTCATAGCGCCGGAACAGGGCAGGGATATCACCCATATTTTCGTAAGGGTGACGACCGCGAAAGCAGGCGAGATCCCAATGAATATCACCAATATTGGCAATTTCGAAATCCAATAATGCTAAGACATCAGTGCCGGCTGACATAAACTGGCCTGCATCACCTGCAATAAAAGAGGCTTCAGTGCGATGAAGAGGGACATTTCGACGTAACCATTGTTGTAAAAACTCGAGCGGCGGATCAATATGGTCGGCTTGTTTACCGACGCTGTACATGCGCTCGGTGGTGTGTAAGGCGATGTCAGTCGGGGTTTTGGGTGGCGAGCTCAGACGTTTAATATGAGTAAATTCGCTAACGGGTACGGCGTGCATTGCAGCGAGGTGCTCCATATAATTCAGCATTGCCTGCCAGCGCTCATCACTCATCGTTGAGGGGTTATCAATTGCAGTGTGCAACATGCCGGGTGCGCGATCTTCGGTATCAATCCAGTCCATCACAAAGGCTTTGGGTGAATCGACCCAGCCATAAATATGCGGAACTTTTATGTTATTCGCTTCCAGTGCCTGCATGACTTCCATTTCAAACTTTAAATCTTGCTTGCCTGCAATTGAACGATTTCCTCGAAACAATACCGCGTTTGTTTCATTATTAGCTTTATAGGTGACTTTCCATTGTGGTCGCCAACGTTCTAGTCGACGAATATCAGTGACCACACCGTTTAAGTGTTCTTTCACCCAATCATGAATGCCTTTATGCTGCTCCTCTTCTAATGCATCGTAATCAACTGAGTTGGTGGTGTTAGTCTCTCTTTTCACGTAATGATCCCCTGACTGATAATTAATTATCTCTAATTAACACAATACTTCTGCTCGTGTTTAGTTTCACTTAAATATGATTAATTTCTATTACGTAAAGCTTAAAGCTGGGTCGATGATCCTTTCAATACGTGCAAAGGTATTTATTACTAGTAAATCAGGTAATGATTTTAATTTATCCTTTTCTTTTTTTTAGCCTAATGGCGCCTAGGCTTAGCATCGAAAGGCATAAACCTAAAAAGCTTAAGCCTCCCATGACGGGGACTGTCAGTGCATTGTTAGTCGGTGTTAAAGGGTCTGGATCTTCGCCGTCTAATAAGCCATCGTTGTCACTATCATTATTGAACGGGTCTGTGCCTTGCGTGACTTCATCGGCATTACTGATGCCGTCGTTATCGGCGTCGGCGGTAGCAGATACGCTGACACTGATCTGGTCACAGGCAGTCGCGTTAGCATAAAGGATTCTGGCTAGGTGAAGTTAGGGGGCAGATATCCTGCAGTCTCTAGATTTAGCTATTGATAGGGCTTATAAGAATCTAGCCCAAAGACATCACTCACTCAGGCATCTGAGAGGAGTGATGTTCTGTAATAAGCCACTGATCGCCATTCCATCGATAAACAAAGGTATAACGGGCTTGCACGGTGGCGCCATCGTTAAACGTAAAGGTATAGATCCCCGAGTTAATTGCCAGTTGATCAAAGATACGCACATTCGATTCGTCAATCTTACCCTGTGGTCCCTTACTAAGAAAGTTGACAAAGTAATCCTCAATTTCGCTGTGGTTATGTCGGACTTGGTTCGATATCGTCGGCAATAAAATCGCGTCTTTTTCATAAAGAGCGGCGACCTGACTAGGTTCGCCGGTCGCTAAGGCATCATTCCAAGTATTAAACAGTGATGTAATTTGGTTTTTTATATTGTCCATGGTTTCTTTACGATCTCATTTAAAGTAAAAGAATTATCATACAATAATTCTAACTTTTAGGCAGAGAAATTATTCACTCTGCTAATGTTATAAACATCGAGCGATCAATTTTCTTCAGGCATGGCATTCAGGGTTAAAACTTATGACCTGTGGATGAGCAGCGGTTACTGAAGAACTAGACAGCTTGATCAATACTTGGCTGAATATCCCGAAGTGTCGGGCCAATTCGATCAACGATGGGTTGTAGGATGCCCATGTCGAAGTCAAATAGATTGGCAGCATTTTCGCCAAGCATCATCCTGATTTCATTTTCAGGAATGCCACCATAAGTTGCATGCATATACTCCATGGTGTTAGGCCAAGTGCCTTCCATATGGGGATAATCAGAGCCCCACATCAATTTTTCTAAGCCAATCTTATGACGATTATGAATTTCATGTTTCGGTAAAAAAGAAGCACCGATGAAACAGTTTTGCTGAAAATATTCTCTCGGTGTCATCGATAAACCTTTTTTGAAGTGAGCAAATAAAGGATTATCAGCTTTAAATTCTAAGACACGAAGTGTTTCTAAAATCCATGAGCAGCCGGTTTCCGTAAAAACAAATTTCAAATTGGGATATCTTTCAAAAACGCCTGACCAAACTAAGGCTGAAAATGGTCGATGAGCCCACATGTCCACTTCGCTAATAAACATCGCTGGCGCGCTGGGTACATCACCATAATCAGGCGACCAGCCAGAGTGGACATGGATGGGCATATTTAACTCGCTGCAAACAGCCCATAGTGGTTCATACCTTGGGTGGTGATAAAAGGGATGAGAGCCAGTACTGACGGGAAGCATAATACCGCCAAACAAATTTAATTCTTTGGCTTGGCGAACTTCTTCAACTGTCACTGTAATATCATCGACATTGATAATGGCGACACCGGCATGACGGCCTGGGTTGGTATTACAGAAATCAGCGAGCCAACGGTTGTAAGCACGATTTCCCTCGAGGTTATGCTCTGGGCTGATTTCATTTCGATATTGCGTAAGCCCAGCGCCAAAAGGCGCCATTTGAGGGAAAATAACCTCGCCAGCAATGCCGTCTCCTTCAAGCTCCTTCAGTCGAGCATCTGCATCAAATTCACCGAGCCGCGGCGCAAAAGGACTTGTCTCATCATTGAGTAAGGCAAGCACGGCAGAATCATCAGCTTCCGCTAGTGCGGCGACAGAAGAGGCATTAAACTTCGCTGTACCTTCTTCGCCACTGAGTTCCGAAAATTCCTCTACGGCTTCTTGATCAAAGAAAGTCCCAGTTCGTTGAATCATTTCTTTTGCATAGTCTAACCACCAGTGATCAGCAGCCTCGTGATATTTAGATGGCATATAGTCCAAGTAAGTAGAGGGTAGTGCGCCTGCATGACAGTCAGAGCTGATCAGTAAAATATTGGATGATTTGGCATTCGTTGACATTTACTGCTCCTATTTTATTTGCCATTAAGGCCGTCTTGCAGTGATAAACTGATGGCGAGGCGACTTAAAAGCATGTTGTTCATTCAAGAATTAGAGAGTTGTTTGCATTATCATACCAAATGTTTTAATACAGACTATTTCTGGAAGTTCATTTAAAGGTATTCGTTTTAGTGAGCAATCTGAAGCTTAGTTGTACGATAAAGATAAAAAAATCAAAAGTCTATGACTTTATAGGTGCCGTTAAATTGATGTTTATATTGAGTGATTATAAATCAAAGAAGCGCTAATTACACAAGTCATTGACCAAGCCTCTTTTCTTTCTTAGTCCTAGCACACCAAATTGTAGTGCAGAGAGCCATAATATAATTAAGCCCATATTTCCGATAGCGGGAATCTGATAAGACGTCATTAGCAAGACCCAATCGTCATCATTGCGACCACCCCACCAAGTCACGGGCTCAGCTAATCGAGTTGACTTTGAAATAGTGAGTTCATCAATACGGACACTTCTTCTGAGGTATTCATCTTTTACTGCCGTAGAGAGTAATTCAAAATAACTGATCCAGTAACGGTCGACGCCATTTTCCCATATTACTGCGATATCAAAGTCATTAACGCCTCTCAAGTCGGCATAACCGAGTAAATCACCAGCATCAACCGATACTGTTTCATACTCACTGTCATCTGGTAAGTGTGCAGGCCATAAGTGTGCCGGCCAGTCATTATAAATTTGAGGGTAGGCTTCATTTAAATTGATGTGAAAAATAATCAGTGTGTATGCGTTATTATCAAGTGATTGTATTTCGACCCTTTTGTTGATGAAGCCACAGCAGTTTTCATTAGTAACGCGAACGATATCACCTGCAAATGGGGCATAAACAGGAACTAAGTTGTTGGTACCGTTGCTATCCTTATATGCGGCATACGGTGAAAGATAATGCTTCATGCTACTAGGTGGTTCTGAGTTATCAGTGGCGCCAAATGGGAAAGTGGCGTCGTAAAAAAATTCGTGACCTGCACCTGATCGAAACTTAGAAATCTCTTCGATATAATGTAAATCGGTTAGGTTAGTTTGAATTAAATCTGGATGCACCGCTTTTGAAAGTAACGGCGTACTAAGCGTCAGTATAAGGGTTAAAAACTGAGGTAATGAGATAATCATTTTTATTCATACCGATGGATACTCATCAGAGTAGAAAAATCATATTAATTTAAGGGTTTTTTTGATAAAGTCATTGTTTTCTTATCCGTGACCAACCCACGCCAAGTATTGATAAGGCTAGCATTAAAGAACCTATCATTCCTATTACTGGAATATCCTCATTATAAATAGAATCTAAATAGAGCCCTTCCATATTTCTTAGGTCATAAATGTAGATGCCACCAAAAGCAGCACCTGGGTGTGTTCCCGATTCAGAGTAAGGGTCAGCAACTACTGCAAAACCGCTATCAGTTACCTCTACACCTGAGCGCCCAAACCAAGAATTAGGAGCTGCATCTGATCTACTTAATTTAGCTAGATTTTCCCAAGTATCCTCAGCTGTTTTTACGTATAAATAATTCATGCCTAGCCCTGACTCGGTTATGGAGCCATCAACCACGGAGGAAAAGTAAGGGTCATTAACAATAGCCTTACTATCTAATATATCGGCATCCCAGCCAAATTCACCGGTTCCAGCATCATTCGGATTTAAAATACTCGTCATATTTAAAGGTAATCCCGGTGCTTTTTTACCAATATATGCGATACCGGCGGCGCCACTAAAACCATGCAAATCTAAAATATACCTAGAATGAGTAATTAATATATTGTCACCATTAATCGAAACACTGTGACCAAATTCTGAATCTGCAGGATGTGGTGATGGGTCAGGGTTAAAATATGTTTCAGTTAAGTTGAATTTGTCACCATTGCTTTCAAAAATCCATACCTTTCCAGTGCATCCATCCTTTGAGCCAATAATTAATGTATTCCCACTTAGTTCAAAATCTTTACTGAAACATGGTTCATCAATATAAATTTCTTGATCCAATTCCCATTTTAGAGCTACACCATTTTTCTTGTGAACAAATAATCCGCCCTGATTATTCTGTATTATTAAAACGTTCTCGGAAAAAGCCATGCTTTTTCCAAAACCTTCGGTAGGTAATGATACTGCTAAGGGCAAAATATCATTCTGATGTATCCAGACATGCGACTCAGCTATTGTTGGATGCGGTTGCTTTGCATAAAGCTTAACGGTTCCCAGAGAAGGCATGCCAATAAACAATATATCATTTCTAATTACTAAGCTTTGACCAAAACCAGTTGCGCTTGAAATGATAACACTGGGCTCTTCTGGGCTAACATACGGTGTAGCCTCAATAATATCAGGCTCAGATAAAGAGTTTGTTAGGTTCCAGTTAGTGCCGTTGAACTGATAAATATTAACTTGCGATGGATCTTTTCTGGCGACGCCGCCACCAGCAATTGCTTCGTTTATTAAATCATTTCTAGAGTATTCATAATGCTCTAGAACGGCAAGTTGATCATTATGAATAGAATAGTGATCGGCAAAACTTCCTCCCGATGCTAATGTTGGCGCTATCTTCCAATCTTCAAACCGAATACCAGACCAATCAGTATAATGTGGTGCCCAGCAATTTAGAGAAATAAAAATAGTTAAGAGAGGAAAAAGTTTAAACATAGTTTCCACCTATTATTTAATTGGAACACGCTTATATGAGATAGATTTTTTGCTATCAGTAGTCAAGCTGATTATATGAATTTAGCGATTGAAATTTCATTATTATTAGCACCATTTTATCAAACGGTCATAAATTAAGCTACAGATTTAGACTATAACGCTAGTAATTAAACATATCATGCTTGATAAAGTGAAAATTTTAATCGAATCATAGACTTAAAAACCGCTCTTTCTGAGTGGTCTGGAAATAGTGAGTGAATAGCCTAATAAATTAGAAGCTCTATGACTTGATTATTCAATACTTAATACCTGCGATGACTTATTGGTCAGATACTCTGACTGTCATATATTTAATAAATAATAAAACGTTTTTAGCAAAAGAAGGTTGGTTATAGCCGGCAATAAGTATTACATTAATACTAGTAAGAAATTTTTTATATTAATGCTTTTCGAGCCAAAAAATGATTGAAGTTGATAAAAACAATAAGTCTCAAACCGTACCCACTTTGTGTCGCTTATGTATTGCGCATTGTGGTGTGCTTGCTAGCGTCAAAAATGATAATGGAAGACGTAAACTTATTAAAGTGACTGGCGATCCTGATAACCCTCTCTTTAAAGGCTATACCTGCCCGAAGGGACGGGCACTACCCGAAATGCATAACCATGAAGGTCGTTTGCTTCATAGTCTAAAGAAGCAAGATGACGGTAGCTTTGTTACGATCAAAAGCGAACAAGCAGCAATAGAGGTTGCAGAGAAAATACGATCGTTAGTTGATGAGTATGGACCGCGTTCGGTTGCGATTTATGTGGGTACACCGAACGTGGGTTATCCCGCTGCTGCAGGAACTGGCAATGCGTTTTTGCGCGCCATCGGTTCAAGGATGTTTTTTACTTCTAACACGATTGACCAACCCGGCAAACAGATCTCTCTTGCAGCGCATGGGAAGTGGTTAGGCGGTGAGCCCGATTTTGATCGTGCCGATGCCTGGTTACTAATGGGAGTTAATCCCATCATATCAAAAGCTGCGGGTATCCATGGTCAAAATCCCGCGCAAAAATTAAAGCAGGCGCTCGCGCGTGGCTTAAAGTTGATCGTGATTGATCCGCGAATATCTGATACCGCAAGAAAAGCGACTATTCATTTACAAAGTCGTCCCGGTGAGGACCATACTATATTAGCCGGCATGATTAATGTAATCATTTCTGAGCGACTCTATGATGCACAGTTTGTTACCGAGAATGCCGAGGGTTTTAGCACGCTGAAAGAGCGCGTTGCTGGGTTTAACCCTGAGTACGTAGCGGATCGTGCCGGCATTGTCTCCGATGATCTGGTTGCCGCAGCACGGACCTTTGCTGCGGCAACCATTAAACACGGTAATAGCGGCACCGGTAGTAGTTTTTCTATGTACTGCAACCTAAAAGAATATTTGCTGGCGTGTTTAAATACTCTTTGCGCCGCCTATACCCATGCGGGTGAGAAAGTCACCCGACCCAATGCAATGTTGCCTGCTTATACTCCAAAAGCGCAGCCACTTGCACCGTTTAAAGGCTGGGGTTTTGGTGAAAAACTTCGGGTGCGTGATTTAACGGATACAGCGGCCGGTATGCCTACCGCCGCCTTAGCCGATGAAATATTGTTAGAAGGCGAAGGGCAGGTGAAGGCATTAATTTGCATAGGAGGTAACCCAATGGCCGCTTGGCCTGACCAGCGGAAAACGCAGCGTGCGATGGAAAAGCTCGATCTGCTATTAACTTTTGATGTTGAGATGTCGTCAACTGCGCGATTGGCTGATTACGTGATTGCCTGTAAGCACTCCCTTGAAACTCCCGGCATGAGCCAAAGCGGAGAGGCCATAAAGTTTTTCGGGACAGGAATTGGTTTTCCGAGTGCCTATGCACAATATTCGCCAAGCATTTCGGACCCGCCCGAAGGCTCGGATGTGGTCGAAGAATGGACTTTCTTTTACGACATGGCAAGACACCTTGACTTAGAGCTGACCTACGTTGCGTTTTTTGGAACGGCAAAATACATTGAGTCACCAATGGCAATGATGGTGCTAGATAAAAATAACAAACCAACGACCGAAGAAATCTATGAGCATATTTGTAGTGAATCTCGTATTCCGTTGGCTCAGGTCAAGCGTTATCCGCATGGCCATGTCTTTGGTAGTGATGTTGTCGTTACTGAAAAAGAATCTGATTGCGAAGCGCGTCTTGCATTGGCGAATGAGTTTATGATGACCCAATTAGCTGATGTTTATGCTCAAGATTATCGCATCCAGCATGATACCCCAGACTACCCATTCCGTTACATTCCTCGGAGGCACAATAATTTTATGAACTCTGCGGGTCGTTCTATTAAAAAGTTGACGGGTGACAAGCAGTGGAATCCGTTATGGATGCATCCGGATGACTTGAATAAACTAGGCATCAGTGATGGCGATAGGGTTAATGTGGCAACTGAGTATGATTCGATTCCTGCAATTGTAGAGAGCGACGCTACGCTCTTGCCGGGTGTCGTAGCAATGGCACACGCGTTTGGCGGCTTGGTTGATGAAGATCATCGCTATCATGAGTTAGGCAGTAACACTGGCAGATTAATTCGTACCGAAGTAGATTATGACCCTATTACCGGCATGCCGCGGATGGGCAATATTCCCGTCGCGATTAAACCAATTAACACTATCTAAATAGCTCTTTAATTTTTATTCGGAAGGGAAGAGGCGGACTATCGTTTAGAAAGTGGTTTTTTGTTTATTATTTTCAATCAAATAGCTTTTAAACTCACTATCACAAAGCCTATTATATTTCTAACCATATTATTAAATGATGATGACTGGAGTCTAGTTTGGCACTATCAAAAAAATTTAAACGATCAACAACATCCGATGATGTAGTTTCAGGCATTGACTTATCTGGCAAGCGGGTCATTGTTACTGGCGCTAATACGGGTATTGGCTTTGAGACGGCGAGAGCATTAGCCGCTGCAGGTGCTACAGTGGTCTTAGCATGCCGGCGCCTCGAAACCGGTAATGCAGCGGCACAACGAATTCGTGAGGCACATTTGGGCGCTGATGTTTGTTGCCAGCAACTCGACTTAGGGTCACTGCCTGCGATCGTGTCATTTGTCGAGGCGTTGAAGGATTTAGCTATTGATATACTGGTTTGCAACGCTGGATCGATGTCGTTTGAGTATGCTGAGACTGAGCAAGGCTTTGAACGCACCTTAGGGGTATGCCACATAGGACACTTTTTGTTGGTTAAGCGGTTAATGCCAAAGTTATTGGCCAGCGGGACGCCTCGTGTTGTGATGGTATCAAGCATTGCGCATCAAAATCCCAAGACGCTCGACTTTAGCAATTTGCCTTATACGGAATCCGCCTATTCTGTTATGGGTGCCTACGGGCAAGCTAAGCTTTGCAATATACTGATGGCACTGGAATTACAGAATCGCTATGGTGCGCAGGGTCTGACGGCGTGCTCGGTTCATCCTGGTAGTGGGGTTTCAACGGACTTCGGTCGCGAATCAGGGTTTATGAAAGTTGCGCTAAAACTGATTAGCCCGTTCACAAAGAGTGCTAATCAGGGCGCAGCAACGTCTGTCTTATGTGCAGTGCACGAACCAGCCGAAGACTTGGCTGCAGGCTATTTCTCTCACTGCCAGTTGGCAAAATGCACCTCTGAGGCGCGTGATGTTAATGTCGCCAAAGCCCTCTGGGAGCGCAGTGAGGATTGGGTTAGTCCATACGTCTGAAAAATACGGCGTGATTTAGCGCGGTGTTAGGTATCGATATTATGATTAGACTCTATCAATTTGAAATGTCGCCATTCTGCACAAAGATTTCGTTGATTTTAAATTTGAAGAAAGTACCTTATCAAGTTATCGAAGTGCCAGTGTCAAAATCGTATACTGTAAAAAAATATTCAGCGACATCGAAGCTTCCGGTAATTGAGCACGAAGGTAAGTTTATCGATGATTCTACAGATATCGCATATTACTTGGATAAAGTGTTTCCAGACCGACCTTTGATTCCTATTGATGAAAAGCTTTGGGTGAAGTGCCATCTATACGAGGATTGGGCAGATGAAAGTCTGAATTTCTATATGATGAAACTTCGATGGCTTCCTCAGAACCAAGATCGTTGGTCAAATGAGTTGGCTAAGTTCGACAGTGGATTATGGCGCTGGTTGGTTACTAAATTTGCATCCAAAGCTACTTTAAATATCTTAAATAAACAGGGAGTTGGTCGTAAATCTGAGCAGGCGGCGCTAAGAGATATTGATCGGCACATGCTAGCGCTGACTATTGATTTGGAAGATCGTTGTTTCCTAGTTGGGAACGAGCTTTCGCTTGCAGATATTAGCGTATATGCTCAACTCAAGTGGATCAGCGAGAACCCGGAAGGAAAAGCAGCCATAGATGTGCATCAAAATATTATTCAATGGATGGAGAGAGTGGACGTTGCTACACGAAAAAATTTTTAGCAAGTCAAGCAAAAAGAGCACGCTAAATTGTATCACTTCTTGATGTGTTAGCAGCTTACAATGCTAGAGACACTTGGTAAAGCAGGTGCTCTTTGAAAATTAAGCATCAATCATGTCAAAAATTCTAAATTTCAGAACCGCTTGAGCTGAAAGATTATTGGCAAGAAAAAATTGAAGTACCTACAACATTGACAAAACCAAACAATGTGGAATCATCATAAGTGAATGTTAAGTTGCCACTCTCAACAGTTACAACTGCTCAGTCCGCACTCATAATTATAAAAAATATCCCGAACGCAACTTAGCGTAATGGATAGCTCATTTTTTAACTTCAGAGGCGATTTACCCTAACCACATCTTGAGGGATACTGCTGGATTTTTATTATCTTCTTATTAAAAAGGTCAGTAAGAGCAAATAATGTCGTTTTACTTTTAATTTAAAATTTGAATTTTAAAAATGACGGACATAACAAATTAACCAGGATAATTTGGTATTTTTATTTGCCCTTACTGACTATGAAAAAAATATCAGCTCATTCACCAGTTATTAAATAAATTAAAAATAAAGTTTACTTTTTCCTTACTAAGCCTAAACCAACTAAAGCACTTCCAAACAACCAAGCAGCTGCTGGAATAGGTATTGCGTTAGTTGTAGTTATTCTGAATCCATAATCAAGAGCAAGAGCTCCTGTTCGAGTTCCAATTACTAACTGAGAACCAGAAGTATCGAGTCCTAATGCATTTATTAGATTTTCGCCAATAACGGATTGGTTAAGATAATCATACCAATCCCCATTAGCATAAAAAGTCCATTGCGCATTATAGGTGTTACTCCATTCTGTAAGTTCAATTGAATCCAATGTGGAGCCAACTAAATTTACTGAGAAAAAGTCTAAGTCACCATTTGAAAGATTGCCCAATACATCAAACGAACCTGAGCCGATATCTGATATGAAAGATGGTTGTAATTGTAAATTACTTAAATCAGCATCAATTCTATCGTTGTAAATAATAGTGGCATTGGAATAAAACGAAAATAAAATGAAGGTATACGCAATTGAGCGTAATAGATAGCTCATCTTTTTTCTCCAGGTTTATATCTCTAACGGCATCTTGGGGAACACCGTTGGTTATTCTTATAATAATTCTATATTATCATGTGGGCAGAAAACATACAATACAAGATAAATAACCTAAGCTAAACAATCAGTTAGAGAGCTGTTTGAACATTTATGGTTGATTGGCTTATCAACTAGATCTCTAGTGCATTTGTCTACTTCTAACTGCACCTAAGCCCAGCATC
>DDDX01000037.1 GCA_002339085.1 Cellvibrionales bacterium UBA1969
TGCCGGTGAGTCATCACGAGAAGGCGCTGAGCTATCAATTAATTTTCAGCTATCGAATAATTTAAGCACCGACATTGCCTACAGCTATGCGGATTATCGTTTTAATAAATTCACTGATAATAATGGCAACGATCATTCGGGCAAGCCTGCACCGGGAATACCACAAGAGACATTATTTATTGGACTTAACTATAGTAATGACAATGGATTTTTCGCCAACTTTGACACCCTCTATACAGACAAATTTTCACTCAGAAATGATAACTCAGTAGAAGCTGACTCATCGATAGTCAGTAATTTACGACTGGGTTATACCAAAACTCTTAATGAATGGACGCTTGAGCCATTTTTATCTATAACTAATGTAGCGAATGAGGCCTATTTATCAAATGCGAGGACCAATCCTTTTGTTTGCGGTGGTTGCCAGCCCTCAAGCGGCCGATACTACGAGTCAGCACCCGATAGAAGTGTATACGCCGGCGTATCAATACGGCATAATTTGAATTCACAATGACGCTGTATATGCCATTACGTGAAATGAAATTGACCACATGGATCAATCTTAATTAAGCGTATAATCTAGATTAAATAATTTGATGTCTATCACCTCACTTGCCCCTTCCGCCACGCCAACCAAGGGGCAAAGCCACCGCTGGTCTTCATTACCCGGAGTTTCTGCGGCTACAGCACTCTATGAAAAAGTCATTGAGCAAAACGTCTTTGCTCTGGTGATCACGCATAATGCAGCTGAAAGTCAAGAATGGCTAGAGGCTCTGCGGTTTTTTAGTGCCAACAACCAGCAATTTTGTTTATTTGAACTCCCAGACCGTGAGGTCTTACCCTACGATTACTTTTCGCCCCATCCAGATATCACTTCAGAACGACTCAATACGCTCTACCATTTACAAAGCCAGTCATGCGGTGTGTGCGTGGTTACGCTTCCTACTTTAATGACACGCTTATGCCCAAGGGACTATATTAATCGCGACAGTCTGATTCTTAAAGTTGGGCAACAACTTGAAACATCAGCGCTAAAAAATCAGTTAGATGATGCAGGCTATCAGCACCGAGATACTGTCTTCGAGCACGGCGAATATGCGGTTCGTGGCTCACTGCTCGACATTTACCCCATGGGCAGCGACACACCGTATCGCATCGACCTCTTTGATGACGAAATTAGTAGCCTTCGCACCTTTGATCCTGAAAACCAACGCTCGCATGAAAAAATTGAACGTATTGCCATACTGCCCGCCGCAGAAGTCTGCCTAGACAAGCAAGCCATTAATCATTTTCGTGATCAATGGCATATTGAGTTTGAAAATAATGCCGCTGCCTGCCCCATTTATCAGGATGTGGTTGCCGGCATTCCCTATGCCGGTATTGAGTCCTATCTACCTATGTTTTATTCAAGTACGTCGACATTGCTAGACTTTATACCCGCCGACAGCTTAATCATCAGCCTGCCGGGTAATCATCAACAAGCCACTAATTTCATTCATAATGTCAATGAGCGCTTCCAGCAACATTCAATTGACCTTACTCGCCCTCTACTGTCACCCGCTAAATTATACCTCGATGTAGACGAATTCTTTGCTTCGCTTTCGAACTTCCCACGAATTGCTATTTCATCAGACAATGAAAATGTAATTAGTAAGCCTAATCGGGGCCAATACAGTTGTGATGCGCAAACCAATCCTGAATTATTGATAGAAGACCATGCTGGCAACGCATTACACAGAGTCGAGAGTTTTCTTAATAGCCCACAACGCAGTAAAAATAAGGCGAAACATGTTTTATTCTGTGTTGAATCAATGGGCCGGCGTGAAATATTTATTGAAAAATTAGAAGCCATTGGTGTTAATGCGGTCAGCTGCGATTCTTGGCAGGAATTTAATCAGCTGATTTCAAGTAATAAATCCCCTCAAACAGCGGTAGCCGTTTCTGCCTTTAATAAAGGCGCTACCATAAACACCGCCGATGTAAGCATCATCGCTGAACCGGAATTATTCGGCGTGACTATCAAGCCGAAAACCAGATGTACAAAAGAAAGAAATTTACTCGCAGACCAAACCATACATAACTTGATCGAGCTACAAGTCGGCTCACCTATCGTCCACCTCGATCATGGCGTCGGGCGATACTTAGGTTTAGAACATATGCCTGTTGATGGTGGTAATGGCAATATTATTGATGCTGAGTTTTTAACTTTGGAATATGCGGGTGGCGATCGCCTTTATGTGCCTGTAACGTCATTACATATGATCGGTCGCTATATGGGTGGGGATGAAACGACCGCGCCATTGAATAAACTTGGCTCTGAAAATTGGGGCAATGCCAAGCAAAAGGCGATCGCTAACATTCACGATGTCGCTGCTGAGCTACTGGATATATATGCTCGCAGAAAAGCCATGCATGGCTTTTCTTTCAATATTGATCAAGAAAGCTACCAACAATTTTGCGATCAATTTCCTTTCGAAGAAACTGCTGATCAACTAACGGCTATTTCATCAGTAAGCAATGATATGGAAAAAGATACTGCTATGGACCGATTGGTTTGCGGTGATGTGGGTTTTGGTAAAACAGAAGTCGCTATGCGGGCCGCTTTCATTGCCGCTTGTAATAGTAAGCAGGTGATGGTTTTAGTCCCTACCACATTATTAGCCCAGCAACATTTTCAAAACTTTCTTGATCGCTTTGCGGATTGGCCTATAGCCATTGAAACTTTGTCTCGCTTTAAAACCAGCAAAGAGCAAGCCACAGTGATGGAATCATTCCGTAACGGTAAAACTGATATTTTAATAGGAACCCATAAATTAATCCAAAAAAGTATTAAGCCAAGTGACCTCGGCTTAGTTATCGTTGATGAAGAGCATCGCTTTGGTGTCAGGCAAAAAGAACAGCTAAAAAGTCTCTGCGCTAACGTTGACTTATTAACCATGACCGCCACCCCGATCCCACGTACTTTAAACATGGCTATGGCAGGACTTCGCGACTTATCCATCATTGCAACGCCTCCGGCTAAACGATTATCTGTCAAAACCTTTGTCCATGAAAAACAAACTGGCTTGGTGAAAGAAGCCCTTTTGCGTGAACTGTTACGTGGCGGGCAAGTTTTTTACTTGCATAATGAAGTCAGTAGTATCGAACGAAGTGCCAATGAAATTCGAGAAATCTTACCGGATGCCAGAGTTGCTGTGGGTCATGGTCAAATGCCTGAGCGTGAACTCGAGCAAGTGATGTCTGACTTTTATCACCGAAAATTTAATGTATTGGTTTGCTCGACCATCATTGAAACAGGGATTGATATTCCCAATGCAAACACCATTATCATTGAACGTGCCGATAAATTTGGCCTAGCTCAACTGCATCAATTACGAGGCCGCGTCGGTCGTTCACACCATCAGGCCTATGCTTATTTATTTGTTCCAAACAAAAAATTTCTCAGTAAAGATGCTGAAAAACGTCTCACCGCTATTGAAGAAGCCCAAGATCTTGGCGCCGGATTCATGCTCGCCACTCATGATTTAGAGATACGCGGTGCCGGCCAGTTACTCGGAGACGAGCAAAGTGGCCAGATGCAATCGATTGGTTACAGCCTCTATTTAGACATGTTAGAACGCGCTGTTACTGCGTTAAAAAGCGGTGATGAGATTGATCTGTCAGCACCACTGGATGTCTTAGGTGAAATCAATCTTAACCTACCAGCCTTAATACCTAATGATTATCTTCCTGATGTCCATAATCGCTTGATGCTGTATAAACGAATATCTAGCGCTGCCAATATTGAAGAGCTTCGCGATTTAAAAGTTGAAATGATTGATCGCTTTGGCCTGCTTGGCGATGAAATAAATAATTTATTCGAAATTATGCGAATTAAACTTGACTGTATTCAGTATGGCATCGTTAAGATCAATGCAGGTGAACAAGGTGGCTATATTGAGTTTGGTAATGATACTAAAGTTAATCCTATGGCCATCGTTAAACTGGTTCAAGAACAATATGAAACCTACCAACTAATCGGGGCAACACGCTTGACCTTTAGCCAATATCTGCCAGAATCTGAAGGTCGAATCCACTGGGTCTCCGAATTAGTCAAGCAACTAGGGCAGACTGAATAATGACCAATTTTTTAGCATGCTTAAATGGCAGAATGTTACGTTACTGCATGATTGGCATTTCTACCAGTCATTGGGTTGTGGCCAATGCGGATACTCATTCCAGCATAGAAGAGCCGGCTTTAATCTCTGCGCCTGTAGAGCATTATATCGATATTGATGCCCTGCCTGACCCATCGTCACTTTACCAAGTTGAACTGTTGATTTTCAAGAATAATCAATTAGACAGCTTTGATCCCAATGGGATCCTCACTGAGCAGTGGCCCGATGAGCTAACATTAGAGTATCCAGATTCCTTAGATTTTGTTCATCCGCCATTACAAAGCACAATACAAAGCACTGAAAAAATCATTGAGACAGTTAATACAACGCTGATACCTGACGAGGCATCAGCAAGCTCTCAAGAGCCTCTTATTAACAGCAATGTATCGGCAAACGATTTGATGGTTACAACCGCTAGTGATGCTGATGACCATCAACAGATCACAGGCGCTTATACCAAGCAAGAAATAGCCTTATCAACATTAGCCCTGTTGACCGAATTACCAAAGCAGGCACTAATTTTAAGTGAAGCTCAAGAAAAAATAAGCAGAAACACGGTTCATCGAGTGCTCTATCACCAGGCTTGGATACAAAGCCTTGATAGCAGTGTTGCAGCAAAAGCAATCCCCATCTTTGGTGGTGAAAAATATAATGATCACTATCAACTAGAAGGTCATGTGACCATCAGCAAGGATAGATTTTTACACATTAAAACCGATCTCTGGCTGATGGAATTTACCGCGATAGAATTATCAAACAAAGACATTCAACAACAATCGCTCGCTCATAAAAATGTATTCAATCTGAGTGAAGAAGGTTTTCCTGGCACACTGCCAGACCTGCCTATTGATAATGAGCGAATAGCGTTGATAGAAGATCAAGTGCTCAGTCGCTCCCTTAACGCCGAGATAGATCAAGTCATTAATGAGTTTTTTTATTTCGATACTGTGGAGGTAAGTCCCGAAGAAAATGACCGCATCGATGATGACCTATTTAACCTAGCCGAAGTGATTAATGAGCAAGCAAGTAAAGACAAAGATGAAGCGATCGCAGTAAAAGAGAATCAGGTCTTACAGTATCAACTGAACCAAGTCTACGCTGTTAGGCAAAATAAAAAAATAAGTAGTCGCCAGATCAATTATTTAGATCACCCTAAGATTGGGGTCATTGTTAGCGTTAAGAAACACATATTGCCAGAACCGGATTAAAACGCTGTCAATGGCAAGCCAAACTCTAGCAAGTCTGATAAAAGACGCTCAGAAAAAATTAGCTTATTCGGAACTCGCTGGGAGCGGCTTTAAATCCACCACTTGCGTTGGATAGGCCACTTCTGCCCCATGTAACTCTACCACCGCTAAGATACTGACTAGCACATCTTGCTTAACGACGTGATAGTGCTCCCAGTTGACTGTTTTTGTAAAACAGTAAATAAAAAAGTCTAGCGAAGAGGCCCCAAAAGCATTTACATTGACCATTAAGGTTTGACTACTATCAATTTCATCATGCTGTTCAAGCATCGTTTTAACATCGGCAACAACCAAAGATAGCACTGCAGCATCATCATAACGCAATCCAATTGTCTCATTGATTCGACGATGACTCATACGAGATGGATTCTCTACTGATATTTGAGCAAACGTTGAATTGGGGACATAGAGCGGACGCTTATCAAACGTGCGGATGCGAGTCTGTCGCCAGCCAATGTATTCAACCGTACCCTCAATCTCTTGATCGGGTGAGCGAATCCAATCGCCCACAGCAAAGGGCCGATCGAGGTAAATCATTAGACCGCCAAAAAAATTCGCCAACAGATCTTTGGCCGCAAACCCAACCGCAATACCACCAATACCGCCAAATGCTAAAACGCCAGAGACGCTGTAACCTAAGGTTTGTAAAACGACCAGTGAGGCAGTAATGATAACCGTCAAACGAATCAGCTTACCCAGGGCATGAACCGTTGTTTCATCGATAGGCGATTCATCATGAGGGTCGGGGTCTGCGGCAAGTATATTAGCCTCCGCCTCGCGGATAAATCGTACTAAAAACCAAGCTAGTAAGAAGATAATAAGCACATCTCTAAGCGGGCTGATAGCCGAGAAAATAGGCGCATCTGAAACCGCTTGAACGACTTGTGCAGCCCAAGCGAAGCCTAACACCCAGATAAGAAATGCTAACGGCTTGCCTGCCGCCGCAATCAGTGCGTCATCCCAAACATTACTTGTTTTAGATAATTGAAACTCAATTCGGGCAAGTAAGCGTTTGGCTAAGAAGTTGAGCAATAAGGTAATAAATACAATGATAAAAACCTGTATCGTCCAACCATAGCTACCAAGTAAATTCTGTGAAGTCTCTAGCAAAGCATTCATAATATGTTTTTTCGTCTTATTAGATGTAATAGACCGGTGCTGACCCTGACGGTCTGTGACGTTACAATATAGCCTTAGATGAAGTTTACCTGCTTTAGCAAGCGCAATCTAGATCGTTTAATAAACCCGACAAACTGAGGATTTACTCTGTATTTATGTTAAAAAAAGAAAGAGCACGTTTCGCTCAAAAAGTACTCAACCGGCTATACAAATCAACACCCGTCCCACTTGATCATAGTGATCATTATACGCTGCTAATCGCGGTGCTATTATCGGCTCAATGCACCGATATTCGTGTCAACCAAGTCACTCCAGCATTGTTTAAACTAGCATCAAATCCGAAAGATATGGCAAAAAAGACTGCTGAGCAGCTCTACCCTATTATCAAACCTTGTGGATTGGCACCCAAAAAATCTCGGGCCATTATTGAGCTTTCAAAAATATTAGTGGATCGCCATGAAGGTCAAGTTCCAGAAGATATGGCCTTGCTTGAAGAATTACCCGGGGTAGGACATAAAACTGCTAGTGTTGTGATGTCACAAGGATTTGGACACCCTGCTTTTCCAGTTGATACCCATATACATCGTCTTGCGCAACGCTGGGGCTTAACCAATGGCAAAAATGTTAGAAAGACAGAAATTGACTTAAAAAAACTATTTGATAAAAAAGATTGGAATAAACTACATCTACAAATTATCTTTTACGGCAGAGAATTTTGTTCAGCTCACGGCTGTGATGGAACCGTCTGTGAGATATGCACTGGCTGTTACCCAAAAAGAAAAAAAGCATTTATCGCTAAAAAACCCTAGTTTTAACTATCTACCTTATAAAATTCAGTAGCAGATTGAACTGATTGTTTTGCAGCGAATAATGATTCCTCACACTCATCGGTATTACTTCCACAGATATCACACTTTTCTCCTAGGCCTAAAGCTTGAATACCGCCGCAAGAACCTTTAATTGGCTTATTAGAAAACAGGACACCGACAGCCATCGCGGCCACAACTAAAAGCAAAAAACTTAAGGTTAAAAAGAAAACTGTCAACATGGTTTATTCTCTTTCTTTGTTATAGCCAAAATACCACATAGACTATTAGTTTATAATGTCTATAAATGGTTTGAACGCTTGCGATGTCCATGTACGAAACCGAGCAGGATTAGCATAGTCAAAAAGCTCGGTATTTGTTGAAGCTTCATTCTCTCGAAATACCATCATTACTGCAAGCCCTTCAGACTCTGTAATTCGTTTTGCATTCACCTCACCCATAGCGATTAGAGCCGTAGCCCAGGCATCTGCTACAGCCGTTGTATCGGAGATCACACTGACTGAGGCAATTGTGTGACTTATCGGAAAGCCTGTTTTAGGGTCAATAAGGTGTGAGTAATACTGACCTTCATGAATGTAATAATTTCGGTAATCACCAGAAGTGGCAATAGCATGCTTAGATAACTGAACCACTTCCTGGATTGACGAACTTCGATCAGGCGTTTCTATCGCCAAACGCCAAGGCTGCTGCCGTGTATTTTTACCTAACACACGGACCTCACCACC
Source organism: Cellvibrionales bacterium UBA1969 (assembly GCA_002339085.1). Taxonomy (GTDB): domain Bacteria; phylum Pseudomonadota; class Gammaproteobacteria; order Pseudomonadales; family UBA7434; genus UBA7434. Next base: position 8,076 of record DDDX01000037.1, read on the forward strand.
TATATCCACTAGAAAATCTTTAGCCCCCATCTGCATTAATAAGCGTGCAATTTGGTCCACAGTATAACCCTTTGCAATCGCTGAAAGATCTAATTGGACGGGTTTTGATTTACAAAGTTTTTTATCTACTAAATCAAGACTAAGCGCATCCAGTGTTGCTAACTCAAGCAATCGATCGATCTCATCAGACGATGGGAGTGTCACGGGTTTATCTTGTGAGTCGAATCCCCAGCGAGTCACTAATGGGTTTAATAAGGGATTAAAATACCCCTCTGACTGATAAGAAATGCTCAGTGCTAAAGAAACAACCTGTGCAAAATCTGGCGAAATCGTCTGGCAGGAACTGCTTGGCAGGCGATTAAAGTGTGATACTTCTGAGTCAACTTGATACGTCGACATACTCGATAATATTTTTTCAAGCAATGAATCTAACGTCTCCTGAAAGTTTGCTTGAGAAAAATGCGAATGATCTAATACTGTAGAGAAATGGTCTACATCATCAATAACGACAATGCGATAATAAGTCCCCATGGTAGAGCCAGAGAACTCTATAATAGGAAGCTGTTTAGAAGGTAAAAAGTCGCAGGCTGAAAATAATAACAAGGCAGCTAGAAGTAGGCATCTTGTAAAACGCAGAAATGACCCTTTCATTAAGCAAATAGTAGGCTTAGCCTCCAAAGTCATCAAGCATGATGTTTTCAGGCTCTACTCCTAGGTCTAATAACATATTGACTACAGCCGAGTTCATCATTGGCGGACCGCACATGTAGAACTCGCAATCCTCAGGTGCCGGATGATCCTTCAGGTAATTATCTAACAATACTTGGTGAATAAAACCCGTTTTACCGCCCCAGTTGTCTTCAGGTTGCGGGTCAGATAACGCAAGATGCCACTCAAAGTTATCATTTTCTTCAGCCAGCGTATCATATTCGTCGATATAGAAGGCTTCGCGCATTGATCGAGCACCGTACCAGAACGATATTTTTCGATCAGAGTTGAGCCTTCGCAGTTGATCGAAAATATGCGAGCGCATAGGGGCCATGCCTGCACCACCACCAATAAACACCATTTCCGCCTGCGACTCTTTAGCAAAAAACTCACCAAAGGGGCCGTACACCTTAACTTTATCGCCGGGATTCAAGCCAAATACCCAAGATGACATTTGCCCTGGGGTTAAGGCTAAATTATTGGGTGGTGGCGTGGCACATCGAATATTGAATTTTACCACACCCTTTTCTTCTGGATAATTAGCCATTGAATAAGCACGAATCACCGTTTCATCTACCACTGATTCGACATCAAAGAAACCAAATCGATCCCAATCACCACGATACTCTTCTTCAATAGCAAAATCTGAGTACTTAACGGTATGTGGTGGACACTCTAATTGAACATAGCCACCTGCACGAAAGTTAACATCTTCGCCTTCAGGTAATTTTAGAGTCAATTCTTTAATGAAGGTTGCAACATTAGGGTTAGATTCAACCGTACATTCCCACTGCTTAACCCCAAACACCTCTTC
>DDDX01000093.1 GCA_002339085.1 Cellvibrionales bacterium UBA1969
CATTAATTAACTACTTAATTAAAACCAGATAACAGAGCTTGAAATGAAATTACTTATATCTTTACTAGCACTCTCGCTTATCATAACGGCATGCAACATCCCACCGCCATCAGATGGCCAATACAGTGGTGATAATGGTTTGTTTGAAGGCAATACCGAAGCACAGGAAGCAAGTATACATACTAATTTTTCTAAGCATTTTATGATAGGCACAGCCGTATCAGCTAAACAAATTTTAGGTGGCGACCGCTCAACACTTGATTTAATCAAAAAAGAATTTAACGCCATCACGCCTGAGAATATTATGAAATGGGAGTTGATTCACCCCAAGCCCAATGTTTATGAGTTCAAAGCCGCAGATGCCTTAGTCAATTTCGCTGAACAGAACGACATCTTTCTGGTTGGTCATACACTGGTCTGGCACCATATGACACCCGATTGGATATTCAAAGATGACGCTGGTAAATATGTTTCCCGGGAAGTTTTACTCGGCCGACTTGAGGAGCATATCAATGCAGTTGTTGGCCGCTATAAAAATCGGATCGATGCTTGGGATGTTGTCAATGAAGCATTAAATGATGATGGTAGCTTGCGAGAATCGAATTGGCTAAAAATTATTGGTGAAGATTATATTGAAATAGCTTTTGAAATGGCCGCAAAAGCTGCACCAAATGCAAAGCTCTATTACAACGATTACAGCTTAACAGAACCTAAAAAGCGTCGCGGTGCCGTTAGATTAATTGGGAGTCTTCAAGCAAAAGGAGTTAAAATTGACGGGATTGGGTTTCAAGGCCACTACGGCCTAACCTGGCCGAGCCTAAATAAACTCGAAGATTCAATTAAGGCATTTGAAAAATTAGGAATTGATATCTTTATTAGCGAACTTGATGTCTCAGTTTTACCTAGAGGCGGCGAAAACCAGCTTGGGGCTGACATCTCATTAAATATTGAGATTGAAGATAAATTAAACCCATACCCAAGACGATTACCTCCCGTTATTGAGGCTAAACTTGCGAGAAGATACCATGAAATATTTGCTGTGCTTAACAAACATCGAGACATCATCAGCCGAGTTTCTGTCTGGGGCTTATCCGACGAAAATTCTTGGCTAAACGACTGGCCAGTAAAAGAGCGAACCGATTACCCACTTTTATTTGACCGACAAATGAAGAAAAAATCATTTGTTTCTAGTTTGCATCTAGCCAAATAGATTCATTTTAATTACTCAGAAACAAATTGTGTATGCTAGGTCAGTAAGTTAATCGGCTTAGTTTGCCTTTAGCCCTATTAAATTATTAAGGTTTACTATCATGCACCTGACAATACCAATAGGTAACTATCGTGTAAGCCTCTTAGTCACTGGTATTCTCATACTAGTATTGAGTAGCCCCGCAGCAATAGGCAGCCCAAAAATTAACGGCCTTAAACCTAACATTTTATGGATTGTTAGCGAGGATAATAGCCCACTTCTTGGCGCCTATGGAGACAAATTTGCCAAAACACCTAATATAGATTCGCTGGCCAAGAAATCGATTGTTTTCGATAACGCATTTGCTAACTCACCAGTTTGTGCGCCAACACGGTTTTCCATCCTTACCGGTATGCATGCTAACGCAATGGGCACTAATAACATGAGAAGTCGTTACCGTGTTCCCAATTTCGTCAAACCTTACACTGACTATTTACGTGCTGCAGGCTATCATGTCACAAATGACAATAAAACTGATTATAACTATGCCACCAGCAAAGATATACCGACAGACAAACATCTAAGTTACCAAGATTGGCAAACCATTGATGGTGAAATATGGGACCGAGGTGATTATAACGATCGTCAGGAGAGCCAGCCTTTTTTTCATGTTTATAATATGTATGAATCGCATGAAAGCAGATTGCACCGCCCACTTAAAAATAGAATACATGATCCTAGCAAGGTTAAACTCCCACCTTACCACCCTGATACACCTGAAATCCGAGCTGATTGGGCCTTATATTATGACCGTATTACACAAATGGATTATTTAGTTGGTAAAAAACTTGCTGAACTTAAAGCCGCCAACGCACTTGAAAACACCATTGTTTTTTATTATTCCGACCACGGTGGCGCATTAGCAAGAAGCAAACGCTTTCTTTATGATACCGGCACAAAAATTCCGCTGATAGTTCATGTGCCTGATAAGTTTCGGCACCTATTGTCCTATAAAATGGGTGGCCGAACAGATCAAGTCGTTGATATTGTTGACCTAGCACCGACAATATTTCACTTAGCCGGAATTAAGAAACCAGCACATATGCATGGCGAAAGTATTTTTAGCAATGTCAGTAAAAAAAATAAGTCCTACAGTTATCTTTATCGTGGAAGAATGGACGTACGGATTGATCTAGTTCGCGCCTTACGCGACAAACAATTTAAATATATTCGAAACTATATGCCTCATCGACCTAATGGCCAGCACTTGGCATATCTCTGGAAGGCAGCTTCTGTAAGATCTTGGCAGAAAACATGCCAGCGAGGACAATGCAACCCAAACCAGCAGCGATTTTGGCAGACTCGCCAAACGGAGGAACTCTATGATACAAAAAATGACCCGTGGGAAGTAAACAATTTAGCTAATGACCCCACTTTTCACTATCAGCTAACCAGCATGCGTAAAGATTTACAAGCCACAAACCGATACTACAAAGACGTAGGCTTTATTCCAGAAGGAGAATTAATTGAAAGAACAAAAAAAATAACTGGCTACGAACTCGTTAGAAAATCTAGTTTTCCTATCGACCTCATAATTGAAACTGCTGAGATATCCAGTTTGGCCGACCCTAAAAAGTTAGATCTTTTAATTAAGCGTCTATCACATTCAGAAGCGGTTGTCAGGTACTGGGCGGCGGTAGGTTGCAGCATTCTCAAATTCCAATCAATGCCTGCTAAAACTGCATTGATCGCAAGACTCGATGATACTTCGGCGGATGTGAAAATTGCCGCAGCCGAAGCACTGATTTACTTAGGCTCTGAAGAGAAAGCACTGGCCGCATTGATGCTACAGCTGAAGCACCCATCAGCCATGGTTAGAATCCATGCAGCCAATGTTCTCGACGCTATAGGCAGCAAAGCCAAACCAGTCGCCAATGAATTGAAAATGTTGGTTAATTCAATGCAACAATTAAAGAAAGAAGGGAAACTACCTGACGAAAATTATTTGTTAACTGCATTGTCTTATACAGTCTCAAAATTTTAGTGATAATGCTCACCATTAGTTATTAAATAATCCGTCTAACCGCTTTATTATGAGAGTTTTTAATCTCGAACATAGCTGAAATTTGAAATAAAGAGAAAAAGCTGTTTAGGCAGTAAAAAGAACTTTATAATATCGCAGCCATTAACCTTAACAGAAATAAAATATTATGTATTTAGGAATAGATTTAGGAACCTCTTGTGTAAAAATCATCGTTTTGGATGATGATGAACAACTGATTGTACAAGCGTCATCATCGCTAGAGGTGAGCAGACCTAAGCCATTATGGTCTGAACAAAACCCTGCAGATTGGTGGCAAGCTACCAATCTTGCGATGCAAGAACTGCTTGAAAAAAATCCTGCCGCAATACATTCTATTAAGGCGATAGGTTTATCGGGGCAAATGCACGGTGCAACCTTGCTAGATGTCGATAACAATATTATTCGTCCAGCAATATTGTGGAATGATGGTCGCAGCGAAGTGCAGTGTAAGCGTATCGAGGCCAACGAACCTAACTCGCGAGTAATAACCGGCAACATCGCCATGCCAGGTTTTACTGCGCCTAAGCTTGTTTGGTTAGAGGAAAACGAACCAGATAACTTTGCGAAAGTCGCTAAAGTTTTACTACCGAAAGACTACCTACGTTTCTTAATGAGTGGAGATTTCGCCTCTGACATGTCTGACAGTGCTGGAACATTATGGCTCGACGTGGAAAACAGACAATGGTCAAAAGCTATGCTTGAAGCCACTAATCTTACCGAAGATCATATGCCTACCCTATACGAAGGGACTCAAATTACCGGCACACTCAAACCAGAATTAGCTAAAAAATGGGGCATGCAGACCGTACCAATAATTGCTGGTGGCGGCGATAATGCAGCAGGAGCAGCAGGCATTGGGGTAATAAATCCAAATGAAGCATTTTTATCACTGGGTACGTCTGGCGTGTATTTTGTTGCTAATGAAAGTTATCGACCTAACCCTGACAGCGCCGTCCATACATTCTGCCATTGCATAGACAACACTTGGCATCAGATGTCAGTTATATTGAGTGCAGCTAGCTGTTTATCATGGGTGGCAAAGTTAACCGGCTATCAAGATGAAGAAAGCTTACTTGTTGATGTTGAAAAGCTCGATTTTTCAAAGCCCTCAACAGTGACCTTTCTACCATATTTATCTGGCGAGAGGACCCCGCACAATAATCCGAATGCAAAAGGTGTTTTCTTTGGTCTAGGCCATAATACTGATTCAGCTGAACTTGGCCGCGCGGTCTTAGAGGGAATCGCCTATGCCTTTGCTGATGGCCAGCAAGCTTTAATTGCCGCAGGCACAAAAATAGACACGGTCTCTGTCATCGGCGGCGGGTCTGTCAGTAAACTCTGGGGAAAAATATTAGCTAGCGTGTTAAATAAACCTCTAAGCTATCGGCAAGGCGCTGAAGTAGGCCCAGCCTATGGAGCCGCACGCCTAGCTAAATTAGGAACCAGCACTCTTAGTCCAAGTGATGTTTGTCTTGCCGGCGAAATTAATCATATTATTAAACCCGATCAAACAATGTCTAGTTATTATTCAAAGCAACACAAAAAATATCAAAAACTTTATCAAAACTTAAAAGACTGCTTTTAAGTTTGTTTAATTTTTTTCAAGCAGGAGCGATTCATGAACGAACAATTTTTCAATACGGTTAATAAAATTCAATTTGAAGGTGCTAACAGCACCAACCCTCTTGCTTTTCGTTATTACGACGAAAGCCAAGTCGTAATGGGTAAAACCATGAAGGAGCATCTTCGTTTTGCCGCCTGTTATTGGCATAACTTTTGTTGGGCAGGCTCTGATATATTTGGTGAAGGTACTTTTGAACGTCCATGGATTCAACCGGTCGGCGACCAATTAGCACTGGCCGAGCAAAAAGCAAAAGTTGCTTTTGAGTTTTTTGAGAAAATTGGCGTGCCCTACTTTTGCTTTCACGATGTCGATATCGCACCTGAAGGCGCATCACTAAAAGAATTTCACTCCAATGTTAATCACATCGCTGATTTTTTTGAAAAAGAAATGGATCGGACTGGCGTTCAATTACTTTGGGGAACAGCAAATTTATTCTCCAATCAACGCTTTTGTGCTGGCGCCTCAACTAATCCTAACCCAGAATTGTTTGCTTATGCTGCAGCACAAGTGAAGCACGTAATGGATTTGACTCATCGTCTCGGTGGTGAGAACTATGTTCTTTGGGGCGGACGTGAAGGCTATGACACACTGCTTAACACTAATCTAAAACATGAAGGCGAACAGTACGCACGTTTCCTTAAAATGGTTATTGAGCATAAACATAAAATTGGCTTCAAAGGAACACTATTGATTGAGCCCAAACCTCAAGAGCCAACTAAACATCAGTATGACTACGACACAGCAACCGTCTCAGGATTTTTGCACAAGCACGGTATTCATGACGAAATTAAAGTTAACATTGAAGCCAATCATGCTACCTTAGCTGGTCACAGCTTCCATCATGAAATTGCTACCGCCTGCGCCGAAGGCATTATGGGCAGTGTCGACGCGAACCGAGGTGACATGCAAAATGGCTGGGATACCGACCAATTCCCTAACGACGAAGCTGAATGTACGCTAGTTGTTTATGAAATACTAAAAGCTGGTGGCTTTTCAACGGGCGGCTTTAACTTTGATACTAAACTGCGCCGCCAGTCATGCGCCCGTGACGACTTATTTATTGGTCACATAGGTGGCATGGACACAATGGCTAAATCACTAATCAATGCCGCTCAGCTTATTGAAGATGCGCCATTAAGTAATTTTGTAAATGAGCGCTATGCTGGCTGGCAGCAAGAGCTTGGACAAAGTATTTTATCAGGCGAGCACAACTTAGAGAGCTTATCCAAACTAGTGTTAGAAAATAATATGAGTCCTAGGCAGGTTTCTGGACGTCAAGAGTTGCTTGAGAATATTGTCAATCGCTATATCTAATAGCCTATCCGCACAAAAAGTCTACACTTATTAAGTGAAAACACTTTATACTTACAAATTCACTCGACCAGCTCTATGGGTTGAGTGAATTTGTCTGGTATTTAACCATCCTAATTTAGCTCCGTTAATGACTTAAGTTGATGACTATGAATTTATTAGAACAATTGAAACAAGTAACTGTGGTAGTTGCCGATAGCGGCGATGTCGATTCTATCAAGGCATTAAATCCTACCGATGCTACGACCAACCCTTCGCTCATCCTGCAAGCCGCGAAACTACCTCAATATCAACATTTAATCGCTGACGCAATCGATAAAGCGGGTAGTGATATTGACGATATTTGCGACCAACTGATTGTCAACTTTGGCTGTGAAATACTTAACCATGTACCGGGTCGCGTATCATCTGAAGTCGACGCCCGATTATCATTTGATACTGAAGCCAGTATTGCCAAAGGCCGCAAACTTATCAGCCTTTATGAAGCTGCTGGCATTGATAAAAAACGAGTACTGATTAAATTAGCCTCTACATGGCAGGGAATTAAAGCGGCAGAACAACTTGAAAAAGAAGGGATTGCCTGCAACTTAACCTTACTGTTTTCGAAAGCCCAAGCCATTGCTTGCGCAGAAGCTAATGTCACTTTGATTTCACCCTTTGTTGGTCGTATTCTCGATTGGTTTAAGAAAAATGAAGGCAAAGAGTTCTTTGGTGCGGATGATCCTGGTGTTAAATCTGTCACGGGTATTTATAACTACTACAAACAATACGGCTATGACACGGTGGTGATGGGTGCAAGCTTTAGAAACACCGGTGAAATTATTGAGCTTGCTGGCTGCGATCTACTCACCATATCACCTGCCCTTTTAAATGAGCTGCAAGACACTGAAGGCAAATTACCCACTAAACTGTCTTCAGCAGACATTACCAAGAAAAATCGAGATGAAATCATACCATTGACCGAGTCCAGTTTTTCCTGGCTTCATAATGAAGATGCGATGGCGGTTGAGAAGCTCGCAGAAGGAATTCGTAATTTTGCCAAAGACCAAGCCATTTTGGACCAGCTGGTAACGGATATTGTGAAAAAAAAATAATCAGCTGATAGGATGATCTGACTGATTGTTACAAGGCCAGCTTACTTAAGGTAAACTGGCCTTATTTTTCATACATAAAAAGAAATTGTTATGAATATTACTCGCTATGAAATAGCTAATCAGGACGGCGACCTTATCAGCATCACAAACTTTGGTGCGCGTTTAATCTCATGGACGACAATCGTCGATCAACAGCCGCGCAATATTATTTTAGGCTATCAAAATCTCAGCGATTATTTGGCCGACAGCTTTTTCATGGGTGCAATAGTTGGCCCCTATGCCAACCGTATTGCTGGCGCAAGATATCAAATCAATGAGAAGCTATACCCTCTAGATGCAAACGTAGACAAGCATCAGTTGCATGGCGGTAGCAATGCCCTAGCGAATATATTCTGGCAAAGCATTGAGCAAAAAAATGATACGTTAACATTAGAGTGCCATTTAGCGGACGGCTTCAATGGCTACCCTGGAGGTATGACAATTTGCGTTCGCTATGCATTATCATCCCATAGTGAATTAACCATTGAAATAAGTGTTCATAGTGAGCGAACCACTGTTGCAGGGCCAACCACACACCCCTATTTTAACCTTAACCAAGACAATAGTGAAAAGCGTCATCAACTACAAATCTTTAGCGAGCACTATACACCGCTTGATAAGGCAGGCATACCAACGGGAGATATCATGTCTGTTGCCAATACCGATTATGATTTTTTAAGCGCGCGGCAAATACCCAACACATTTCAACTTGATGATAATTTTTTACGATCTCTGCAGGATACCACGAACAGTGAACAACAACTGCAACATGCAGTAGTGCAAAGTTATGATAAAAAATTACAGCTTCACGTCAGCTCCAACTACCCTGCCATGCAAGTCTATACAGGCCAATACCTAGAAGTACCCTTTAGCCCATTACAGGGTATTTGTTTAGAACCCCAATTTTGTCCCAATAGCCCCAATCAAACTAATTTCCCTTTTCACCTCACCAGCCAGTATCGGCCTTTAAAATCAGTCATCCGCTATCGGCTAGAAAAGTAATCTTTTTATCCGTCAACCAGTGATGTATCTTGAAATCGTAAGATTTATCGCTTGGCACCTGCGTCAATAAATCTAGTTGCACATTATTAGTACAGAGTGTTAAAATTGTATCGTTCTAAAAACAACCTTGTTGATAGGTGTCTAGTGGAATCGCAGGAATTTTCCTGTATTAGGAACCACTGCTAGACTTAAACGGGAAGTTCGGTTAGTTTAATGTAATAAACGATTCCGACGCTGCCCCCGCAACGGTAATTAGCATCAGCTGAAAACGCTGAGTGCATAGCCCGGAACCGGCCTCCGACAATTAGCAACCATCGCGGAGGGCGATATGGCATTGCACAGTCATCAGGGGCTAATCATGAGCCTCGATCCTGTCACGGTATTCATTTACCTCAAGCATCCATTACCCAACACAGCGATAATACGATCACAACGCCCCGTTGCGTCATCGTGATGCAGTGTTAAAGCGCCTGTCGAAACAGAGACATTTTCGTCTCCTGATTAACTATGCCCGTCAGCTTGGTAGGATTTTTTGTTATTCAATAAAATCCAGCATATTTTTTTCCGGTATGCTCGCAAGCATCAACAGCGTTGCTAACGAAAACGCTAGCAAGCACAACAGCATCGAAGAAATTATTGTTAGCGGTTTGCTGCCTGAACCGATACATCGCCTTGCAAGTAGTGCCAGTTTAATCACCGCCGAGGATATCGCTCGAAGTGGCGCGAACAGTCTACCTGAACTCTTGTCACAACTTGCTAATGTCACGCTTAAGTCTTACAGCGGCAACGCTAAGTCCAGCAGTATTGATATTCGAGGTTCGGGTGCCACGAGTGTTAGCAATGTATTGGTCTTAGTTGACGGCGTAAAAATGAATGCCAGCGATCTTTCTGGGGTCGATTTTTCACTGATTAACTTACAACACATTGAGCACATTGAGGTCATACGTGGCGGCAATACCGTCCGCTATGGCAGCGGCGCATCGCATGGGATAATTAATATCATTACCCGAAACAAAAATACTGAAAATGCTCGGTTAATACAAGTTAGCGCAGGACAACATGACGATTACCGAATAACTACGAGCATCCAAAAAAGTGACTATAAGCAGCATTTTTCAATCGATGCTTCTATCGCCGAGTCGGCAGGCTACCGTCAGCATAACCAACTCGATCAACAAGATCTCTTATTTAATTACCGAACAAGACTCAACACTCATGATCAATTCAACTTTAATAGCCGATTACATCGCGATACTTTTGAGCACCCTGGTGCATTAAGCCCCTCAGCAATAGACAATGGCAGTATCGATAGGAAAACAGGCAGTGTCGTCGCAGGATCTGAGGGTAAAACACGCGATGACGCCCAGCTATTTAATTATCAAAAACACTTACATCCTCAACTATTACTAAGTGGCCGTTTACACTTTCGAGAAAGAGAAAACCACTATATTTTTGGTGAAACACTTAAACAGACAGCGAAAGCCAATCGCGACCGGATCGAGCAACGGACTCTGGCCACCGAATTATTATTGCAATGGCATAGCCAAAATGAGCAGGTTTTTATATTTAGTGGCATCATTGATGAAAACAATGATTATAGCCGCAGCCAAGGCGGTCAAGATATCGAAAACAGCAATCATTATTTGGGTAAATTAACATCAGAGGCTGAATTTATCAGCTTTCGCCTAAAGCCCAGTGATAAAATAATGTTCGACATTGGCTATCGTCACGATCGAAGTGAAAATCAATTTAAACACCAACAACTCATTGCTGACGAACAATCAAATCAATGTGATACTTATCTAATAGAGTCGGCAATTGGTAACTATCCAAATAAGATCAACTGCCCTTTAATTAAAAGTGATAGAACAATCGCAAAGCATCTCTGGCGTAATGAGGCTTTAGAATTTCGCAGCTTATTCGCACTTAACCATCAACTTAATGCCTATTTCAGCTTATCAAAAACGTTTCGCAACCCCAATGTTGACGAACTGATTTTATCAGCTCCCGATTTATCACCGCAAACCGCCGATCGCTATGAAACTGGCATCAAGTTTTACGGTGAAAGACTGAATATCGATGTCGGCTTTTTTGACTTCAAAACTCATCATGAGATTTTGTTTCGCAGCGGTATCGAGCATGGAGTTAACTTTAATGCCATGGGTCTTATTAAGAGAACCGGCGCAGAATTACAGGGTCGAATCTTCATTGATAGCAACATGGATTTTACAGTAGACCTAGGTTACACCGACGTCGTTACCGAAGATGACAAGCGAATACCCTTAGTGCCGTTTTGGACTAGCTCAATAGGGGCTAACTGGCAAATCAAACCATCCACTCACTTGTCGATTAGTGCTAACTACACAGGCCAACGCTTTGACGGCAACGACTTTAATAATAACAGTTTTCCTGTTATTGATAGCCACACAATCTTTAATGCAACACTGCATGTTCAATACAAACTAGTATCTTCAGAAAACATTGGCTTGTATATCAGCATCAATAATCTTTTTAATGCTGACTATTACGATATTGCCTATAGCCATACGGTCTATCCTGCACCATTAAGAACCATCATGGGAGGCGTGAGCATTGAGCTTTAACTACACTTCAATCATACAGTACAGCTTAGCCATGCTAAGCCTAGCTATCAGTTTTCAGATAGCAGCTGGCCCCTTTGCACCTGCACCTCCACCCGCACCTGAACCTATCGACAACGGATCAACCGCTATACCCGCAAAAAGCCTGTCAATTGTAGCTTGGGCACAAGGCTATGAAAATTATTTTCCTGGCAGCCATGTTGATCCACCATTTCAAACACCAGAGAAAGCACTTTTAGAAGCAGGAAATAGCGATGGTAATAATACAGGCCATATGTTTGACATCGTCTCTCTAGGTAGGGGCGGCAGCATCACCTTACTATTTAACCCACCTATTCGTAATGGCGAAGGGTACGATTTCGCGGTTTTTGAAAACAGTTTTTCAGGCGATTTTTTAGAATTAGCGTGGGTAGAGGTTTCTTCGAATGGTGTTGATTTTTTTCGTTTTTATAATATTTCATTGACCGAATCCGATGTTGGCGGCTTCGGAATTATTGATCCCACCAACGTGACCGGCTTAGCGGGAAAATACGAGCAAGGCTTCGGCACACCGTTTGATTTGCAGCAGCTCACGCTCACCCATAGCAATCTGAATAATCTCGACCTTAACCGCATAAGTCATGTCAAAATAATTGATATTGTGGGTGATGGCTTTCATTACGACAGCATTACCTCAGGCAATGGGCCCAACCCTATTTATGATCCTTACCCTACATGGAGTTCCGCCGGATTCGATCTCGATGCAGTCGCGGCCCTCTATATTACTGAAGCTTTATATGAAGAAAATGTTCCGATACCCCCGCTATTTTCAAGCTTACTGAGCTTATTAATACTGCTCATAAATCAATTGAGCAGATCTTTTCAATCACCAAAAAAACATAAATCTCTGGAGTTTTAATGATGGATATTAACCTAAAAAAAACCTTATGCACTTTTGCAAGTCTTTTTCTCACCATTCAATCACAAGCCATCGTAGTTGACTTTGATGACAATGTGCTTGCACCCAATACAACACCTGCCATTAGCGGCGCTGGCAGCTTTAGTAGTAACGGAGTTACCTTCACGAATAATTGGAATACCCAATATAATTGTTGCTGGAGCAATTTCACCTATTCCAATCAAACCGACACTACTACCGCTGGTTATCTGAACGACCGCAGTGCGATAACTGGCACCGACGTAAGCGGTAACGGCAACTATGCAGTGGCGTATAACAACAGTTCAACTGATGCTAACATCCAATTTGGTAGTGCCACTCAAGTCAACTCAGCCTACTTCACCAATACCACCTATGCTTATCTTGCGGTTGCAGATGGTAATGATGGCTATGGGGGAGTGAAAGGCCCATTTGCAACCGGCGATTTTTTCACCCTAACGATACGAGGCTTAGCGCAAAATGGGAGCGTGCTCAATACCTTCGATTTTGATTTAGCCGACGGTGCTAATGTAGTAAATAGCTGGGAGCTTGTTGATCTATCCACATTAGGGACGGTTTATGGGCTGTCGTTTGGGCTCAGCTCATCGGATAACGGCGATTGGGGGATGAACACTCCCGCATACTTCGCCATGGATAACCTTAATATTCAGAGCGTACCCGTGCCCGCTTCAGCGCTGTTATTGACATCTGCACTTTCACTTTTTGGCCTTTTGCGCCGTAAAACTCGATAATTATTTTCAGCCTCCTGCAGTCACCCTCTCGGAGCTGCTGGAGGCTTTAATATGCGCTTATTGCCTTCCCTACTTGCTCGGCTTAAATTACAATAAGTCTTTTAGACAATGGGCATCCAAGCTTTCAATGAGCGACACAATTAGCCAAGACAGCCACACACCAATGATGCGCCAATTTCTCAAGATTAAGGCGCAGCATCCCAATGAACTGCTGTTTTATCGTATGGGCGATTTTTATGAATTGTTTTTTGACGATGCTAAGCGTGCCTCGGAGCTTCTGGACTTAACACTAACCGCTAGAGGTAAATCCGGCGGCAACCCCATACCGATGGCCGGCATTCCCTACCATGCAGCCGACGGATACTTAGCCAAATGTGTTAACGCAGGACTCAGCGTTGCTATTTGTGAACAAGTGGGTGATGCAGCTACTACTAAAGGCCCAGTTGAACGGCAAGTGCAACGCATTATCACACCCGGCACGCTCAGTGACGAAGCTTTGATGGATGCCAAACGCGAACCGCTTTTGGTCTGTCTTTACCAGCAAGCTGATACCTATGGTTTAGCGTGGTTGGCCATGGCCAGCGGTAAGTTTTCGATTTGTGAGACGCAGTCAACTAACGAATTGAAGACTGAGCTACTTCAACTTGATGGCGCTGAACTGCTCACTATTGATGCCAGTACTATTGCTAACACTATTGTCGACCCCAATATTATTCGCGAACGACCCGAATGGGAGTTTGATCACGACACAGCAGTTAAAGAACTAAGCCGTCAATTTGGCACGCGTGATTTATCGTCTTTTGGTGCCGACGCCTACCCTATTGCTGTCTGCGCCGCCGGCGCCTTAATTCAATATGCTCGATCGACACAATCAGGCCCTCTGCCGCACATCAAAAACTTAGCGGTAGAACAACTTCGGGATTACTTATGCATCGATGCAGCCAGTCGTCGTAATTTAGAGTTAGACAAAAATCTCAATGGCGATGAGGCGAATACCCTGCTTGCTATTATCGATCATGCATCTACGGCAATGGGTAGTCGTTTAATAAGACAATGGCTGGCTAAGCCATTAAATCAATTAGCGCCAATTATTGCGCGCCAGCAGGCGATACAAGCACTGCATCATAACTTTTCCTTTGAAGCGATTGGCTCGACCTTAAAATCTATCGGTGATATGGAGCGTATTTTAACCCGCATCAGTTTACGCAGTGCACGGCCGCGCGACCTCACCCGCCTAAGCGATTCGCTCAATGCATTGCCGGCTGTTCGTGCCCTGTTGGCAGAAATTGATAACCCCTTGATTGATCGCCTTCATCTTGAAATAGGCGTTTTCCCCGAGCAGCAAGACCTGTTATCGCGCAGCCTCATAGACAATCCGCCAATGACCGTGCGCGATGGCGGCGTCATTGCGAATGGTTATGACAGCGAACTCGATGAACTTCGCGCTCTAAGCACGAACGCCTCTGATTTTCTACTCCAGCTAGAGCAACGTGAACGCGAAAAAACGGGGATCAGCACCTTAAAAGTCGGTTACAACCGTGTGCATGGCTATTATATTGAGATCAGTCGCGCACAATCGGTAAATGCACCGGTCGAATACACCCGTCGCCAAACCCTTAAAAATGCTGAGCGCTTTATCACCCCCGAGCTTAAAGTCTTTGAAGACAAAGCGCTTAGCGCACAAAGCAAAGCTTTAGCGCGAGAAAAATACCTTTATGAACAATTGCTCGAGCAATTAAATGCGTCATTAATTCCTCTGCAACAATCTGCCGCCGCCATTGCTGAAATGGACTGTTTAACCACCTTAGCAGAGCGTGCTGATAGCCTGAATTGGCGAAGCCCTCACCTTGAAGAGCGCGCCGGCATTGTTATTAAACAAGGCCGCCACCCGGTGATTGAGCAAGTGTCGAATGAGCCTTTTATTCCTAATGATTTGCAGGTTGACCAGCAACGTCGCATGCTAATTATCACCGGTCCAAACATGGGCGGTAAATCAACCTATATGCGACAGATTGCACTTATTACTATCTTGGCGCATATGGGTAGTTACGTGCCCGCCGAATCAGCCACACTCGGCTTGGTCGATCAAGTATTTACCCGCATCGGCTCTTCGGATGATCTTGCCGGTGGACGCTCTACCTTTATGGTCGAAATGGCCGAGACGGCGCACATTCTGCATCATGCCACCGATCGCAGTTTAGTCTTAATGGATGAAATTGGCCGCGGCACCAGCACTTTTGATGGCCTGTCATTGGCCTGGGCCTGCGCCCATCACCTCGCCATGAAAATTCAGGCCTTTACCCTCTTTGCAACCCACTATTTCGAACTCACAGGGCTAACAGATACCCATCCCAGCATTGCGAATGTGCACCTCGATGCCACAGAATACGGTGATGATATTGTGTTCATGCATACCGTGAAACCTGGACCGGCCAACCAAAGTTACGGAATCCAAGTGGCTAAATTAGCAGGTATTCCTAATCCAGCCTTAAACTTTGCACGCGAAAAGCTTTTAGAGCTTGAAAAAAACGCCTTAGGATTAAAGAGAGACAATCCGAATGAAATCAACTTATTCAATAAAAACAATAGCTTAAAGGAATGTTCAACCGCTGAGAAAGCGCTCAGCCAGGCCGACCTATTCCTTAGTGATAACGGCGCTCTAAATGAAGCCCTGTCAGCATTAAACCCCGATCAAATGTCGCCCATGGCGGCACTCGAGGCACTTTATCAACTGAAGAAGCTTCTTTAATTGAAAATATCTCTGTGAACCAAGCACTTAGCTATTCCGTATAGTTATTAAAAATCGACAATATGGGTTTGACTGAAAATTAACGCGTGATAGACTCCGCCCTCGATTCGTTTTGACGAGTGTTCATTCTCCATATAACCAACGAGTACTTTGCAATGACTTTTGTTGTCGGCGAAAACTGTATTAAATGCAAGCATACTGACTGCGTGGAAGTCTGCCCAGTTGATTGCTTCTATGAAGGACCAAACTTTTTGGTGATTCATCCCGATGAATGCATTGATTGCGCACTATGTGAGCCCGAATGCCCAGCAGAGGCAATTTTTTCTGAAGACGAGTTACCCGAAGGACAAGAGGTCTTTCTTGAACTTAATGCAGAACTTGCCGAAGAATGGCCGAATATTACTGAGATGAAGCCTGCTCCGCCTGATTCTGAGGAATGGAATAATGTTCCCGGAAAACTTGAACACTTAGAAAGGTAAACCTTATCCTTAAAAAAAAAGACCCTTAGGGTCTTTTTTTCTATCCGAAAGTTCATTCTCTATTTGCTAAACACCGATTCGCTAGATAGGCCCTCGTTTCGCATAATTTCTTTTAAGCGACGAAGTGCCTCCACCTGAATCTGTCTAACACGTTCGCGCGTCAAACCAATTTCTGCACCCACCTGCTCTAAGGTCGCCGACTCATGGCCACGTAAACCAAACCGTCGCGTAATCACTTCACGTTGCTTCTCCGACAGATCATCTAGCCATGCATCTACACTGATACGTAAATTATTATCCTGCAATAACTGCGCAGGATCCGACACTTTATTATCTGCTACGGTTTCAACCACGGTTCTTTCAGAATCATATCCTAATGGCGCATCTAATGAAGTCACACGCTCATTTAACTTAAGCATTTTCTTCACATCTGCAACTGGCTTATCCAATAAATCTGCAATTTCCTCAGCCGTCGGTTCGTGATCGAGCTTTTGACTGAGTTCTCTGGATGCACGTAAGTAAACATTCAATTCTTTGACCACATGAATCGGTAAGCGAATAGTTCGCGTTTGATTCATAATACCGCGTTCAATAGTTTGTCGAATCCACCATGTTGCGTAAGTCGAAAAACGAAAACCTCGGTCGGGGTCAAATTTTTCAACTGCTCGAATAAGGCCTAAATTACCCTCTTCAATTAAATCTAGCAGCGTCAAACCACGGTTTAGGTAGCGACGAGAAATTTTCACCACCAAACGCAGGTTAGATTCAATCATTCGCTTACGGCCAGCTTCGTCTCCCGATAGTGCCAGTCGAGCAAAGTGCTTTTCTTCATCGGCTGTCAATAGCGGTGAAAAACCAATTTCATTAAGATACATTTGCGTGGCGTCAAGCGATTTAGGCGAACGACTCACCGTTTTGCGCCTGGCATCCATATCACCGGCAATCTCTTTTATATCTTCTTCTAAACTATCAGATTGGCCAGCATCATTAAGCTCAACGTCTAATTGCTCTTCTGAATCGATTGACATTAACGTCACCTCAGTGAATGTTATTCATCTATTTAAAATCATGTAGAACTATCGTTAACTTTTAGATCAGTAAGGCTAACGCCTCATAAAAAAGCCAACTAACTTTATTTTAAAGGTAGTAAACTCATTGGATTTACTGGCCTACCTTTTTTTCTAATCTCAAAATGCAAGTGGTTGTGGGTCGTGCCACTTTGGCCTATTTCAGCGATCTTTTCGCCAACTTTAACTTTTGTGCCTGTTTCTACCAAAAGACGACTGTTATGTGCATAGGCGCTTAAAAAGGTATCGCCATGTTTGATAATGAGCAGCTTACCGTAAGCCGCCAGTCCAGATCCTGAGTAAACCACAATGCCATGATTAGCGGCCATTACCGGTTGACCGTAACTGCCACTAATATCAATACCTTTGTGAGCCGCATTTTTAGCCTGAGTAAATCCTTTACTGACCTTACCTATCGCAGGCCATTGCCAAGTTCCCAATACTAATGGCTTAGATGAAGCATGCTCTATCACCTCTATTGGCATCTGCCTTGGTTTTGCAACAACTGCTTGCTTCGATTCTTTAAGAACTGGCACGGTCAACGGCCTCGAAGCAGGCAACAAACTTAACCTTTGTCCTTCAACAACGGTAAACGGTTGCTTCAGTCCATTCGCCTTGGCTAAATTCGTTGGGTCTATATCATAGCGCCAAGCAATCGCGTAAAGTGTTTCACCTGTGCTTACCCAATGATGATTAATCTTCTCTGTCGGTGGTTGTGGCAACTCCAAAACGGGCACTGATCCAGTCACCGAACAAGCTAATAAGGCCGTTATCAGCCACAAAACCATCAATCTTTTAAGCAAGGCGCTTCTATTAACGTAATCATTCAACATCATTCGACTTGTTAATGCTGGCAAATCTTAGAACCTCAGTTTTGCAAAGCTTGCTTCAAAATCAACTGACCAGCTTTATACCTTAAAGTGCATTTTAAAAGCTGAATCTAATATAATGATTTTAAAGTCATTTAAAATGAATAATCAGGAGAAATGTGAACTATTTCTCTATATGAAAAGAAAAATATATCAAAATCAATAAAATACACATGTAGAATCATTGTTTTACTGAACTAGATCACGGCATTGCAGTAAAACGAATCTCCAACCATGAATATCAGCCGTTCATTATTTGTACACAATGGCGATGCAAGCGTATGTTAAAACGTCTTTATGAATGGGTACTTAGCTGGGCCAACAGCCCATACGCTAGCCCCGCTTTATTTATTATGGCCTTTGCCGAGGCATCTTTCTTCCCAATTCCACCTGATGTCTTACTGCTCGCTATGGCAATGGGCGCACCTAAAAAAGCCATTCGCTTTGCTTGTATTTGTACCGCAGGTTCAGTACTCGGTGCAATTGCGGGATACGCTTTAGGTTGGGGCTTTTGGGGAGTCATGGACCAATGGTTTTATCATTATGTGCCTGGCTTTAGTGAAGCAGTATTTACCCAATTATCGCAATCTTTTAGTGACAATGCCTTTGTCGCCCTGTTTACCGCTGGATTCACTCCTATTCCGTTCAAAATCTTTACCATTGCCGCAGGCGCCGCAGCAGTGCCGTTAATACTATTTATTTTGACGGCTATTTTAAGCAGAGGCTTGCGCTATGGGTTACTGGCATTATTAGTTCGTCAGTATGGCGAGGGGATTAAGGACTGGATCGATCGTTACTTTAATCTTCTGACTGTGCTGTTAACCGTTATCATCATTATTGTGGTTATTTTATTGCAGCTTTGAAACCCACTATATACCGCAAGCTAAAATCACTCATTAGCATGCGGATAAAAATCCTCAATTAACAATAAAACATTAGCAAAAAAAAGCTTCAAGTCATGTCAACTTGAAGCTTTTTTATTCAGGTTACATTTAAAAGTGCTAATGACTGTTAATGTTTTTCGGCACCTACTACCCACATGGCATAAAACTGCGCACCACCACCGTAGGCGTGGCCTAAAGCTTTCTTAGCTCCTTCCACCTGATGATCTTCAGCACTGCCTCTAACTTGACGTGCCGCTTCCGCAAAACGAATCATACCTGAGGCGCCAATAGCATTGGATGACAACACCCCTCCTGAGCAGTTCCAAGGTATATCACCACCCTCATCTAAAGAAGTGGCGCCGCTCATGGTCAACTCCCAACCTTTGCCCGGTTCAGCAAAGCCAAGATTCTCCAACCACATAGGCTCGTACCAAGAAAATGGCACATAAACCCCTGCACAGTCAAAATCTTTACGTGGATCAGTAATACCGGCCTGTGCATACACGTCTTTGGCACAATCACGACCTGCATGGGGACTCACTTGCTCACGGCC
>DDDX01000040.1 GCA_002339085.1 Cellvibrionales bacterium UBA1969
CGACCACTCAGCCACCTCTCCGAAAAAACACTGGCAAGTATACCTTGCTGATTAAATCTGACAAGGTATTTTGCCTTTATCTACCTGTTTAGATTATCTAAATCGTTTCACCTTGGGAATCTTCCGCTTTGTCGCGGCGCTTAGCCCTAGGGTCATTAGAAGCTCGGCTTACGGCTTTTTGCGGCAGTGAAGCGGCATCGGCGACCAAGGGTTTACTAACATGAATATCCATACTGCTTGTCGCGATCTCAGCTGTAGCAACAGGACGCTTACTTAATCGTGGATCATTGCTAGCTCGTTGGCCGGAGCTGGCGGGGGTGTTAACGGTTGGTGTTTCTACTTCTGCTGTTATATAAGCCGTTGTTTCATCACTAGCAATTTCCGTGCTGCCATTCAAAACCGTGTCTGTTGTGTTTTCAGCAATGATATTTGGCGCATCGACTTCAACTGTCTCGGTTGTAGGAGTCTCGGTAGCTTTAGATGACGGTGCTTCGACAGTTTCTGCTGAAGGAGCATCTACTTGTTCTGGTGCTGGCGCTTCGAAATTGTCATATATAACAGCTTTATTCGTTGCATCATTCGCCACTGTTTCAACGACAGTTGAACGGTCTTTTTCAGCAATTAGCGAATTAGCAGTATTTAATTCACTGCTAATATTTCCCATATCAACTTGCGTGGCTGCTGTGTTATCCACTGTCGCTTCCGCTGTGTCGCTCGCTGCTGCATTAGCCGCCTGTAGGCTTTCACTGCGCTTGCCGCCACGTCTTCTCGGTCCACGATTCGTTCGGTTACGTTGATTTTCAGGACGTCTTCTTAGACCGTCTTGCTTTGCATTTCGATCGGTTTCGGTGTTTGATACGCTCGATTCGATTTTATTGCCGTTGGCTTCTGTCTCGGTATTCCGATTGCGTCCGCCCCGTCGTCGACTAGCGTTATGGTTGCCGGATTCTTGTGTTGATGCCGATCCGTTATCGTTAGCGCTGCGACGTTCTTCGGTGCTGGAATGATTGTCATTGCGATTATTTTTGGGTTTCTCGTCACGGTTTTGCCGTGTCCCATTTCGCGAATTGCCGTGGTTGTTTTTGCTGCCATTGCGTGAATCAGTTTTTCGGTTTCGCTGATTATTGCGGCCGCCACGATTAGATGGTTTAGAGCCACTTTTAGCTGTTTGCGATGATCGAGTGCGAGAGTCTGTAGCGCTTTCATTTTTCGTCACTGACTTCTCAGGAGTGGAAAATAACGCTGTGACGAAGCGCTGCCATAAGCTTGGCCTTGTGGACTGGGCACGATTTTCAGAGCGGGATTTTTCTTGCCGTGTTGGTGCGCCTTTGCCAAGAGTGATCGGTTGAACAGCAGCGACAGGCTGCTCAATTACGGTTTCGCGGGCATCCAAAATAGATTCTTCGTGTTCATCATCTGGGGTTAGCTCGAAGCTGACCAGTTCACCTGCATCATTATCATCATCGCGAAGCCTAACGACTTCGTAGTGCGGGGTAACGAGGGATGGGCTAGGAATCACGAGTACGCGTAATTGATTAGTTTTTTCGATTGAACGAATGGCTGAGCGTTTCTCATTTAATAAATAAGTAGCTACATCGACAGGCACCATAGCACGAATTTCAGCGCTGCGCTCTTTTTGGGCTTCATCTTGAATTAAGCGCAAAATAACCAGCGCTAATGATTTGGTGTCTCTAATGGTACCCTGACCGTCGCATCGAGGGCATACGATAGCAGACGTTTCGCCCAGAGAAGGCCGTAGTCGTTGGCGTGACATTTCGAGCAGACCAAAGCGTGAAATACGGCCAACTTGTACGCGTGCCCGATCAGCTTCTAATGCGTCGCGCATGCGATTTTCGATAGCGCGTTGGTTTCGGTTTGATGACATATCGATAAAATCGATGACAATTAGACCGCCCATATCTCGAAGACGCAATTGGCGGGCGATTTCATCAGCGGCTTCCAAGTTGGTTTGAAGTGCGGTTTCTTCAATATCACCGCCACGGGTTGCTCGGGCAGAGTTAATGTCGATCGCAATCATGGCTTCGGTTGGATCAATGACAATCGAGCCGCCCGATGGCAGTTGCACTTCTCGTTGAAAAGCCGTTTCTATTTGGCTCTCAACTTGGTAGCGGTTAAAGAGCGGGATCTCGTCAGAGTATTGTTTGATTTTTTTGGCGTAATGCGGCATCACCATGCTGACAAATTGCGAGGCTTCGTAATAGGCGTCTGCACCATCAATGAGTACTTCGCCAATGTCCTTACGTACGTAATCTCGAATTGCGCGAACAATTACATTGCTTTCTTGAAACAGTAAGAAGGGGGCTGGTTTATGTTCAGAAGCACCTTGTACGGCCTCCCAGATGGTTAACAGATAGCTCAAATCCCACTGCAGCTCTTCTGAACTCTTACCTATTCCGGCTGTGCGTACGATAACACCCATACCTGTAGGAATTTCAAGATCACTCATCGCGTCTTTGAGCTGGCTGCGTTCTTCGCCTTCAATACGGCGAGAAATGCCGCCAGCTTTAGGATTATTCGGCATCAGTACCATGTATCGGCCCGCTAGACTGATAAAGGTACTTAGAGCGGCACCTTTGCCGCCACGTTCTTCTTTTTCAACTTGGACAATAACCTCTGTTCCTTCTTTAACCACATCTTTGATTTTCATGCGCCCTTGTGAGTTCGGAGGTGAGCGGTAAAAGTACTCGCGGGCAATTTCTTTTAGAGGTAGAAAGCCATGGCGTTCGGCACCAAAATCAACAAAGGCGGCTTCTAAACTTGGCTCCACTCGGGTGATTTTCCCTTTATAGATACTGGCTTTCTTTTGGACTCGGGTCCGGTTTTCAATGTCGAGGTCATACAGTTTTTGTCCGTCGACCATAGCGACACGAAGTTCTTCTGGTTGTGTCGCGTTGATAAGCATGCGTTTCATAATGTTCTCTCTTATTCCTATGGGTAGTACTTGCGAAAATTCGCGAGTAATCACCTGCTATGCCAAAGATGCCAATCACAGAATTGTGAGCATCAAAAGAGAGAAGAGGCCAACGAGTGTCGGGCTAGCAATGAGGAATTGAAGTGCGGTTCACAGCGGGCAACAAGTAAAAAGCTAATGCAACGGTTAAATCACGTAAAAAAAGTGATAAATAGCCGCATGTGGCCAGTAAGTGGCCTCAGGCAAGAGGCTAGAACCGGTAAGCCCTATCAAGCTAAACCTGGGGCGTCAGTTTTGCCCGGATTATTTAGCAAGTCTTGCTGCCATTAGCTGCTAGATGGAAAAACCAGCTAGCGCTCAGTTGTCCTGTTGGCAATGCACTGCATTGCGGTTATCGGCCTTTGTTGCGTGAAAAGAAAAAATAGCTTCACGTCTTACTCAATCTCAAGAAAACGCCAGTCTCATTGGCGTTATTTAATCCGATAACTGAAATTCTTCAATTTCTCAGTGTTAACTTAGGCACGTCGTTAAAAACGTTGGCGTGATTCGCTCTTTTCGTTTTTTGGCTACTAGCGTGTGGGCTAGTTAGCTAACGTTGATAAGCTATGGCTAATGATTAAGCTATAGCGATCAATGTGCTTAGACAAGAATCAGTTTTTAAGTTCCCGTCTAAAGGGTATCACTGTGTACTACTAAATTTGTTGCTGTTACGATTAAGTCCTAAGCTTGTTGATAACTAACAAGTAAGGTATGTGTGTTTTGCTCTCATTAACCTATGTATTTTCACGATTGATTGAGTTATCTGTCAGTCATGCCATAAGATGCGAGCGATAATTTGGTTCATGTTGGCTTTTTGCCAGTAGGGGAACCGTGGTCATACTTAAATCGTATTCATGCTTAACTACAAGCTGTGTGATTTATGTAAAACCGATGAAAATGCTGCTTTAGAATTCTTACCTCTAGCAGGCAATTTCGAAATATTTTCAGTGATCATTGTCATCACTGTTTATCTAAGAAGTTTTCATATTCAAGCGCGCTTTAGTGCTGCTCTTTTCTTCTTAATTCTTTGGATACTTTTTCGCTACTCAAACCATCTGAGAGCAGTGTTTACGAGTATAGTCTACTTCGTTGTGTATGCTGATCCGATTAAGCGAGTCGATCCTACTAGCCTGTAATGACTGTTAGCTCGGCCGCGAGGGCGATAGATTAACTAGGATTGCAATCGCGGATCAAGTTCTATGTTAACATTATCCTTTAAGTACCTCAATTGCCTATTATTTTATTGCCGAATTATTTTTTGGCCACATTCATTTGATTTAAGGGTATGATTTTTGGCCGAAATATTACAAAAAAGCGTTGAAATGGTCACGATTGATGCCGATCATGCTGGGCAGCGCTTGGATAATTTTTTGATGGCTAGGTTGCGTAACCTGCCGCGCTCGCGCTTATACCGAATTCTCAGGAAGGGCGAAGTTCGCGTAAATAAGGCTAGAGTTAAGCAAAGTTACCGACTAATTGAGGGAGATATCGTCAGGATACCCCCCGTTAAAATCTCGCCAAAACCGGTTTTGCCGGGCGTCTCCCCTCAGTTTGAGCAATTATTAAACGATTCTATTCTGTTCGAAGACGATCAGTTGTTGGTCATTAACAAGCCTGCCGGCTTAGCGGTTCACGGTGGCAGTGGATTATCACTGGGGTTGATTGAAGCATTACGGCAAATCCGCTCGACGTGTAAATTTTTAGAATTAGTGCATCGGCTCGATCGCGATACCTCCGGCTGCCTTGTTGTGGCTAAAAAACGCTCAGCCTTGTTAGCCTGTCATGCGGCTTTACGGGACAAGCAAGCACAAAAGACATATATGGCCTTGGCGGCGGGTCGTTGGCCCACTGGTTTAGATGTAATTAATGTGCCGTTAAGAAAAAATGTGCTTCAATCGGGCGAGCGAATTGTGGTTGCTGCTGCAGACGGCAAGCCTTCCGAGACGCGTTTTCAAGTCGTGCAAGCGTTTGCTGACTTCAGCCTCATTAAGGCAATGCCGATAACGGGACGAACCCATCAAATTCGTGTGCATGCAAAAGTCGCAGGCCACCCTCTGTGCGGTGACCCGAAATACGGTCGTCAGGAGACGAATCAAGTATTGGCAGGGCAGGGCTATAAGGGCTTGTTCTTACATGCCACGGCCATCGATATCGCTTACGGTGAGGGTCAATTGCAGGTAGAATGCGATTTACCCGCTCATTGGAAGACATTATTGGCGGATTTATAAGGTTGTTGTTTAGAGGCTCATGATTGTCATGAGAAGAATGCTGTGTTGTTTATTTTTGATTGGGATGGCACATTAGCCGACAGTCGCGAGCAAATTGTTGAGTCTATGCAGGCGACGATTGATGGCCTGAACTGGCCTACGAGGACCGACCAAGAATGTGCCGATATGATCGGTCTTGGTTTGCAACAAACAGCCGAAGCGCTTTTTCCAGCAATGGACTCGGCGGATTATCAAACCTTTGCCGCCCATTATTCAGCCCATTACGTCCGTTTAAAAGATAACCATGGTGCCACGCGTTTTTTCCCAGATGCGCTTGAAACCTTAGCAGAATTGAAGTCGAGAGGGCATGCATTAGCTGTTGCAACCGGTAAGAGCCGAAGAGGACTCGATCGCTTATTAGTGTCTGACGGACTTGAAGCGATGTTCGTTGCCTCGAGAACCGCTGATCAAACGGCATCAAAACCGGACCCTATGATGTTACAGCAACTGCTCGATGAAACGGGTACACAGCTAGCTGATGCCGTCATGATTGGCGATACTAGTTACGATCTTGAGATGGCACAACGCATCGGAATGGCTAGTATTGGTGTCGATTGGGGTATGCACAGTGTCGAATGTTTAGCCGCCTATGCGCCGGTTAGCATACTGAGTGGCTTTGATCAGTTAGTGTTTTGGGCCTCTGATCAAGAAAAAAGACGCGCTGATGAGGGTAAACCTTAAGCGATTATTGGTCGTATGTATTAGGAATTATTGATTGGGAGATAGCACAGGTGTTTCAAAAAAGCTCATCGAATGAAAGTGACTCAAGTTCACTACCAATGAAGCAGGAGTGGCAGATTTTAGAAAAGGTTGCAACGGCCTCTGTCACCGAGCAGCGCAAGGCCCGTCGTTGGGGAATCTTTTTTAAGCTGTTAACTTTTTTCTATTTATTTGTGATTATCGCCTCTTTATTACCAAAAGAGTCCAGTTTAGGGCCTATGTATGATGAGCATGTGGCATTGGTTTCACTCGATGGGGTCATTGCTGCTGATGCCCCAGCTAATGCTAACACGGTCGTGGCAGGTTTGCGTGATGCCTTTGCCGACGACAGCTCAAAAGCGGTCATCTTATCCATTAACTCGCCCGGCGGCAGTCCGGTGCAGTCGGGTTATATTAACGATGAGATCTATCGATTGAGGGCACTTTATCCAGAGAAA
>DDDX01000038.1 GCA_002339085.1 Cellvibrionales bacterium UBA1969
CCCGTCGTTGTACTGTATTCCGATGCGTTGGCGCTAAGGCTGTTGTTATTTTCACTACTCGACATATTGATACTCACAAAAACTAATCAATAAAGGGATGAAACAGATTTGATAATCAATCCTACCATCGTTGTTCAAACTTATTCCTCAACCAAACAGCAAGGCCATTCATGATCACCAAAAATAACAGCAATATGATAATAGCCCCCGATGTGCGCTCTACAAAAGCTCTTTCGGGACTATCAGACCAAAGAAAAATCTGTACCGGTAAGACTGTCGCAGGATCCGTGAACGAACCAGGGATATCCACCACGAATGCCACCATGCCAATCATTAATAGCGGTGCTGTTTCACCTAAGGCGCGCGCCATACCGATAATTGAGCCGGTCAGCATGCCGGGCATAGCAAGGGGAAATACATGATCGAAAATGGTTTGCATTTTTGAGGCACCAAGCCCTAAGGCCGCCTCTCTAATAGACGGAGGTACAGCGCCCAACGCTGCACGACTTGAAATAATAACCGTAGGTAAAGTCATAATCGCAAGTACAATACCAGCAACGATAGGTATGGAGCGCGGAATCCCAAAGACATTCAAAAATATAGCAAGACCCAATAAGCCGAATACGATTGATGGAACAGCCGCCAAATTATTGATATTAATTTCAATTNNATAAATGCAACCATTCCAATCATTAAAAGAGGTGCTGTTTCTCCAACAGCTCTTGCTAAACCTATGATAGTACCTGTAAGGGTTCCTGGCATCGCAAGAGGAAGCACGTGATGAAAGACTACTTGGTTTTTAGTTGCACCTAAAGCAAGAGCGCCTTCACGAATTGATGGGGGTACGGCTCGAAGAGAAGACCTACAAGCAACTATTATTGTAGGTAATGTCATAAATGAAAGAACCATTCCTCCAACTAAAGCGGTGGATCTGGGCAATCCAAAGAAGTTTAATAATATTCCCAAGCCTAATAGTCCAAATATTATTGAGGGAACAGCAGCTAAATTATTGATATTAATTTCAATTAAATCGATAAAGCGGTTTTTTGGCGCAAATTCTTCTAAGTAAATAGCTGCTGCAACGCCAATAGGAAACGACAATATCAGCGTCACTACCAATGTGAAAAAAGAGCCTAACATTGATCCGTAAATGCCTGCTTGCTCAGGCTCACTGGAGTCACCTGCGCTGAAGAATATTAAATTAAATTTCCTCTCTAATTGACCGCTAGTAACTAAATCATCAATCAGGGTAAGCGCAAAATCCTTGACTCGCCGCTCCTTCTCAGGCAGTTCTCGGTTAATGTAGCCCTTAATCAGTGAGTCAACATCATCGTCAGCCGGCAGCCATAAGGTGACTTCACTGCCAAGTAATGAACGATCATCAAGCAGTTGCTTAACTTGAAAGCTGGCGCCAGGACTCACAAGCCGGTAAAGGATGCGCTTTTGCTTGCGGGACGTAACTTCAGGAAACCGTTCGCGTAATGATGCCTTAATGACGCCCGCATAATTGGCATAGTCCCACTCCTCCTCATCGAGGGGATTATCAATGCGAAGTACTTGCGCATCAAGCTTCAGTGGCAACTGAATATAGCTTTGAGTAAATGCCCCCCAGCCATTACCTACTATCGTATGCAATAAAAAAACTAATGCAGCCAAGCCTGTCAGTACTGAAAATAGGCCTGCTGCTCGAAAAACACGCTCTTTCTGTCGTCTTTTTTTCAGTGTTCTGTTAACGATTTCGATGGTCGTTAAATTCATAGTGTTCTCAATAAAACTAATTGGTAATTCGAGTTAATCGTACTGCTCTCGATATTTTCTAACCACATAAAGGGCAATTACATTTAAACAAAGCGTGGTCACAAAAAGCATTAATCCAAGGGCAAAAGCAGCGAGCGTCTTGGGTGAGTCAAATTCTTGATCGCCAACTAAGAGCGTGACAATCTGAACCGTCACAGTGGTGACCGTTTCAAGGGGGTTAAAGGTTAAGTTCGCCGACAAACCTGCAGCCATTACCACAATCATCGTCTCACCGATAGCTCTTGATATAGCCAGTAAAATAGCGCCTACGATACCCGGTAAGGCGGCAGGTAAGATTACCTTTAGTATTGTTTCAGAATGCGTAGCTCCGAGCGCGAAAGAGCCATCACGTAAGCTCTGCGGCACGGCATTAATCACATCGTCTGACAGTGATGAGACAAAAGGAATAATCATAATGCCCATTACAAGACCAGCAGCCATCGCACTTTCAGAAGCCACGCTCATGCCGATTGAATCGCCAAAGTCTCGAAGCATTGGGGCAACCGTAATAGCGGCAAAAAAGCCGTAAACAACAGTCGGTATCCCAGCTAATATTTCTAGCAGTGGTTTAGCATAAGTTCTAAATTTAGGTGTGGCGTATTCAGAGAGGTAGATTGCTGACATAAGCCCTATAGGAACAGCCACACTCATGGCGATGACAGAAACCAGCAGAGTTCCGACAAACAATGGTACGGCGCCAAATGCACCGGAAGAGCCCACTTGGTCTTCCCGAATAGCGATTTGTGGACTCCAATGCGTACCAAAAACAAATTCGAAGAATGAGACCTGATCAAAAAATCGAAGTGATTCAAACAATACAGAGAAGACTATACCCACGGTGGTTAGAATGGCGAAGCTTGCACAAGCTAGAAGTACCCACTTAACGAGCCCCTCAAAGGTATTACGGGCCCTAAAATCGGGTGAAATCGTTCGCCAACCATAAATCATGCCCGAGAGAGTAAGAACAGAAGCCAAACTAAATTTAAACATCAAACTCAGCTCATTCAATTGGGCATAACGTGATGCTAAAGGCGTTAGTATGTCTTCGTTAGGAGAGCCAAGCCTACCTTGGGCTATATTTAATATCTCGTTATAAAGCAAATTTTTCTGCGGGCCAGAGTGATTATTGAACAGCGAAGGCAACTCTGACAACAACATAGACCGAATGATACTGTCATCAATCAGTGACCAAATTACAAGCAAAGTTAAAGCAGGCAGAATTCCGGCAATAATCATCCAAGAGCCATGATAATTAGGTAAAGAGTGAAGAGACGCCCCTTTATACCTAAAATTAAGGGCTTTTTTTTGTCCAGCAAAGTAAAAAAGGAGAATTAAGACAAGAGCGGTGGTTATAAGCGAATTAGTTGGCATTCTTATATATCGATCCGAATAATGACAAACCTAAGAAGGCCGGACTTGTAGGCCTATCTGTCAAATACCAGCCCAATGGTAGATAATTATAAAGGGCAGTATCTTGCTACCCTTTATATACTTTAGTGGCGATGATTACTAGCCAAATTAGTCCAAAGTCATTGGGGATTGACTTTTAATCGCCTGACTGATTGTGGCTCTTTTTTCATCATTTAGGGGGATCATACCGCGATCGGACAAGTAGCCCTCCTCACCCCAAGTTGAATCTGCAGTGAACTCCCGTAAGTAGCCTTCTATGCCGGGAATAACACCGATGTGTGCTTTCTTAACATAAAAGTAAAGCGGTCGAGATATGGGGTAGTCCCCAGCAGCAATTGACTCAAAAGTAGGCTCAAAACCACTCACTGAAGAGCCCTGTACCTTATCGGTATTCTGATCTAAGAAACTAAAGCCGAACACACCAAAAGCATTAGGGTTGGCAACTAACTTATTGACGATAAGATTATCGTTTTCGCCCGCTTCAATATAAACACCGTCTTCTCGAATGGTATGACAACGGGCTTTATAGGTAGGCTTGTCCTTTTTCTTTAGCGCCTTAACCCATGGGTAGGCCTTGCAACCACCTTCGAGTGCGAGTTCAATAAAGGCATCGCGGGTTCCTGAAGTGGGCGGTGGGCCTAGCACTTCTATTTTTGTGGTAGGTAAAGTGCCATTTACATCTTGCCAAGTCACATGGGGATTGGGAATAAATGTCTCTGAGCCGTCAGGGTTGGGAATATCTTTTGCTAGCGCTAGATAGATATCCTTCGTTGATAACTGATAGATAGGCATTTCGTTTGAATTGGCAAAGGCAATGCCGTCATAGCCAATTAAAACTTCGATGATATCCGTTACACCATTTTTTTGGCAATTACTGAATTCTTTAGTTTTAATGCGACGTGAGGAATTCGTGATATCAGGGTACTCGGCGCCTATACCGTTACAAAATAATTTCATACCTCCACCCGATCCGGTTGATTCTATTTTTGGTGTCTTGTACTGCGTCGCTTTACCAAATCGCTCAGCAACAGCGATTGAGAAAGGGTAAACGGTCGATGAACCGACAACTTCGATATAGTCCCTAGTGCCAGCCTGTGAGTAAATGCTAAAAGTGAAAAAGCTAACAGCAGCTAATAAGTTGCGGAGTTTCATAAGTGTGTCCTCAAAAAAAGGCATAGATAGATAGATTGGGTTTGTTTAAAAAGTAATCAGCGCATTGTTCGATATTACAATCCAATCGCCAACGAGCACATAGTATGTATTTTTTGTCACACTAATATGACAAAAAACGCGGATTGTCATAAAACTGCTGAGCGTCGCTATTGTTCGAGCAAAGTTAAAGGAAATACACAAGTAAATTGGCTACCTTTACCCAATTCACTGTCAATAATCAGTTCTGCCTGATGCCTTGCTAATATATGCTTAACAATAGCAAGGCCTAGACCTGTCCCCCCGGTTCCAGAGGTACGACTATCGTCAACCCGATAAAAACGCTCAGTAAGGCGGTTTAAATGTTTACTATCGATGCCGATACCATTGTCGCTGAAACAGACATGCAGTTTATTGGTCAAAATCGAGCATTTGATATCAATCTTACCATCATCAGATGTATATTTTGCTGCGTTTTGAACCAAATTAGCGAAAGCACTTTGTAGTTCTAAAAAATTACTACGCAACTTAACAGAGGCATCAAAATTCAATTTGATATCTGAGATATAACTCGATTCGAAGCTGAGACTTACTACTTTAGTCGGAAAGGAAAGTTCAACGTCATTAATGATGCTTTGCAATAGTACTTGAAGAGAAAAACATTCAAACTCTTTATCATCTGAGGGTAAGGCCTCTAAACGGGATAACCATATCAGATCATCTACCATTTCATCCATTCTAGCTGACTGATTAAGCATTTGATCGATCGCACGCAACCAAACTGGCGGCAAATTATCACTATGATCTCTAAGTGTTTCTAAATAGCCTGAAATAACGGTTAGAGGGGTGCGTAATTCATGCGAGACATTAGCAACGAAATCACGTCGCATGGTTTCTAGCTTATACAAATCTGTTATATCACGCGCAAATAACAAGGTGTAACTCTTACGGAATCGAGTGACTTGTATTTCTAGTCGGCATTCTAACGATGTTGGAGATATTATCGAAATGGGGGATGTGTAATCAGCTTGATCTAAATAGTTGATGACCTCTGGCGCTCGTATTAAATGGCTAAACAACTGGCCGGCATCTTGCTCCAAGTAAATGCCTAATAAACGCTCCGCTGATGAATTAGCCCAGTCAATAATGCCATTATCATCGATGACAACCACTGCATCATTTAGTGCCTGAAATGACTCTTTAAAGTATTCAACATTTGACTTTAATAAATCATTTTCCATTCGAAGTTTCGTTGTGATTTTAGCAACTTGACCTGTCAGTGCCGACCAAAAGTTATTTGCAAAGGGTTTCGACCCATGTGCTCCCTCTTTAAGCCAAGCGTAAACATGATGAAAATAGTATGATTTGCTAATGGCTTCGATTAACAAGGCAAGACTGAAGCCAATCCAAAAATGGCCAAACTCGTTACCAATTAATCCGCCAACAAAGGCTAAAACCACTAGCTGAAGAACTTGTTTGATAACCGCATAGAACATAGGTTTTACTCGAAATAAAAATACCCCTTTAACAAAGCGGTAATTATGAAAAACCGATATTCTAACTTAAAAAATATAGCGATCCAATCCATTGAATCGCGATTTGATCAAGGTAACCCAGGGCATCACCCTAAGCTACCAATCAAGAAGAGAATAAACTTACTTAATTCGACGAGACATGCGAGTGATTCCAACTAGTCCTGCAAATAGAGCAGCAAGGCCAGCCCAACCCATCACAGGTACGTTTACACCTTCACCCGTGCAATCAGCCGCAGGTAATGTTCCAGCTACAACCCAGCTATTACCTGCTGGGGCTGTCCAGTCATTTGCACAGCTTGTGACTGCACCAACACCAGCTTCATTTTCCCAATAACCATTAATATAGCCATTAAATGATGAAAGATATGCGGTAGTTGAATTGCCTGCAGTTGCCATCCAATCAATAGCAGCTTGCTTGTCGGTCACGACAGAACAGTCGTAAGAAACATTGACTAGCCCTGCTTCAGCGGCATTACCATTACCATCTCCATCATCAATATTGAAACAAGTACCGGCAGTGTTATAAATCGCAACATCCACTAAGTTAAGAGCACTTCCTCGGCGAATTTTTAAAAGATCTGCTGTGTTATCACCACTGATGATGGTTACATTTGATACTGTACCATTGGTTAGAGGTAATGACGCGTTGTTTACAGCCTTTTTGTTATTGTCGCTTTCAAAAGCACGATCTGAACCAGAGCCATCGCTTTGGTAAATCAGAACGTTATTTGCAGTACCTTGCCAGCCCTCAGTCGTGTCAAATGAGTCATCACCATTATCGGTTAATACGACATTGTTGACACTTACAGCACCGCCGTAAAACTCAACGCCATCATCCACATTCGCATGAACCTGAATATTGTTAACAGTAGTACCACTACCAACTGATTGGAAAGCAATACCGTTTAGATCTGATTCAGGGCTATATACGCCACCAGCGTAGGCAACAGTGACATAGTCTAAATTACCACTATCATCGGTATTATCTCCACCACCATGTGTCCCTGTAGCGGCCTCACCTGAGCGCTCGCAGGTACCTGTTGGTGCTGAAGGTGCGTAAGCATCTTTACAACCGTTGTTTAAACCATATCCATTAATGTATAGACCACCCCACTGACCTGAATCGCCAGAACCTAAAAGCCCTTGCTTAGACGTCATTGTAATAGGTGCAGCAGCTGTACCATTGGCTGAGATTTTAGAGCCACGCGTAATAATTAAGTAATCAGGGGCGGGTGTATTAACCACAACACCATCATCACCAGTAAAGCTGGTATTTGCGTTAACCGTGCTATCGTCTCCAACGATAATAGCACCAGCTTCAATTGTTAGTGTCGCACTCGTTCCGGACGTGCCGTCAAGGCCACCGTCTATACCAACTTCAGTTTTACCTTCAAGCACCCAAAGACGATCGGCAGTCAAGGTTAAGTTTGAAGTCACCGGTGAAATAATTGCACATTCTTCAAAGGCAGGATTGCCAATGATGGATGCTGATGGAGCTTGGGTACCCGCAGGACAAGCAGCCTGGACGGATGCAGATGTTGCAGCTGCAATTGCACTAGCAAGAACAAGGTTTTTCTTAATCATTATGTATCTCCAAGTTAAAATAGTATTCAAAATATTCGTATTAAAATTTTGGGCATACCAGGTCGCCCTCTAATAAATTTTTAATATCAACACTAGGTAAAAATACACCCACACATCGATTGATTAGGCTATCTTAGGGTTTGGATGTGACAGCTGAATGAAGGTAGTATTAAATGGTAGGTAACCTAAGGGGATTTGAAATCCCCTTTAGAGAGGAGGGTTTTATTAGATTCAATACATCTTCCAAGAAAAGCCTAAGCTCGTAGAAATACCAACCTCATATTTATCGTATGGCATGCCATTACTCGAGCGTATGACCTTCTCTTCATCAAGAAGATTTCTAATTTTCCAAGAAAATACAAGTTCATGACGGTCTATATTAAAGTATTTTTGCAAATTAAAATCTAAACTTTTAAAGGGGTCTTCATAAAGCTCTCCTTCGCCATTTCCTCCTGGCACATCTAAATTTGCAAATAATCGCTTAGAAAATGTATTAAAAGCTAGCGACAAAGTAGTATCTTCAGACTCATAAACTATCTGTAAATTATATAATTCTTCAGAAAGACCACTCATGGGTCGACCTTGACGCTGGCCTCGACTTAATAAATCCTCATTAAGAGTTACTTCAGAAGAAATATTGGTGGCATTTGCAGTTAGAAACCAAAAATCTCCAATGTATTTTCTGATTTCAAATTCAAAACCATCGTTAGCTGCATTAGGGATATTTGTCCATGTAAAAAGAGAATCTTGATCACCTTGATCGGTTT
This sequence comes from Cellvibrionales bacterium UBA1969, assembly GCA_002339085.1. Taxonomy (GTDB): domain Bacteria; phylum Pseudomonadota; class Gammaproteobacteria; order Pseudomonadales; family UBA7434; genus UBA7434. The sequence continues at coordinate 8,243 of DDDX01000038.1, forward strand.
CTTGTAGTTCTATCGCATTATTAATTTCCTTATCGAAATAGCTTATGCTCATATAATCATTTTCACCAAAATAGAGCTCATATCGAATATCCTTACTTCTTATGTAGGCTGTTTGTAAATCAGGATTACCTACGTATTCACGACCATCTAATGCACTGTAGGTCTGGACAGCTGCTAATTCTCGCATTAGGGGTCTATTGATAGATTCACTGAATGCTGCCCGAATTTGCATATCAAAATAGTAGTCTTCACCAAATATATTTATGAGAACATCATCAAAAGGTAGTGTCATTGAAAAAGCAGGCAAATACGCATTAACCTCGTTATTTATGTTCCCCAGTGTAATCGATTGAATAGACTTTTCTTGTCTATATCCGGTGTGGATCCTTAACCCACTTGGGAGAGCTAAATCAAAAGCAAGGTAATGGGCGCTTATGCCAAGGGCTCCATCATATGAATCAGGAGAGCCATCGACATATCCTTCCCTGAAAGAAATTGCTCCAACACCAGTATCTGCTACAGCGCTGGATCTCCCCTGAATGGATGTTGCCATAAAACATTCATCTGTTTGACCAACATAATTCTCATGAACAGCAGCTGACGATTCAGCCGGAATTCCATTAACTTGGCAATTTGATGAATCCAGTAATTCTTCAATTGGTCTAAAAAGATAGGGATGATAAATATCTCTTATATAGGGCACAACATTAGAACTTTCTATTAGTTGCTCTTCTACAAGCACGAATCCATTAGGCAATGAAACCTCAGGTACGTAGTTGTCGTCTTTTGGAATAATTAAGCTATCTAACTCATAGGTAAATCTATTGTAGTTATAAACTCTAGTCTCATTAGAATCCAGGTATCCAAACTTAACATCAATAGATTCAAATATATTATTGGGGTAAAAATGCCAGACAAAATCAATCCCTTTTTCTTCAGTAACCCCATTAAGTGAAATATACTCACGAACCGGTTGACCATCCTCAAGTGACATATAGCTGGAAAGAGGCGTATTTCCTAGCGGGTCATATGGAATATCTGTAGGAGGTATTAAATTAATACTTCCGGGCCATATTGTTGAAACTACATTACTTCCATCATAAATCCCTCTCGAAATACCACCATTTTGGTAAGTTGAGTGTCTTCTTCCATTAAGCCCAAACCTTTCCAGACGATTCCCTTCTTCATCTTCAGTCCATAGGTCATCTTCAACGGTTCTATAAGTTCTTTGATCAGGGGTATTCATACCTGCATCAATATCAGACCATCGCCATGAGACATCAAGATTTTCAAATATTGATTCACCGCTTATTTGAAAGAAGCTTAATTCATTTTCTGTCCAAGAAAGACGGTGGTCTCGCCACAATTGCCTATCGGAATTCGTTCGCCGTCTAAGATTTATAGAAGCCTCATCGTTCGTTAGTTTTGTCCTTAATTTTGTGACCTTTACAATATGATTATCTTCAATTTCCCAACCAAGTGTTATAAGTTGATTAAATCGAATAGTATTAACGGTTCGGTTTAGTTCTGCAGGTGTAAATCCATAAGTACTTAGCAAATTTCCATTATCAAGCACTGATGCATGTCTTAAATCATGCTCACTATCAGATAGGTTGTTTTCGCTTATTAAATTGTTAGCAGAATGCCTAGTCCTTTGGATTGTGGAATTTCTAGTTTTATTATCAAGAGAAAGACGTAAAGTCGCTCCAAAGTTATAATTATCAAAAGACCAACGATTGCCAGCACCGAGGGATAAAGATAGATCGTATGGATTACTTCTTGTCTTTATATCGAACGTATTATTAAAACTAAGCCTTGCTAAATCTTGCTCTTGGACACTTGGAACAGTGAGATCGTTGGTTGGCACTCCAAAGACGTTGGGATAGTAGTCGATTAACGAGGCAACAGGTCCTGGCATTGATCTTGTACCGTCATCAGATCCACGCCAATCGTTACTGCCACCCTCGTAGGTATAACCGTCTTCATTGGTAGAAAAATTGTTATAACCCGCACTGGCTTTAATAGAAAAAAATCCTTCATCAGGAATAGCAGAAGAACGGATATCAACAATACCCCCAGAAAACTCAGCACCGTAATTCGGAGAATATGTTTTTTGTACTAACAGATTTTGGATAATGGATGTTCCAAAAATATCAAGAGGAACCGATCGCTGCATCGGAATGGGGCTAGGAATAGCTGTGCCGTTAAAATAAGTTGAAGAATAGCGTTCTCCCAGACCTCTTACATAAATAAATTTGCCATCGACTAAACTTAAACCAGGAAGTCGCTTTAAGGAGTCCCCAACATTGCTGTCGCCTGCAATACTGATATCCTCTGCATCCAAAATATCTGAAACTTCAGCGGTCTGAAGCTTTTCATCAGGAATATAGTCAACTGTAACGATGATTTCTTCAATGGGTTGAGCAAACGCAGCAGGCAAAAACAACAAAAAAATGACATGGCCTAATCGGTAAAACAGATTAGTTGATTTCTTCATAATATTCTCTTAAAGGTGTGGCTCGCGAAATAAGCATGTGCATCTACAATAAGGATATGCTGTCACTAAAATATGACAATAGGGTTACAAAAAAATGACATGGCGCAACCTGATGTCTTTTTTGTTATAACTACCATTTAAAAAACATTTTTAGTCTCGAATAACTTGATGATTATAAAGTCACAGTTTTGTCATATTTATGACATAAAGTATTTATTAAATAAATCCACAGAGTAGCCATGCAAACACATCAACTATTTCCTCTATCTGTCGCTCAAGATAGGATTATTATTAGTGAAGAAGAGCGATCACTTCTTGCTAACACCATCAATGATATGAGGAAGTCTGCTCCGCAGGATAATCAGCAGAGTGCTTGGACAGGTGATACTCAGGGTCATGAATTTATATTTAGTGACCCTTTATTTCACAATATTGCTGATAAAATTTCTGAAAAAATAAAAGCATACCTCGATGTGCTTTCAATCGATGTTAGTTTGTTAGATCTTTATTACCAACGTTCTTGGGCAACTTTCAGTCAGAATCAACAGCGTATAGCTTTTCATTCACATGCTCAGTCAAATATCAGCTTCGCCTATTATCTTGTCAAGCCGCCAAACTCGGGGGGGATAATTTTTAATGGCCAACAGTTACAAAATGAAGTTGCAAATGATATTTTTAATCAAGATAAGCATCAATGCAGCCTCATTAAAAGCTATAACGCTCACAACGCTAAGCAGGTAATACTCGATGCTGAGCAGGATTCCATCATCATTTTTCCATCAAAAGCATCTCATGCCACAGCGGCAAATCAATCGGGTAAAACAAGAATATCGCTTTCAGGAGATGTCACATTAATGCTTAAAAATAGTGAAGGATTTGAGCATTTAATGCCCTCATTTAAGCAATGGCAAGCATTGAGATAGATATGTTTATTCAAGACGATTTCTGTCCAGATGAGAAAATACTAGACAAACTCAGTGATATACGCGTCTGGGAATCATTACAGGGTAAGAGTTGCTGGTGGGAAGGTTGGTGGGCTCAAGAGCCGCGTAACATCTGGGAATACATTATTCAAATGATCTGGTCATCAAGAGGAGCTGAAAGTAATATTGCAGGTTTTGAATACTGGTGCAATATTTTGGATGCGGATAATCAAGCGGTCAATCACCTTGGCTGGCATATTGATAAAGATGAAAAGTTAAAACAAGAAACGGGTGAAAATGTTTGCCCAATCGCTGGGACAATCTTTTATGGATACCCACATAATATATCAGGTGGATTTTTAGAAATTGCCACCGAGCCAACATTTACTGACAGTGAAAGGATATCTGCTAAGTATAATCGTGTAATTATTATGGATGTAAGCAAACAACACAGAGTCTCTAGAATTTATCGAGGAATACGCGTTGGCTTGCAAATCAATCTATGGAAAATAAAACCAACTTTATTCGCTGATAGCGACACCGCTGCCCACTAAATTTATTAATTTTACTACCTAGGCAACCTTAGAAGAAAATCGATAACCTGATCCACGCACGGTCTGAACAAAAAGACTAGGATCATCGCTATTACTTGATGCATGCTTTGGTTTTAGAAGCTTTCTTAGTCTTCTAATGTGAACGTCAATTGTCCTTTCTTCAATAAAAACATTACCACCCCAAACCTGATCCAGGATATGACCA
>DDDX01000100.1 GCA_002339085.1 Cellvibrionales bacterium UBA1969
GCATTCGCTTAATATTGCAGTAGGTGAAATTATGGGGCAGGCAAATCACGCTTGGGCAATGATCACAGCACTGACCTCGGGGGCACGACAGACCTTACTGGCTCATGGTAATAGCTTTCAAAAAGAGCATTATCTGACTAAGCTTGCGAGCGGAGAGTGGACCGGCACCATGTGCTTAACTGAGCCGCAGTGTGGCAGTGATTTAAGCTTTTTAAAGACCCGTGCGGATGACAATGGTGACGGTACTTACGCCATTACCGGCACGAAGATTTTTATTTCTGGCGGTGAGCATGATTTTACGCCTAATATTGTTCATATTGTTTTAGCGCGTTTGCCTGGCGCACCTGAAGGGACTAAAGGTATTTCATTATTCCTAGTTCCTAAATTGCTACATGGTGCTGATGGCACTAATGGCAGTGAGTTGAAGCGAAATGCCGTTAGCTGTGGTTCATTAGAAAATAAAATGGGGATTCATGCTAACCCAACCTGCGTAATGAACTTCGATGGTGCAACAGGCTTTCTCATTGGAGAGGCGAATCGCGGTTTAAATTGTATGTTTACCTTTATGAACTCGGCCCGCTTAGATACTTCTTTACAGGGGCTCACTCACGCAGAGCTAGCCTTGCAAGGTGCCCTTGGTTATGCGCTCGAGCGTGAAGCCGGTCGTTCTTTAAGAGGGCCGCAATCACCTGATAGGCCAGCTGACTCGTTAATGGTGCATCCGGATGTTCGGCGAATGATACTGATCATCAAAAGTTTTTCTGAAGGGGCTAGAGCTTTTATTTATTACGTCGCTCAGTTGTCTGATTTAGAAAAAACGGGCGATGAATTGTCAGCTAAATTGATGGGTTTTTTAACGCCCATTAGTAAGGGGTTTTTAACTGAATGTGGAGTCGAAGCTGCCAATATAGGCGTTCAGGTCTACGGTGGGCATGGTTATATTAAAGAGTGGGGCATGGAGCAAAATGTTCGTGATGCACGTATTGCTACTCTCTATGAAGGGACCACTGGCGTTCAGTCGATGGATTTACTTGGTCGTAAAGTTCTTATTGATGGCGGTCAAACTTTCGCAGCGTTTTTAGCCATTATTCGCGAGAGTTATCCCGAAATTGATAATGACTTTTTACCTGCGCTCGAAATGCAGATTGATCAGTGGGAGGCCTTGACTCACGCTATAATGAGTAATGCAGCTGACAATATTGATGAGCTTGGTGCGAGTTCATTTGATTATTTGATGTATGCCGGTTATACCGTGCTGGCTTGGTTTTGGGCGAGAATGGCCTCGGTTGCTAAGGCTAATACGAAACAGAGCGATACGGCTTTTTATCGATCAAAAGTAGAAACTGCAGACTTTTACTTTAAGAAAATATTGCCGCGTTCTCAGGCGTTAAAAATACAAATTGAAAATGGTTCAGCAGTTGTAATGGCGAGCAGTATCGATGATTTTAAAGATTTGATTGCTTTATAAAACCTTCATTCTTTAACGGATACGTCGCATGGGAACACACCATGAGGATTCATTATGAACAACACATTCAAGGCTTTTGTTATTCAACAAAACCCAGATTCAGCGGCTAAACAAAAAACCATCGGTTCAATCGAAACCTTAAACAATGCTGACCTACCTGATGAAAATGTACTGATAAAAGTTGATTATTCCTCTTTGAATTATAAAGATGGCCTAGTGGTCACGGGTAAGGGGCGAATCTGCCGGCAATTGCCGATGGTCGGTGGAATTGATTTAGCCGGCACAGTCCTTGAGTCCGCTGATGATCGTTATCAGGCCGGTGATCAGGTCGTTGTGAATGGCTATGGTTTGTCGGAAAGTCACTGGGGTGGTTACAGTCAGCGGCAACGCGTGAATGCTGATCACTTGGTGAACCTCGATGCAGTTTTTAACACTGAGCAAGCCATGGCGATAGGCACTGCAGGTTATACCGCCATGTTATGCGTGATGGCGATTCAAGATCATGGTGTTACGCCCGAGCATGGGCCAGTTTTAGTCACCGGTGCAGCCGGTGGCGTCGGGTCAGTAGCGATCATGCTGCTGGCTAAGCTAGGCTATCAGGTGACTGCTTCGACTGGAAGAGTTGACGCTTGCAAAGCAAAGTTAACCGGATTAGGTGCAAGCGAGGTCGTTGATCGAGAGGCATTTAATGTTGAGTCCAAACCCTTGGCCGGTGAAAAGTGGGCTGCGGTTGTTGATTCTGTTGGCGGTCAGCCGTTAGCGACGATATTGGCTCAAGTGAATTACGAAGGTATTGTTGCGGCCTGCGGTTTAGCCGCAGGCATGAGTTTACCTTCAAGTGTAGCGCCTTTTATTTTACGAGGAGTGACTCTGCGTGGTATTGATTCTGTGATGGCGAGTCAGCAGCGACGGGCACGTGCTTGGAAATTATTATCTGAGTTAATTGATCTTAATCATCTGGCCTCACTATATTGCATAGAGCCTATGTCGGCATTACCGCAATTGGGTGAGGCGATTCTATCGGGTCAGGTTCAAGGCCGCGTGGTGATTGATGTGAATGCCTAGTCACTTTTAGTACTGGAAGATTTGAGTTCAACAAGCAAAAAAACCACGACTTCAAAAATCCAGTTTTTTTTCAAGTTAAAAGATTAAATCATCGCTTTACGAATCACATCTTCAGGGGCAAAACCCATTGAGAGTGCCGCAGAGGCATGATAGATGGGGCCCGTTGTGAATACGGCATGATTCAATCCGGCATTAGCATCACGCCAGAAACGATGCATCGGCATATCGGTGCGCAGGGCATTGCCGCCGGTACGGGTGAATAACTCATTGACAGCTCGAACGGCTCGCCATGCACCGCGGACTTGATCACGTCGACCATAAGCGCGCATTTCGTAGGGAATTTCTTTACCAGCTTCGACGAGATCATACATTTCAGCCATGTTGTAGAGCAGAGTGGCTCGCGATGAGCGAATTTCGGCGGATGCTTCACCAATGGCCGCCATCATATAAGGATCGTCAGAGGTTTTACCTAGCATGCCAGCGCGATCTTTTTGGTATTCAATGGCAGTGCGCAGTGCGCCTTCACAAATGCCTAATACCGCTGCGCTAATGGCGCTAGGAAAGACTGCTGTCCATGGCATGCGATACAGTGCCTCATCACGGCCCGATTCTTTATAAGCTGTTCCGTCCATCACTTTAGCGGCATCAATGGCACGATAATCCGGAATGAAAGCCCCTTCTACGACGACATCTTTACTGCCCGTACCTTGCAAACCCACGACATTCCAAGAATCTTCAATGATGGTGTAGTCCGGTCTCGGCACCATGACGTGTAGGGATTGAAACGGCATGGCCGGTTTGCCATCGGCATCGCCAACGAGCGCGCCGATTACCAGCCAATTACAATGGTCAGTGCCAGAAGAGAATGACCACCGACCATTTAGGATGTATCCGCCCTCTGTCGGTATTGCCATACCCATTGGGGCATAGGGAGATGCCATCCAAGCATCCTGGTCTTCAGACCAAAGCTCATTTTGCAGCTTTTCATCATTCATGGCTGTTTCCCATGGATGAACGCCAACTACACCAGCAATCCAGCCAGTGGCAGGATCATGTTTGCCGGTCGCCATAACGGCTTCAAGAAATTCATTGGGATGAGCCTCGTAACCCCCGTATTCTTTGGGTTGAAGCATGCGCATCAAGCCAGATTCGCGGAGCTTTTTAGCGGTCGCATCCGGGAGTCGTCCGAGTTGTTCCGCTTCGGCAGATTGTTTTTGTAAAAACTCGGAAATATCATCAATTCTTGCCAATACTTCATGCGCCATAATTCTTTATCCTGTCGAGCATCGATCTGTTGGGCTGAGTGGTTAATAGAGTTACTCCTTAAGGCTAATCTGCGAATCCCTATTCGTCTAGTTTTTTGGGTTGCGAGTTGGTCATAATTGCCTGTCTAAGCGAAATAACAAACAGTAATAAAATAATAGGCGTTTCACGGCATAATGGAACATAGCCAACGATGAGGCGAATTAAGTCCATGGAATCCAATATTAAGGTTGCAATGATCACCGGTGCTGCTAGTGGTATGGGGCGTGTATATGCGCTGAGAATGGCTGCGCAGGGTATAATTGTTGCTGCGGTGGATCAAGATAAAGTCGCGTTAGAGCTACTTGCATGCGAGGAGGGTATTGTCAGCTATTGTGCTGATGTTCGTGACGAAAAGGTTTTAATGACAATTGTTGAAGAACATGAGGCTCGTTTTGGTGTTATTCAACGTCTCGTGACTTGCGCCGCGATTATGCCCACTGCGTCATTGGCAGTGCAATCTGCGGCTGAGGTTAACCGGATTATGGCTGTTAACTATCAAGGCACGGTGAACAGTGTCGCTTCAGTGTTACCCGCCATGTTAGATCGCAACGAGGGACAGGTGATCATTTTTGGTTCTTCAGGTGGCTATTTACCCGTGCCAGAGTGTGGCGCTTACGTGGCAAGTAAATTTGCGACCAATAGCTATACCGAGACACTCATAGAGGAAAACCGCGGCAGTGATGTTCAGTTTTTGCTGGTATGCCCACCATTGGTTGATACTCCGTTACTGGAACAAGCTCGCCAAAGCGCTAATCCAAAAATGATACGGCAGGCAATACGTCAGAAGCGATTTGTCTCTGCAGATTACATTATTGATCAGGTCGAGATAGGGCTTAATAAGGAGCTTAAAATTCTCATTCCAGGTCTGGCAACCCGATTGATGCTTTGGTTAAGACGTTTTTCACCGCGACTTGTCTGGTGGATATTTCGAAGTCATCAGGCTTGAGGCTTTTAGCTTTAGCGAGGGTATTCCTGATTAAAATGCAAACAATATCGCTAAAGTTAGTAGTGGCTAAGCTTTAAACGGTTTAAGCTGCATTGAATGCTTGAGTTAAGACTAAAATAAAATTCTTATTCACAGTTATTTTTTGTTGTCACTAATTTTTTTACAAATTTAACATTGTCATATAATTTAAATAACCCACATAAGTCATTGATTTTAAAAATCTATAAAACGACTACTTTTTGCTCAATCTGTGTTTGGGCTTATATATATAGGCTTAGACGTGTCAGAATGTGACTTACCCACTAAGTTATCCACAGAATCTGTGGATAGACTTTCTGCAACATTTTTGAAGTCTGGGGTTATAACCAGTAGTTTGGCATAAAATGAATAAAAGCTAGTCAAAAAAATAAAATAATGTCATCTTCGTTGAGTCACAACTTGATAAATAAAAGCAAAAGTTATTTTTTTAACATTCACAAAGTAGGGTTTTACTTTAGAGTGACCAACATAATGAGAGTAAGGGAATGAATATTTTTACTAACGATGTCATGAAAAATAAAGTCGTTCTAGTAACGGGTGGCGCAACAGGCATTGGAAAAGGTATTGCGAGTTTATTTGGCCAATACGGCGCAAAGGTCATGATTGCTAGCCGAAAAGAGCAAGTTTTAGTATCGGCTGCCAAGGATTTACAGCAGGCCGGTGTTGAGGCTGATTTATGTGTGTGTGATATTCGTGAACCCGCTGCCGTAGAACAGCTGATGGTAGCTGTTAGAGCAAGGTTTGGTGGCTTAGATATTCTCGTCAATAACGCAGCAGGTAATTTCCCCGCGTCCATAGAGCAACTTTCTCCCAATGGATTTAAGACAGTCGTCGATATTGATTTAAACGGTACGTTTAATATGACCAAGGCCGCATTTGAGCATTTCTTCAAATCTGCTGGCGGTAATATCATCAATATTAGCGCCCCATTTGCTGGATGGGGCGTTGCTTATCAAGCCCATGCGGCAGCCGCGAAGTCGGGTATTGATTCATTAACGAGAAGTTGCGCCGTTGAATGGCAAAGGCAGGGTATTCGAGTTAATGCGGTTGCGCCAGGCGCGGTGATTGATACCGAGGGATTAGAGCGATTAAGTGATGCTTTGGCAGGCGATGCTGGCTCTACGAATGCCTGTCAGGCTTCAGATATCGCCAACTGTGTAGTATTTTTAGCGAGTGATGCGGCCCGTTTTATTAGCGGTGAGATTATTCGCGTGGACTCTGCAACAGGCGTTGATTTATTAAAATTGCCCTCTACTTAAAGCGCATGACAGCTCACGACGTATAAATCGCATAAAAACGGCCAAAAGCATTAAAAGCCAACAGACAAGCTGGATTTAACATGTTTTAATTACGATTGCTTTAATTGTTATTACTCGTTAACCCAGCCACTTTAAGTGATTCTTTATGCGACAAAAATTATTAACCATGCTCACCATGCAGGACAGCATGAATACCAAAGTTCATCCACAATGGAGCGAGCAAAACTTCGAATGGTACCGTGCCGTATGGATTGAATGTGCGGAATTAATGGACCATCAGGGCTACAAATGGTGGAAGAGGCAAGATCCAGACCTTGAGCAAGTTCAGCTAGAGGTGATTGATATTTGGCATTTTGGAATGAGTGCATTATTTGCCCATTATGACAATGTCACCGATATTGCTGATGCGATTTTGAGTGCATGGTCTACGATCGAGAACCAACAGCTGACAGTCCATCAGGCGACAGAAGAGTTAGCCGCGTGGTGTCTAATGCATAAAAGCTTTTCTGCAAGTCATTTCTGGCAATTACTCGTCGCGGTAGAGCTAGATTTTGAGCAGCTTTTTGTTGCTTATGTTGGGAAAAATGTTCTCAATTTCTTCCGTCAAGATAATGGTTATAAAGACGGCAGTTATGTCAAGCTTTGGGATGGAAAAGAGGATAATCAGCACTTGGTTGAGCTGACAACTGAACTTGATACGGAGGCAGATAGCTTTCGAGATGACTTATACAATGCCTTGAGTAATCGTTATCAGCAATTAACCGGCTAATAATGGCAAGGTTTTTCTTTTTCTTTTGATGGCCTGTTTGGATGGGTGAGTAATGATGAGAACTGAAGATCTACCTGCGATGATTTTCGAGAGTTACCCCGTTGGTCCTCTGCAGTGTAACTGTTCTATTATTGGTGACCCCATTAGCAAAAAGGCCATTGTGGTTGATCCTGGTGGCGATGCTCAGAAAATCCTTAATACCTTAGCCAGTCATCAATTGACTCTGGTGGATATTATTCATACCCATGCGCATCTCGACCATATTTTGGCGGCCGGTGAGTTAAAGGCAGCGACGGGTGCCGAAATTCATCTGCACAAGGGTGATCTGCCGCTATGGGAGATGGTCGAGCAACAGTGCCAGGCATTTAATGTGCCATTAACCACCTTGCCGGATCCCGATCATTGGATAGAGGATGATGCTGCGCTCAATTGCTGCAATGGCATCGCCATTCATACCCCTGGACATACCCCGGGTTCGGTCAGTTTTTGGTTCGAGCAGCAAAATTTACTGATTGCTGGAGATACTTTATTCAAGCGCTCGGTAGGGCGAACCGATTTTCCCGGCGGCGATTTTGCGACCATTGAAAAGTCAATTCGAGAACGACTCTATTCATTGAATGATGATGCGCTTGTCATTACCGGCCACGGCCCAGAGACTACCATTGGCGAAGAGAAGCATCAAAACCCCTTTGTGAATGTCTAAACGCTGTTTTTTACTTTTTAACCTATCTATCCCCTAATTTTCCTTGGTTTCTGGCTTTAAATCGTAATATTGCATTATTTTTGTGCAGTTTTAGTCGGTTTTGGTTTAATATATGTGCAATAAGAGCCGCAAAATCGTTTCTATAGGTGGTTTTATACCATTGAATTGTATACCGAGCGTTCTAACATTCTTACTCTTGCTTGTTAGCAATATTGTGCTGGCAGATCTTCGTGGTGATGTTGGTTTTACCGCTTTAGTCAATCAATTGGGTTCTGGCGTTATTGTTGATGGGTCATCGGTGGCAGTGTTGCAAGTTGAAGCAGGGCAGGCCTATTTCCCTGATATCGCCGATGCAGAGTTTTTAGCAAGCAATACCCCCAAAACCTTTGTCAATTTGGATATGAATATTGATAATGCCCAAAGCAACCATGCCACCTCCGTTGGTCGCAATTTTTATGGCAACATTTCATCCCTCACCCCTGAAGTTAATGATATTGGTATTTACAGTGCGGATGCATTTTTAAGCGAGGCGCTTAAAAATACTGGCAGTAATTTTGGTGTTCCCTCTGACAGTGAAAGACGGGTTGTTAATCATAGCTGGGTAGGTCAATTTTATAGCTTTAGTAATGGCGACAATGACTTTAATAATACCTCAAAGGCGCTCAAGCGGCTTGACTGGTTAATCGATCATGATGACATTATTCAGGTGGTTGGTACGAATAACGGATCGTTTAGTCAGCCCTTATTGGCGTCGGCGTTTAATGTGATTACTGTCGGCAAGACTGACGCCAATCATGCGAATACCAGTGTTCCCATTGACAGCTTCTATTCTTCCGCTCGACCCTCCATTCATTTAGTTGCCCCCCAATCCACGGTAAGCGCTGCCGCTCCAACCGTGGCCTCAGCAGCGGTGCTGCTCATTGATGCGGGTGGCCAAAACCCTAACTGGTCATCGGCGTTCACGACTAATCGAGCCGGCACGACTATTTATAACGCTCAGCGCAGCGAAACGATAAAAGCGCTGTTAATGGCGGGAGCATCTCGTTTAACTATCAACAGTTCAGCCAATGGTGATATCGACGATTATCGCCAAGACAATACTCGGCAGACTGACAATGGCCTAGATTGGCGCTATGGTGCTGGCCAATTAAATGTTCAGCACAGTTATCAAATCTTGTCTGCAACCGAACAGGCTAGCCAGCAAGATGGAGGAAGCATCCAAGTGCAAACCACGGGATTTGACTTCGATCCTGCTTTCGGAGGCAGCAATGGCAGTAATTCAGTGGCGGATTATAACCTAGGCCAGATTGAGACCGATGGCTTTTTAGTCGCATCATTGGTCTGGAATGCGGATGTCACTGGGCCGCTAAGTGCCAACTCTTCTCGGTTTTACTACAATGCATCACTCGAGCAATTAAAATTATCGCTGCTCATGGTCGATTCGAATGGCACCGAGTCATTGGTGACAGAAGTGATTGACACGGTTAGTAACACTCAAAATATTTGGCTTGCCGTCGATCAAGGTGTGCATTATAAACTGCGTGTTGAGCCGCTTAGCGGGCCCTTTAATCATGGCTATGCGTTGGCTTGGCAACTTAGGTCATTTGATGACTATGATCAGGACGGGAGCTTCGATCACCAGGATTCGGATGTTAGAGATCCTTGTCTACCCGCTGTATTCACCGCGCCTTGTTCACAAGATACCGATCTTGACGGACTCAGTGATTTTGCCGAAAGTGAGTTGACTGACAGTGATTCAGATGGCTTATTGGATTACCAAGAATCAAATATTATCGACAGTGATGGTGACGGCTATATGGATCATGAAGACCCCAATAATCAAGATCCTTGTCTGCCGGATGCGTCCCTTTGTTCCGTCAATATCCCTGTCATAATACCCATTTTTTATTATATTCTGGGCCTGTTGCTGTTGATGATAACGCGCCATATACGGTTGAATACTCGGTTAAGCTAATCGCTTGTCGCCTGTTTTTTACTGCGATTATGCATGTGCGAAGAATTGATCAAATTTTTCCAACTATGCCTGCTTAGGTTCAACTTGTGTTTCTTTATTTCTGTTTTTACCGTTATTGATTGGGCTTGACGGCCTAGGCAGCTCAGGTTTGCAAATCTGTTCTGTAAATGATCTGTGGGTTTGGTAATTGTTAGCCGTCAAAAGGTCGTTTATAGTCATGTATTAATAGCAGCACTTTTAGATAATCGATATTGGAGATTTATTGTGGCAATTTATGAAAGTATCAATAACACTGATGATGGTCGACGTGTACTCAAGCTGACCAGTCCGGTCACTTTACAGCCCTTGGGTGAGATCGTTTGTGCTAACGAAGCTGACGTGTCTGCCGCTTACGCGAGAGCAGAATCGGCTCAATTAGCTTGGGGAGCGAAATCGGTCAAGCAACGGGTTGAGGCCGTGCAAAAATTATTGCCTGTGTTGTTGGATAATAGTGAGGCCATCGTCGATACGGTTGTCAGTGAGACGGGTAAAGCCCGCACTGATGCCTTATTAATGGAGATTTATGCCGCTTGTGATTCGGTATCTTATTACTGCCGACGTGCGGAGAAGTTTCTGCGGCCTGAAAAACCCCGTGCACACGGCTTCTTAGGCTTGAGTAAAACCATTGAGTTGCATTTTAAACCACTGGGTGTGGTTGGTATTATCACGCCCTGGAATGGCCCTTTTATTTTAGCGGTTAACCCTACCGTTCAAGCCATCTTAGCTGGTAATGCTGTGTTGCTTAAACCTTCTGAGGTTACCCCGGAGTCTGGTCGTTGGCTTGAAAAGGTTTGCAAAGAAGCGGGCTTGCCGGATGGTTTAGTGCAGGTTGTGATTGGCGATGGTCAAACCGGCGCTACTTTAGTCGAATCGGCGGTTAAAAAGATTGCTTTTACGGGCAGCGTGGCAACCGGTCAGCGTATTGCTGAATCCTGCGGTCGCCAGCTTAAACCCTGTACTATGGAGCTCGGTGGTAAGGACGCAATGATTGTTTGTGCCGACGCTGATATTGATGGCGCTGTGACAGGAGCTATTATCGGCTCTTGTATGAATAGCGGCCATTATTGCTGTGGTACCGAGCGAATATATGTTGTCGAAGCGGTTTATGATCGCTTTTTAGAAAAAGCGATCGAAGGTGTTCAGGCATTAAGACAAGGCAGTGAATATGGCTTTGATGAAGACGTCGGTGCGGTATTTTGGGATAAGCAAATGGCCATTATTGAAGGGCAGGTCGACGAAGCCGTAGCCAATGGTGCAAAAGTCCATGTCGGTGGTAAAAGAAACCCCAATCTTAATGGGCTTTATTACTTGCCTACTGTTATGACAGATCTGAACCATGAAATGGCCATTATGCGCGATGAAAATTTTGGCCCTATCGTTTGTGTGGTTAAAGTAAGAGACGAGGCAGAGGCTATTGCAATGGCCAATGATTCGCAGTATGGCTTGCATGGTAATGTTTGGACGCAAGACAAGCAAAAAGGTATTGATATCGCTCGTCAAATCGATACGGGTGGTGTCAGTGTAAATGATATGGCGGTAGGTTACGGTGTTCACGCGGCGCCCTTTGGTGGTCGAAAAGACAGTGGCGTTGGTCAAGTCAATGGTAAGGTCGGCTTGCGAGGCTATAGCTTCTGTCAACCTGTGATCAGCGATCGAGCAGCGGGAAAAAAAGCGACGGGTTTTCCCCGTTCAACTGAGCAGGCAGAAACGTTTAAAAAAGTGATGAAGTTTATTTGGACTACTCGAATCGGTCGTTTATTCTGGTAAAGGCCTAGGCTGCCCCTACCGTTGATCTTGTTCGAATATAATACGGTAGGCTTGTGGGGGGGTTGGTCTTATTTAGCTCCCTAAGTGCTGCAAAAATCTTTATAATATTGTTCGGTAACGAGCGCTCTAGAGCGTCTGTTCTTTAGATTGTTCTTTAGATGATATTCAATGATGGTTACCGGCGATCGGACGGATATAAAAGCGAAGCTTTCACGTGCTAGGAGATAAATGCAGGACCTGCATCAACCATTAATCGATCGTATTTATGAATGGGTCGATCCTTCACTGGAGCTGTCGCTTGCCGCATCGGGCGCCAAGGTATCATTGCTAATATCGGATGATCAAGCTACGGTGAATATCGTCCTGACTTATCCCAGTGGTGGCGCAGTAGAATCATTACGACATTTTACGAATCAATTACTTGAAAGCGCCTTGCCACATTTAACCCTGAGTGTGAATGTTTCGCATAAGATCATCGTGTCGGATAAGGCTAAGCAAGGCAATAGCTTAGACAATATTAAACATTTGATTGCGATTACCTCAGGTAAGGGTGGCGTCGGCAAGTCGACAACGGCATTAAATATTGCGCTGGCTTTACAGTATGAAGGGGCAAGTGTCGGCATCTTGGACGCTGACATTTATGGGCCATCTTTACCCATGATGCTGGGCGTCTCTGAGCAGCAGCGACCAGAAGTTAAAGAGCAGAAGTTTTTTATGCCTATTGAAGCACTGGGTCTACAGACGATGTCGATGGGTTACTTAGTAACAGAGAAAACGCCCATGGTATGGCGAGGGCCCATGGTCAGTGGCGCATTAACGCAAATTATTAATCAAACGCTATGGCCTGAGTTGGACTATTTGATTATCGATATGCCCCCAGGGACTGGCGATATTCACTTAACCCTTTCCCAGCAAATACCGGTGAGTGGATCCGTGGTGGTGACTACGCCACAGGATCTTGCTTTGCTGGATGCTAAAAAGGGCATTGAGATGTTCCGTAAGGTTGATGTGCCTTGTCTTGGTGTGATCGAAAATATGTCCACCCATATTTGCAGTCAATGTAGCCACGAGGAGGCGATCTTTGGTGAGGGTGGGGGTGAGGCCATTGCCTCTGAATACGATGTCTCTCTACTGGGATCGATTCCGTTGAGCTTCGATCTACGAAAAGGATTAGATCATGGGCAACCTATAATGGCCGTTCTTCCTGAAGGTTCCCTGAGTATGCAATATCGCCAGATTGCCCTGAAGCTAGCGATTCGCCTGCAATTGGAAGGTCAATCGGCAACGGCAACAATACCAGATATCACTATTACTGATGATTAGGTCACCGCCTAATTATTTTATATTTGATTGAGAGAGAAATTATGAGTATTAAATCTGATCACTGGATTCGCCGCATGTCTGAAAATGAAGACATGATATCACCGTTTGAGCGAGGTCAGGTGCGAGAGAATGATGGCCAGCGGGTGATCTCTTACGGCACCTCAAGCTATGGCTATGACGTACGTTGTTCGAATAAATTTAAAATTTTCACCAATGTTCATTCAACTACCGTTGACCCTAAGAACTTTGATGAAAATAGTTTCATAGATGTAGAAGCAGATCACTGTATCATTCCCCCTAATTCTTTTGCGTTGGCCAGCACAGTTGAATATTTTAAGATTCCTCGCAGTGTTTTGACCGTCTGTTTGGGTAAATCGACTTATGCGCGATGTGGCATTATCGTCAACGTCACGCCCTTAGAGCCAGAATGGGAAGGGCATGTCACCTTAGAATTTTCTAATACGACGACTTTACCCGCCAAGATCTACGCCAATGAAGGCGTCGCGCAAATGTTATTTTATGAGACAGATGAAGTGTGTGATGTGAGCTACAAAGACCGTAATGGTAAATACCAAGGTCAGCGAGGCGTCACCTTGCCCAAGGCTTAATTTTTGCGCTGAGCATATAAGCTGTCCATTGACATAGAAATACTTAACATTAGGTAAAACAGTTTATGAGTTTATCAGCTAGCGATGTCTTTATTTCGGATTTAAAGGATCCGGTTTATCCCGATTTTATTCAGCAAGTATTGGATGATGCAGCAAGACAGCCTCGTATCTTACTTAGCCCAGAAACTGCGATGGATTCAGCTCGTGAGCAGACGGGTTTAAATGATTTTGGTGATATGGAATTCGTTGGCCGTTTATCATTGATTATGCAGCAGATGGATGCAGACGCAGAGCTTAGTCCCATGGGTCGATCGTTGAGCTTTGGTTTTTTGGTGCGTAACCTTGTGCAACGGCTTCGGTTAGTCGATCTAATGAATAAAAACCCATCAATTGACGATATTCCCTTTGAGCGGCCTATTGTTATTGCTGGCTTACCTCGAAGCGGCACGACCCATATGCTAAACCTTATTTCTGTCGATAAGCGGTTGCGCTCTTTGCCATATTGGGAGTCGCTTGAGCCTTTTCCTGATCCGGCTGAAGATTTACAGCGTGGGGGTGAAGATCCTCGGATTCAACGTTGCCGCGATCAATTAGCCATGCAAGATCAAATCATGCCATATTTTAAAAATATGCATGATATGTATCCTGAGCATGTTCACGAAGAGATTGAATTACAGTTTCTTGATTTTTCAACGATGTTGCTTGAAAACTATGCCTTAATGCCTAAGTGGAGAGATTATTATTTAGCGCATGATCAAACGCCACATTATCAATACATGAAGCGCGCATTGAAGGCCCTGCAATGGCAGCGCGGGCCTGATCGATGGATCTTAAAATCGCCGCAACATATGGAGCAGTTGAAACCCCTAAAGAGCACCTTTCCCGATGCGACATTTGTCATTCCTCATCGTGACCCAGTTTCAGTGGCAACATCACTGATTACTATGGTGACTTATTCGGCACGGATGAGTCGCTCACCCGTGAATGCGCATGCGATTGGCGATTACTGGGTTGATCGAGTTGAGCGCATGTTGCAAGCCTGCGTGCGTGATATTGACAGTCTGCCAGCAGAGCAGGTGATTCACGTGAATTTCGATCAGTTTATGTCGGAGGATATTCAGACCATTGAGCGTATTTATGCGCTTGCGGGATTGCCGATGACCAGCGAAGTGAAGGATGCCATGCAAGCGTATGTTACGGCCAATCCTCGTGGTAAATATGGTCGAGTTCGCTATGATTTGAAAAAAGATTTTGGCTTAAATAAAGAAGCACTTTATGAGCGATTTAAATTCTATACGGATCGATTTTCGGTGAAATTAGAGGATGAGTAATTACTTATTATAGGTGTATTAGACCTTGTTGCTGATAGTTTTTAGTTGATTAATAACTGCCAGTCACTTAGGTGAATGTCATTGGTTTTATCATTTTTGCTTTGACGGATGAGCGCCGGAATAAAAAAGATGTCTTGGTCGAAATGAATTGCAACTAAGCGATTTTTCTTTTGACGGCTGAAAGCGGTTAGATTTTTCTTATCTAATTTTCGATGACCTGATGCTTCATTGTTTCGCGTAAAGAGATATTTCTCAAGGCCTCGATCGCTTGCAATATGATAAGACAGTGTCTCAGGCGGCGAGCCTGTCAGTGAGTTGCTGATAAGGTCTAGCTGCATTTGAATTTGATAGGTAAGTTTGTTTTGCACGCCTGGTGTAAGAGAAAATTGTTTTTTATCAACCGTTTTATTCTTAATTGTTTCCCCGATCAATCGTTGATTTTTCCAGTCAAAATATAAATTAATTCTCTCGTTTTTACCAAAACCCTTTTTTTGGTAGTGGTACTTAATGGGTCTGATCATATTATCTTTTGTCATTTCAAATTCAGACCATTCGTCAACTTTCAGCCATAGAGCCTTAGCTTTCCAGCTAGCTTGGTAACGGTTATCACCCGTTTTTTTTATTGTTTTTATCCCTTTGACGTTTAGGCCTTTTATTCTGGCATGATAACGTGCTTCATAGTTAAGGGCTTTGGCGAGTGGGCCGGTGTCTGTCATTGGCAATGAAGACAACGACAATGATGAATAAAGAAAGATACAAAGAATCAGCGCCAAGCTCGTTAATGCTGAGAAACTGAGTCGCTTGAAAGGTATGCAAGGCGATAGCGAGAATATTAACAATGGAATGGCACGCGTGTTTTTAATCGGCTTTATAACCATTTTCTGGGAGTTTATGTTGGTCAAGAAAGGCATCTCCATTAATCAGTTTCAGTCTTTCTTCTGCTAACCAGGCAATGACTTGAGGGTAAATCTTATGTTCCTCGATCAGGACTTTGGCGGCTAAAGTATCGGCATTATCGCTGTTTAAGATAGGCACTTCTGCCTGCAGTATTGACGGTCCGCCATCTAGCTCTTCGGTAACGAAATGGACGGTCACTCCCGCTTGTTTTTGTCCGTCATCAATCGCTCGTTGGTGGGTGTTAAGCCCAGGGTACTTAGGCAGCAATGAGGGGTGAATGTTCAATAATTTGCCCTCGAAAACAGCCACAAATTCAGAAGTTAAAATGCGCATAAAGCCGGCTAATACCACGATATCGGGGTTGAGCTCGATGATGCGTTTGGCAAGCTCTGCGTCATAGGCAGGCCGTGAATCGAATTTTGTGTGATCAATGCAGAGAGTGTCTATACCCGCTTCACTGGCTCTTTGGAGTCCAAAAGCTTTCGGGCGGTTACTGATGACTCGTTTGATTTGGCCATTAATTTGATCACTTTGGCAGGCCTCAATAATAGACTGCAAGTTGCTACCACTACCAGAAATTAATACGACGATGCTTGCGGCTTTTTTCATTGGGCTAGTCAACCAAGTTCACTTGCGCTTTACCTTGTGTTGATTCGCTGATATTACCGACATGCCAAGCATTTTCACCTTCCGCTGTTAGTAACGATATAGCATCCTCAAGCTGAGCTGCAGGAACGACCACGATCATACCGATACCGCAATTAAAGGTACGATACATTTCTTCTTGTTCAACGTTTCCTTGCTGCTGCAGCCAATCAAAAATAGCTGGCATTTTCCAGCTGCTAGTGTTGATATCTGCCTGCGTATTATCGGGTAAAACACGAGGAATATTTTCTAATAAACCGCCGCCTGTGATATGAGCAATGGCATTGATAGTCATGTTTTCTTGCAGCTTTAGTAATGATTTTACATAGATTCGTGTCGGTGTTAATAAAGTTTTTCCGAGGCTTGATTGACCGAAGTCTTGATCCAGGTCAGCGTCGCAATGACCGATAATCTTTCGAATTAAGGAATAGCCATTAGAATGGGGACCTGAGGAGGCGAGGGCGATAATGGCATCACCTGCGGCAGTTTTTGAGCCATCAATAACACCATCTTCTTCTACAACGCCCACACAAAAACCTGCCAGGTCATAATCGCCTTTAGCATACAGGCCAGGCATCTCGGCCGTTTCGCCGCCAATTAAGGCCGCGCCAGCTTGCAGGCATCCCTCACCAATGCTTTCAACAACCGTGGCCGCGACATCAACATCCAGCGCAGCTGAGGCATAATAATCAAGAAAGAATAAGGGTTCGGCACCGGCCACGACGAGATCGTTGACGCACATGGCAACTAAATCAATGCCCACTCCCTCATGATAACCACTGTCGAGGGCGAGTTTAAGTTTGGTTCCAACGCCATCAGTTCCGGCCACTAATACGGGGTTTTTATAGCCGCTGGGAAGCTTGCAAAGCGCCCCGAATCCGCCGAGGCCACCCATGACCTCGGGTCTCATTGTTTTTTTTGCTACGCCTTTGATTCTTTCTACCAGTGCATTACCTGCATCAATATCAACGCCAGCATCCTTATAGGACAGGCTGACAGCCTTTGCTTTGTTATGATCACTGCTCATTTTACGTACAGACCTTTAAGGGTGAGCATCTTAAGAGCTGATGCCATATTGAGTTCTAATCGATTAGTTTCATATTGTACTCGATTGCTCATTAATCTGCAGTGTTTAGCAATGGCCTTTTTGCCAGATTGCTAAGAAGTGCCGTGATTTGACTGTTAAAGTTTGACGGCTTCTTGCTATAGTAATAGTGCAATGGTTTTTTTTTCCGTGTAATTAAGTTTAGACTTTTGGCAGAGATGTTGGCCTCATGAAGAAACGGTTGAAGCACCTATTTGTTTACCTATCGTCGCAGCGCATAGGACGCGCTTCGATGAAGGATTTACGGCAGAATTGTACAGCATTTCTGCTGGCTTGTTTTTTTATTCATAGTAGTTTCTCAGTAGCAGCTGAATTTATTGATCTTTACAGTGTAAGGCTAGCTATTGATTCAGAAGCTAAACAACAGCGTTTATTCGCAAGCCAAAAAGCGTTGGAAACGGTTTTTGTACGAGCAACCGGCGATATTGATGCGCTAAAGAAATACCCTGTATTGGCCAAAAATATTACTTCAGCGGATCAATTACTTGCTAGCTATTCTTATTATCAAGATACACTACCATCGGTTGATTATATGGCTAATCAAGTGATGGCAAACGATGCGCGTATTTCTGAGGCTAAAATGCCAGAGAATGTTCAATCCTCGCAGCTGATGGTTGAGTTTGCCTTCAAATCAGAAGCGGTTAAGCAGTTATTAATGTCGGCTTCAGCCCCTTTTTGGCAAGCGAGTCGACCTGAAGTGCTAATTTGGCTGGTGGTTCAAGATGGCGCTAAGCGTCAGATCATTAACAGTGAACGGTCTCCGGACCACTTTAGTCAACTGCAATCCGCTGCAAAACGGAGAGGTATTCCTGTTGTTCAGCCGCTATTAGATTTGGAAGAACTTTCTACTATCAGTGAAGACGATATTTGGGCATTATCCATGGATAAAATTATCGCCAGTTCAGATCGTTATGCTCATGGTGCGGTTCTGGCTGGTAAAATCAGTCGCATGACTTCCGGCCAATGGTATGGGCAATGGATATTAAGTTATCAAAATAGCGAGTTAGTTGAATTTTACAGGGGCGATGACCTGCTTGAGTTTAGTGATTTAGGCATAGACTTAATCGCCGATAAAATGGCTAACGATTATGCCGTTGTGACTTCAGAAAAGATGCCAAATAATGAATGGCTGATACAAGTTGATGGTATTCAATCATTACAGGACTTCACTAGCTTAAGTCAATCTTTGCGCGCTGTTCCGGCTTTAGATACTATTCGGCTCCATTCGGTGGATCAATCGAGCTGTTATTTTTATTTAGATGCGGTGGTTCAATTGCAAAAAATCCAAGCTTTGCTGGCGTTAAATGATTCACTAGAATTGCAGTCACCAAAGAATGTAATACCAAGCATCGACGTTAAACCGAAAATTAATACGGTGAGCTTGCATTATGTTTGGCGCCAGCGATAATTTACTATAATTGAGTTTGTCAATAATTTCAGGATTGTCTTGATATGAATGATGATGCAAAATTTAAAGTTTTCTTTTGGCTGGCAACAGCTACTTCTTTATGTTTTATCGTCTATCTTTTGCGTGGCATGATGGCACCTTTTGTTATTGCTGGATTGATGGCTTATCTAGCTGATCCCTTGGCTGATAAGTTGGAAGCAAGGGGATTGTCTCGAACTCTTGCCGTGCTAATTATTTTTAGTTTTTTAGCTGCTTTGATTATTGCAATCTTGCTGTTTTTAATTCCTTTGTTGGCCGCTCAAATGGATTCTTTATTGCAGTCACTACCGACCATTATCGAATGGTTTTATCAGCAGACGCTACCGTTATTACAGAGTTTAACTGGCTTAAATGAGCCTACAGAAATATTTAATGAGCTTAAGAGTAAACTTTCAAGTGACTGGCAGAGCGCTAGTGGCTTTTTAGGTTTATTAGTCAGTAATTTAACCCGCTCTGGTTACGCCGTTATTGCTTGGCTAGGTGCGTTTGCCTTAGTGCCAGTGGTGGCGTTTTTTATGCTCCGTGATTGGGATGTTTTTGTTGCGCAATTACTACAGATTCTTCCACGCTCACGAGTCGATCAAGTTAAGCGGTTAGCGAATCAGTGCGATGCGGTATTAGGTGAATTCCTAAGAGGGCAGCTACTGATTATGTTGCTGCTTGGCTTAATATATGCTGTTGGGTTGAGTATTATTGGTATCGATTTAGCTTTATTATTGGGGCTCACTGCGGGTTTAGCTAGTATTGTCCCTTATCTTGGTGTTGCAGTAGGTATATTGCTGGCAGGGATTGCTGCACTTGCCCAGTTTCAAGAATGGATATATTTACTTGCGGTGTTATTGGTGTTTGGTGCCGGGCAGTTGCTAGAGAGTTTGTTTTTAACGCCGATCTTGGTCGGAGATAAAATTGGCCTGCATCCTGTCGTTGTTATTTTTGCTATCTTAGCAGGCGGGCAGTTATTCGGTTTCGTTGGTGTGCTGCTAGCATTACCTGTCACGGCTATTCTATCTGTGTTGGCTGCAGAGGGATTAAGTAACTATAAGGCCAGTCATCTTTATAATGACGAGTTTGGTCAGTCTAGCCCGAAGCTAAAAGAATAAGCAGTTAACATGATTACTTATAATAGGATTTATTTTGGCCCGAATTATTTCCAAACAAGTACCATTAGCTTTAAAGTTAGATGATGAGGCGATTTTTGAGAGCTTTTGGTCTGAGCGTGACTCAGTTGCTGTTGAATCAATACGTGAGTTATCGAAGGGATCAGCGGGATGGATTTACCTTACCGGCAGTCAGGGTGGCGGTGTTAGTCATTTGCTGCAGGCGTGCTCTTCAGAGGCTTTAAAGGCTGGTTTTTCAGCTATGTATGTTGATTTTCTTGCGTTACTTGAGATCTTTGAACAGTCAGTTGATGATGAAGCGGTTGTTAACTATTTTGACTCATTAGAAAATTTTGATGTGTTAGTGATAGATAATATAGATGCTGTCAGTGGTCGACGGTTCTGGCAAGAGCAACTTTTTTACTTGCTAGAGAAGTTAAAAAATAAGCCTAGTGCCTGCCTGTTGTTAGGTGCTCATACGCTTGCCAATGACTTAGACTGTGACTTGCTTGATCTAAAGTCAAGATTGAAATGGGCAACAGGTTTTCAATTACAGCTCTTAGATGATGCGCAGAAAGTAGACTTACTTCAATTTAAAGCGAATCGTTTAGGATTAACATTGTCCCTTGATGTGGCTAATTTTTTGTTGGCTCGATGCTCACGTAACCTTGGCGATCTTAGTGCGCTATTATCCGATTTAGACGTCCAGGCCTTAAGTTCAAAGCGCCGTCTGACTATTCCATGGATAAGATCAATTTTAAATATTTAGTGGTTTGTTTTTATGATTAATCATATAGTCTCTAACAGTCTTAGGCGGTCAGCCCTTTATATGCCAGCTACTAATCAAAGGGCTATGACTAAGGCGCAATCGTTGCCGGCTGATGTTATTATTTTTGACCTTGAGGATGCAGTTGCCCCTTGCGACAAGGGTTTGGCTAGGCAGGCGCTGTGCGAACAGCTTGCTCATGCAAATTATGGCCCGAGAGAATTAGTGCTTCGTATTAATGCGGTTGATAGCGCCTGGTATTATGATGACATAAAATACCTTGCTGAATTGTTAACGACATTACCCCCAAGTCTACATTTATCTGCTATTGCAGTACCGAAAGTTGAGACCGCTAATGATGTTTTGGCCGTTCAGCATGCTCTAGACTCAGCTAATCTCGATCATTTAAGCCTTTGGCCCATGATTGAAACGCCAGCCGGGGTTATGAATGCTCGCGCTATAGTTCAGGCTAATGAATCAATAAACTGTCTCGTCATGGGGACCTCTGACCTAGCTAAAGAATTGCGTTTAGGTGACGATGATCAGCGCTTAGGTTTGCTTTTTTCTCTGTCTCAATGTGTGCTTGCTGCTCGAGAGTGTGGCGTCGATATTCTGGACGGCGTCTGTCTCAACTTAAACGATCAGGTATTATTAGCGCAACAGGCAGAGCAAGGAAGATCGCTTGGCTTTAGTGGCAAAACAGTGATTCATCCTAATCAACTGTCAATCACTAACAGCACTTTTGGTGTGAATCCAGAAGCACTTGCTGAAGCTAAAGATATTCTTCAGGCTTGGCGGAAGGCAGAGCAAAATGGTGAGGGTTTAGCGGTGGTGAACGGCAAGCTTATCGAATCCTTACACATTGAAGAAGCGCAACGTTTAGTCACTGATCACGAAGCGATTAAATCACGAGGTTTTTAGCTGAGTTGCTTTAATAAGCAGTCTTTAGCTAAATTGACGCGCTGGGCTAAATGAGCGTTACCGCCTCGATCTGGGTGCACTTTTTGTATTAGGCCACGATGGGCCTGAATAATGGCTTCCTCATTTAATTGCTCTTTAGATAATCCTAGCACATCCATGGCTTCTTGTTTACTCATCTGAGTTGACGTGATCGGCGTGTCGCTTTGTGATCTGTTCGCCTGCTGCCGTTGGCCAAACAGGCGAGCGATTAATGGTAAGCTTTTTATCAGCATTGGCAGTGCGAACCGCAGGGCCGCTATAAGACTGGCAAGTGCCGCTCCTACCCAATGAATTTTACCAGTTGCTGCAAGGATCAATAGGCCTGCGACGACCAAAGCCATGCTGAGCTTAACCGCTGTATGGCGGCTGTTGTTTTGATATTGCTTGCGTATCCATCGGTAGGCGAAAAAACCAATGATGCAGCATAGAAACAGTAAAATAATTCTCGGCATTTCGCAGTAATCTCCAACCGATTTGTTATGGCTGTGTTTGAGGTAGTTCAGCCCTTAATAGCCAGCAATCCTTAGCGATTAAGTATATGTTATTTTTTACCAACTTGGCTAATCTTGCTGCCATATATTCATTTGCTGCATCATTTTCTTAAACCGTTCCATGGCCTTAAATTTTACTTCTAATTGGGTATGATCTTCTCCTTCCTTAATCCAAAATGCACGGCCCCAAGGTGAAGGGGTCCAGGGTAAAACATTTGAGAAGTACTGTCCGGCAGGGTCTAAACTATCGAGAAAGTCTGGCGTTATTGCTTCTAAGGCGGTGATAGATACTTCAAAGGGAAGTTCATATTTACCATTTTCGCGACGAAGCTGAAATAAGGTATTAATTGTTTTAGAGAGGTCCTTAAGTGTCATCGGAACACCTAGCCAGCCGTCATTATTGGCAGCTCGCCTTAACGCAGGCTTGCTGGCACCGCCGACCCATACGGGCACGGGTTTAGTCGGTGCAGGTGATAGAATAACATCGTCATAATCAAAAAACTCACCATGATGTGAGACGGGTAAACCGGTGTTGAGCGCATTTACACAATCAATAATCTCATCGAGGCGCCGGCCGCGATCTTTCATCTCAATACCCATTAAATCAAATTCTTCTTTTAACCAGCCGGCCGATACGCCCATTATTGCGCGGTTGTTGGTAAAAATAGCGGTACCGCTTACGGTTCTGGCAACGGTAAAAGGGTCTCTGAGGGCGGCAAGATAAATATTGGTTGCAAGTCTTAAGCGTTGGGTTGCAACACCCATAGCGGTTAATGTGACCCAGGGATCTGGCCAAGGGTTAGTGTTCGGCCACCAGACTTTTCCGTCAGCAGTGTAGGGGTAAGGTGTTTCTATATTGGTTGGATAAATAAGATGATCAGGAACAGAAATTCCATCAAAGCCTAATTCTTCTGCTTTTTTGGCAATCTCAACAAATTGATCGACTTCCGTGGTGTTAACTAGGGATATCCAATATTGCATAGTATTCAGCTCGTGATCAGTAGGCTTAAAGACTGTGTTTCAATTAGTTTACTAAGCGTTCTTTATGCTCAGGATTAAAGTTTGTTTTAGTTAATTGTCTCCCGATTTTATGATGCTGTGTTAACATATATAAAGGCCCTCTGATCGATCAAAAAACAAGCATTTAGTTTTGTCGCTTAAACCCTCGGCTTTACTAAATATCGTTAATATTCTTGTTCCACGGTATGAATTTAAATCCTTGAATTTAATGCAATATTTTCTTGTAATTTTTCAATGTCAGGTTCGCTTTTTTGGTCCTTATTTGTTTGTTTTGTTCCGATGTCATAGAATACGCCCCCCTACAGTCTGATAGCCGAATGCGATTAGCTATTGCGAGTTTGGTGAATTGACTTTTTCATTAGAGGGACTTCGAATCATTTTTCGCCGTTTATCATTCTGGTTTTTGAATATTGCATAGGGTTCTCCCTTTTCATTACGTTGAGATATTATTATGACAGAACAAAAAGCTACCAATGTGCATTGGCATGAAGGGGATATCAGTCGTGAGCATCGTGGTAGGTTACTGGGCCAAAAAGGTGCAACGCTTTGGTTTACTGGCTTGTCTGGCAGTGGAAAAAGCACAGTTGCTGTTGCTCTTGAGGGAGCGCTTTATGAGGCTGGTCGGCTAAGCTACCGTCTTGATGGTGATAATGTTCGCCTGGGTATCAATAAAAACTTAGGCTTCTCTGCCGAGGATCGAACTGAGAATATTCGTCGCATCGGCGAAATAGCGAAGTTGTTTGTCGATACGGGTGTGATAGCCTTGTCGAGCTTTGTAAGTCCTTATCGTGAAGATAGAGATACCGTTAGGCAACTGCATGAAGAAGCGGGCATGGATTTTATTGAAGTGTTTGTTGACGTTCCCTTAGATGTTGCC
Organism: Cellvibrionales bacterium UBA1969; assembly: GCA_002339085.1. Classification (GTDB taxonomy): domain Bacteria; phylum Pseudomonadota; class Gammaproteobacteria; order Pseudomonadales; family UBA7434; genus UBA7434. The sequence goes on from DDDX01000100.1 coordinate 23,903, forward strand.
GAAAGTCGAGACCCAAAAGGGCTCTATAAAAAAGCACGCGCGGGTGAAATCAAAAACTTTACGGGCATAGATGATCCCTATGAGCCACCGCTTAATGCCGAAGTTATTTTGAATAGCCATGAAATGTCTTTGCAAGAAGAGGTTGATACTCTTTTAAATGTTTTGCGCGAGCGCGGCATCATCTAATATTTTATATTCAATTTATGTTAACTAATAGACGGAGTACTCAATGATTAAGCCTCATGGCGCTGATGTTTTAATGCCACTATATGTCGCTGATCCATCAGCAAGAGAATCACTTTTTAACGAAGCAAATAATTTAGCCTCTATTACGCTCAGTTCTGCGGCAGCTGCCAATGCGGTCATGTTAGGCGCTGGTTACTTTACCCCCTTATTGGGTTATATGAATCTTGCTGATGCTGTCTCGGTTGCAGAAACACTGCATACCGCTGACGGCTTATTTTGGCCTGTGCCAATTGTTAACTTAGTCGAGGGTGCCGATGGTATCTCAGTGGGTCAGCGGATTGCGCTAAAAGATCCTAATGTAGACGGGCAGCCAGTTTTAGCCGTTATGCAGGTTCAAGCGATTGAAACAGTTTCAGATCAGCAGATGGACGCAATGGTCGAACAGGTTTTTGGTACATTAGATTCTGAGCATCCAGGCGTTGCGGCATTCACTTCCCAGGGGCGGGTCTTGCTATCTGGTCCCATTGACGTGCTTAGCTATTCTTATTTTCAAAGTGATTTTCCTGATACTTACCGAACGGCCGTTGAAATTCGCTCTGAAATGGAATCTCTTGGCTGGCAAAAAGCCGTGGCTTTTCAAACTCGAAATCCTATGCACCGTGCGCATGAAGAGTTATGCCGTATGGCACTAGAAGATTTAGATGCGGACGGCTGTTTAGTTCACATGTTGCTTGGTAAGTTAAAGCCGGGTGATATTCCTGCAGAGGTTCGAGATGCCTCAATCCGTAAAATGGTCGAATTGTACTTTCCACCTAATTCTGTGATGGTGACTGGTTACGGTTTTGATATGCTCTATGCTGGGCCAAGAGAGGCTGTATTGCATGCCGTTTTCCGTCAAAACTGCGGCTGTACGCATTTAATTGTGGGTCGTGATCATGCAGGGGTGGGTGATTTTTACGGTGCCTTTGACGCGCAAACTATCTTTGATGAGAGGGTACCTGAGGGAGCATTAGAGATTGCCATCTATGAAGCTGACCATACCGCTTATTCTAAAAAGCTTAACAAGGTTGTGATGATGAAAGACGCACCGGATCATGATAAAGAAGATTTTGTCTTGCTGTCCGGTACGAAAGTGCGTGAAATGTTGGGTAATGGTATCGCACCTCCGCCAGAATTTTCACGCCCTGAGGTGGCGGAAATCCTGATGAACTATTACCAATCGTTGTAGTGTTTTATATCATAGCGATTATTCAGCCAAAAGGAATGTTATGACTGAAAAAAACCATAGCCAGCAGGCCATTGAAGCGGCTGTATTCCGTCGCTTAATCGCTCACTTGGATGAGAATAAATCAGTGCAAAATATTGACCTGATGAATTTGGCTAATTTCTGCCGAAATTGTTTGTCTAAGTGGTATATGGCGGCTGCCGAAGATCAAGGCCAAGTGATTGACTACGACGGCGCTCGAGAAATTATTTACGGCATGCCCTATTCAGAATGGAAGCAAGCCTATCAGCAGGAGGCTACTGCCGAACAGTTAGCAAAATTCAATCAGACCAAAGACTGAGCTATACCCATTGCACTTTAGGTTCATTTTAAATCGGTGAGCCGTTGGGTATAAAGCGGTTGTCGGTATTATTTTTTATCCATAGTAATATCTCTTTGTTTAATTTTTCACCCCGGCGTCGCAGTTCTCTATTGATCAAAATGGCTGGAGATTTTGCGCCTGCAGCCCAAGTGGGTAGTTGAGCTTCAACAACCGTAAAAAATTGAATCAGTAAAACCAATTCTTCATTGCTGAATTCATTAATGGCAATCTGCCAAGCTGAGGCGCTGGCCTCGATGATTTGTGATTGTTGAAGCTGCTCCTTTCGGAGTATTGTGTTTAATTCACAGGGTAGTTTTTTTGTCGCAGCGATAAAGCAGGCTAATAATTCGCTGTTGACTTCATCATTAGCGGTGGTTTTTTTTTCATTTGGGTCCCAAGAGCCAATAGTCATGGTATGCCTTTATTGTCATATGCAAATAAATAAAAATTTATTTGCAAGGTTAGTGGTCGCCTAGTGCTTGGAGATGTTAATCGAAACCGGCTGCATGAATCAATAGGGCGCAAGTAATGATCCAGCCAGGCTAAAAAGTCTAATTGCAAATAACCTTCGTTTGCCCTATTTGATCATCAAAAATTGGGTAATAATAAGCGTTTTAACCAGCCTATTATGCGATCATAATAAGGACTAATTTCTGCTAGAATACAGAATTATTATCTTTAAAAATTCAGGTGAATTGATGCTAGGCTCTGAAAAAAAACCTCTCTACTATGTGGTCGTTCTGTTACTGGGATCTCTTATTGCTTGGTTGATAGCGACCGGTAAGCCTGAGCCTGCCATCAAGGCAAGTGACGAACCAAAAGATGTAGTCGTTGATGTTGCTCTGTTTGATGTCGCGAGTCACCGTGTCTGGCTAAAAAGCCAAGGCTTAGTCACGGCTGAAATCTCCAGTGTATTGTCTGCTCAGGTTGCGGGTCGAATTAAGCAGATAGACAATGCCTTTGTAGTTGGGGGCAGTTTTGAGGCCGGTCAAGTATTATTGAGTCTTGAGGATGATGACTACCGCAATGCTATCTTTAATGCTGAGGCTGAATTAGCCAATGCGAAGCAATTGCTCGCGTCAGAGCTGGGTAAGGTTAAACAGGCTAAACGAGAGTGGCGCGATCTTGGTGATCAAGCTTCAAATGATTTATTTTTGCGCAAACCGCAATTAGCCAGTGCTCGGTCGACTGTTGCAGGTGCCGAGGCTAACTTACAACAGGCTCGACTGAATTTATCTCGCACTAAAATTAAAGCGCCATTCACTGGCCAGCTGTTATCTAAGCATGCTGACTTAGGTCAGTTTGTTACTCAAGGCATGTCACTGGCTGATATCTACAGTACCGCGACAGCCGAAGTCAGACTTCCGATTACTGCCGATCAGCGTGCGTTTATAACGGTTCATTCGGGGGCTGCCAAGCAAGTCAAACTTTTTGCAAAATACGGTACAAAGCAGTTTCAGTGGATGGCTCATATTGATCGTATTGAAGCCGCTGTCGATACGAGCAGTCGTCAATATTACCTAGTCGCTAGTCTTGAAACCCCATTTCAATCCTTGACAAGTGCTCAGCTCGAAGTAAGTAGCAAGGCTGAGAGGATGAATCCGCCGCTGGCAATAGGCCAATACCTGACAGCAATGGTTGAGGGCGATAGTGTTGAGCGCTCGATTCAGATTCCTAGAAAAGCCTTAAGGCAGAAAAATTTGATTTGGTTGCTGGTTGATGGTCGATTGGTTAATCAAATGATTACGCCTCTACAGGTTGATCGTGATTTTGCTTTAGTCCAGCTTCCTAAATCCTTTCAGGGCCAGCGCGATCTTGCAGTGATTATTTCAGATTTGCCCTTTGCGTACGAGGGTATGCAGATATCGGCTTCAGACGCTGGCCAGCGACATAATATCCAAGCAGACGCCTTTTCTGCTAGTGATTAAAATGCCCGATGAGAATAAGCGAGTTTTTTCATGAGAAGTGTTGTAACCTGGTTCATTGACAACCCAATTGCCGCCAAATTATTCATGGTGTTCATTTTGGTATCAGGCTTGTTGACTTTTCCCCTGCTTGATAAGGAATTTTTCCCGCAAATAAAGATTGATATTATCAAGGTGTCAGTCAACTACCCTGGTGCTGGGCCTAAAGAAGTTGAAGTGAATATCTGCAAGCGGATAGAGGAGGCGGTCAAGCAATTAGGCGGTATAAAAGAGATTCGTTCATCTGCGATTGAAGGGCGCGGTGAAGTGATCATCGAGCTTAAGCAGGGAGAGAATACCCAAATATTGCTAAACGATATTAAAGCCAATGTTGATGCGATTGATAGTTTT
>DDDX01000043.1 GCA_002339085.1 Cellvibrionales bacterium UBA1969
CTCAATTTTTTTATCTATCAGCTTAAATGTTTTCGCAGGAAGTGGCGCACATTTAATCGGTTGGCAAAATTTTTCTGTTGGTGGTAGTGGGAGCGTAAATGACAGCACGCCTGATACTAATTCGACTTATGATGATACTCCGGTTGGCAGTATTTCTTTAGATGGTCATTATCTAAGTGGCTCGGTTGGTGTTGATGCCTCAAATGCAGGGTTATCTGGTAACGGAGTTGCCACGAATAATGGGTTTCTAAATGGCAATAATTTTGGTGGTGGTTGTGGAGGTAATGGTGAGTTTATCGAGCGCTGGCCGCTTGCGGGTACAAGTCCTTCCTATGAAGAAGTAAATTTCACTTCTGCGAGTTGTGTTTCAGAAACAACGATCACATTAAGTAATTCCGGCCATAATTTCACATTGGGAGATGCTGTATACGTATCAGGTCTTGCAAACGACAGTATCAATGGAGCAAAGGTACTATCTGATACAAATTCAAATAGTATTTCTTTCGAAAAAGCTTGTACAGATGACCCATCATTTGCAACTAATCAAGCTTGCGACGGTAGTCAGTCGGTTGGTGAAAATGTCTTGGTCTCAGACAAAATAGGCGAAAGAGTTTGCCCATATGACAGTAATTGCGCAAAATCTTGGAAGTTCACGAAGAGTGGTGTTGCGCAATCCTCAACCTCGAATGATGATGCTGGCCTAGCGGGTGATTTTTCAGTTACCAATAATAGCGATTATTATTTTAGGCTTGAGTTTGTCCACTTTGATGCTAGATCAGGTAATAATAGCTGCAATAATAATAATCGTTCTCCATATTTATTAGAGGTTACCTATTTAAGGGATAGTAGCAACTTAATTAATAAGGAAGAAGGTACCGAATTGGCGGCGGGTAGGCTTATAGAAAGTGTTGATTGGGGTGCTTGCCCAGCTGCAAATGGCAAAGTTGTTAATCAAGCTTCTGCATCGATAGCGAGTATTATAGAATCATCTGCTTACCTGCCTCCAGGAGAAACTGCTGCATTTAGATTTAAGTTTAATTCTTCCGGAACCTTTGGACAGTATGGCGTTGCCCAGATTGATAATATAGCATTTGAGGGTACTTTTTTTGAAACTGCGGCATTGCAATCGGAAATTGATCCAGCTTCCGTGCCGCTACCGGTCGTAGAAGAAATCCCTATGACTCCAGTTTTATTTCAACTATTGCTTGCCGCAGGTTTAGCTCTAGTATCGATTCGTACTTATCTGTCTAAACGAATTGTTTAAGTTAGATAAAACTCTTCGGATCTAATTAAAACCCTACCATTTGGTGGGGTTTTTTTATAGAAATTCATTATGATAATATAGCTACGATTGATAGATTTGAATGGTATATCAAAATGCTTAAACATATTCTTAGTTTGTCATTAACCATTTTTCCGATAATTGCCCATGCCGCCGATTACTATGTTAGTCAAGTGGATGGAGATGATTCCAATAATGGTTTAACGCCATCATCATCGTTTCAAAGTTTGGCGCGTGTTAATAGTTTGATTTTGTCAGCAGGGGACAGGCTGTTATTCAAGTCAGGCGAAACATGGCAAGGAATGCTATGGCCTAAAGGTTCCGGCATTCAAAATAATCCAATCATCATATCTTCTTATGGTAATGGCGAACGGCCAAAAATTGATGGTGATGGTTTCCAGGCGAGCATTTTGCTTTTCAACGATGATCATTACGATATAAGCGGATTAGAATTGACTAATCAAGCATCCCATAATAGCAACGGCGTGACAAAAAAGTTGAGTGGTTTTGGTGGTTGCGAAAATAGTTATGGATCAGGAAGAGATGTCAGATTCGGTGTAAAGGTAGTCGCTAGTTCTAGAGACTTAAGTCAATTCACTTTTAGCGATCTTTTAATACATAATATTTTTCCAACACCAAATTCTCCAGAAGAAACGGGTACATCTTGCGTTCAGCAGGGATATAATACTAAGCTCAAGAATCAAGGTTATGGCATTAAGTTTGAATCACAATCTAATGCTAGCTCTAATCTTTTTTATACAATTTCAAATGTGATAATGGATAGTATAAGTGTCAGTGAAACGGGGCATTATGGCGTTTGGATAAAACCACTGGGTCTACCAAATGGAAGTGAAGATTATAAGCATTCTAATATTACCTTACGTAACTCTTCGTTCTTAAATACGGGTGGTGCCGGTTTTGTGCCCACAAAATCCTCAAATGTCTTAGTTGAAAATAATACTTTTGATGGGACTGGGTCAACTCTTGATCCTAGAATGTACGGAAGGGGAAGTGGCACCTGGACTTTTAATTGCCAGGACGTGGTAATTGAAAAAAATATTTTGATGAACTCAACGGGTTCATTGGATTCATATGGGGTTCATATTGACTACGGTAACGTTAACGTTTTGGTGCAGTATAATTTCAGCTATAATAATGAGGGCGGTTTTGTCCAGATACTTGGCGATAATGTTAATTCAGGCTATCGTTATAATATTAGTGTGGCAGATGGTAGTCGAATAAATGGGATTAACGGCGCTGTCCAAAATGGACGTATCTTTAATGTCTCTGATTATTGTGGCGTTAATTCTCCCTGTGAAAGCACTGGGTCATTTATTTATAATAACACGGTCTTTGTGCCTTCAACCATTAGACCAGAAATTGTTTTCCAAAGTGGCAGCGGTGAAACTAAATTCTATAACAACTTGGTTTATGTAGAGCCCGGCGACAATCCGATATTCACTTCGTTAGCCAGTCAGGGAGTACAGTATGATATTAGTCATAATTTATTTTATCCGTACAGTGCCTTCTCATTAGCGAATGGTTTGACACATAATGCTTTATTCCTTTACCCCAAATTGAGAAATGCTGGCTCAAGCTCTGCTTCGATGTATAAGTTGCTTAGTGGAAGTAATGCTAAGTATGCAGGTGCTATTATTAATACCTCTATTAATCCATTAGATTACAGCAACAATAATGGTGGGCTTGATTACTTTGGCAATACTGTTTCTGATTCTACCGCTCCGCACATAGGCGCCTATAATGCGAATGAACTTATTGCCTCCTATGTTGGTGTTGAGGAGGTTGAAATCCCTACATTGACTATCTTATTGTCAATCATTCTTTCGATAATAATGATGGCTATCTTTCTAATAAATAAAAAAGACTATCAGCCTTGAGTCAATCTAACGGCATATCTAATATTCTCGCCTCCTTTAAGCAGGGGAGTAGAGAGCTTTATATTATTAGCTTTATATTTTTTATGTGGGGTTTGTTGTCTTGCCTTAATGATTTGTTGGTGCCTTATTTACGTGGTGTTTTTGATTTAAATTATACCCAAGCGATGATGGTGCAGTTTAGTTTTTTTAGTGCGTATTTTTTGTTTTCAATTCCTTTAGGGTTGTTGATTAATCGTATTGGCTATCAAAAAGGGATTGTTCTGGGGCTATTAATAAGCGCAGTAGGTTGTGTTATGTTTTTGCCTGCTGCTCAATTGCCTTCGTATACGGCTTTTTTACTGGCCTTGTTTGTAATTGCCACAGGTGTGTGTTGTTTGCAGGTGTCAGCTAACCCTTATGTTACCTCAATGGGGCCTGAAGAAACGGCGGCTAATCGATTAAATCTAACTCAAGGCTTTAATTCCTTAGGAACAACGGTAGCCCCTTTCATTGCGTCTATTTTTATTTTTTCTGCTTTTACTGAATTGTCGCCTAGTGCAAAAGAAGTACAAGCTCCTTATTTAGTAATCGCTTTATTATTAGTGTTACTGGCACTATTTTTGAGTCGGTTTGATTTGCCAACAACGACTTATTCGTCTTTATCGAATGTTGAGTTCGATGAAAATAAACAATCGGTAAATCTAAAAAGTATGGTATCGCTGTTATGCAAGCATCGACATTTAATGTACGGCGTATTAGGTATTTTCTTTTATGTTGGGGTAGAGGTATCGATTGGCAGTTTACTTGTGAATTTTATTGCCGATCCTACTATCGGCAATATGTCCGAGGCATCGGCCAGCCAGTATGTGGTTATTTTTTGGGCCGGCGCGATGTTTGGGCGCTTTTTAGGCTTTTACTTAATGTTCCATGTTGCGCCCAATGTACTTTTAACATTTAATACCGCTTTGGCCAGTGTGCTCATATTATTATCAGTTTTCACTACGGGTCAGCTAGCGATGTGGTCTATTTTACTCGTAGGTTTATGTCATTCGATTATGTTTCCCACTGTTTTTAGTTTAGCGATTATTAAATTAGGAGCTGCTACTCCTCAAGCTTCTGGTATTCTTTGTTTAGCGATTATTGGCGGTGCAGTGATACCGATTTTTCAGGGCCTGCTCGCCGATACAGTGGGTTTGCAGATGTCCTTGATTTTGGCTCTAGTGAGCTATACTTACATAGCTTTCTTCGCTGTCTATGGCTATAAGCCGACGAACAACTTAATTAAAGAGCAGAGTGTGTGATACAGTAATGAAAAAAATAACCATGCAAGATGTTGCTGAAAGAGCGGGGGTCTCATCAAAAACCGTTTCACGTGTCATTAACAATGAGCCGCGTGTTAGTGAGTCTACTCGAAAGAAAATCCAGCAAGTCATTGACGAGTTAAATTTTCAGCCCAATAAGTCGGCGCAAAGTCTTGCTGCAGATCGTTCTTTACTACTTGGTTTGTTATACGATAACCCCAGTTCAGCCTATATTATTAATTTACAGGCGGGCGTCTTAGATGCCTGTAACGAGTTTGGCTATGGCTTAGTGATCCATCCCTGCGAAAATAACTCGCCTGATTTATTGCCGAAGTTAAGAAATTTGTTAGCCAGCTCTCGGATGGACGGTTTGGTGTTAACTCCGCCGATGACAGAAAACCGTCAATTATTAGACTTTCTTGACAGCAACAGCACACCTTATGTATTAATCACGCCGTTAAATTTAGAGCAATCTTGTCCATTAGTGTCAATTGACGATGTGATGGCGGCTAGGCAAAGTATTCAGCATCTAATTGATTTTGGCCATAAGCGCATTGGTCTTATCTTGGGAGCTCGGGAAAGAAGCGGCACTGAAATGCGTTTATTGGGTTATCAGCAGGCTTTAGAAGAAAATAATATTCCCTTTGACGAGGGTTTAGTTGTTCAGGGAGACTTTACTTTTGAGTCGGGGGTGACTGCTGGCCTACAATTGCTTCGCCAACCGCAACCACCAACGGCCATTTTTGCTAGTAATGATTACATGGCCGCAGGGGTGATGAAGGTGGCTAGTCAGTTACGTATCTCAATACCCTATGAGCTATCTGTCTGCGGCTTTGATGATACCCCTGTAGCTCGTTATATGACGCCTACGTTAACGACGGTTCGTCATCCCGTTGAGCAGTTGGCACAGCATGCTGGTGAGTTACTTATTCGAAAATTAAAAAAACACCTCGAACGGTCTGAGTCGGAGGAGTTACACTCGGAGCTCATCGTGAGAGAGTCAACCGGGCCGGTAGCAAAGCCCTAATAATGTATAAACAAATGATCTCAGTGAAGAAAGGTGAAGAAGAATGAAACAGGCGATAGCGGCTGTTTTAAGTCTGATTGGAAGGCAGGCCATTTTACTGTGATTTGCAAATACAATAAACCATGTTACCATTAATGACAGCGCTGTCACTCTTCGGTAAAAAGTAGATTTTCTGCATAATATCCACTGAGCTTGTAGTCAATAGTCTACTGACATCACCTATTTATACGTTATCTATCCATTGGAGAAGTCAATGATTCAGCCGATGAACATCTTTAAAGGCATATTCGCCATTATGGTGGGTTTTTTGTCGTTTCAAGCTAATATTGCTTTTGCCCAAACCACCCCTAGTGCTGACGTGATTGAAGAAGTGGTGGTCTATAGTATTCGTAAGAGCCTAGAGTCTGCACTCGCTGAAAAGCGAAATAAAAGTAATCTCACTGAGGTCATTAATGCGGATGACATTGGTAAATTGCCCGATGAGAATGTAGCTGAAGTTTTAGAGAATATTCCTGGCGTTCAAATAACAAGAAGTGCAGGTATCGGGCAAACGGTTTCTATTCGAGGTAGTGATCAAAACCGTGTTGAAATTAATGGCAGAGGCACTACCTCTAGCGGTGACGATCGAGGAGGTATGAGTTTTTCTGATTTGCCTGCATCATTAGTTCGTTCGCTCAATGTCGTGAAGGTACCAACAGCGGATATGGTTGAAGGTTCAGTAGGTGGAACAATTAATGTAAAAACCTATCGTGGATTAAAATTAAAGAAACCCCTCAAAGTAGCGCGTTACTCATCTGAGTATGCTGAAAACTCAGACGAATGGAATGACAATTTTGCATTAACACTTGGTAAAAAGTATGAAACTGAATTTGGTGATGTCGGCGGGATGTTGACTTTATCTTATATCGATAAAACTGTCAGAGAAGATGCGCTACGTGTATCAGTGGGAACACGAAAAGCTAATGTAAGCACAATCGATTTTGATGACGATGGTACAAATGATCCTTATTATATACCTGCTTTTGGTGATCTTTCATATGGTTTGCAAGATAGAGAAAATAAAAGTTTTGCTGGATCACTTGAGTGGCAAGTAAATTCTGGATTTAAATTATTTGCGGAAGGATCCTATACAGATCATACAAAGTTAGGACGACTTCAATCAGCATTTTTAGGTATCGCTAATGGTGGGCAAGAATTAGATTTTCTTGATGATGCAACATTTGGATATGTAACCATTGCAGATACGCCCGTCGGTCAAATGACTTCAGGTAAAATAAATGCAGGACCAAACGATGGTCTCCAATTGAGAATGAACAACCGGTCAAATACTCGTAATACAGATACCTTTCTGGCCGCTTTTGGCGGGGAATGGGATATTGAAGACTGGCTTTATGAATTTGAAGTTTCTTCTGCTGGTGCAGATACTGAAGATTTTTCTTTAACTACAATTTTTCAGTTTAACGATCCAACAAATAATAATTTTCATAGCGTTGGCGCAAGATTGAGAATCCCCTTTATTTACGACATTCGAGATGATGACTTGTCTTATGGCCCTATCGATAATGTTTCATATGTTAATCAGTTGCTTGATCCGGATTACTACTCTTTATACAAAGTAAAAGATGCAGATACGACCTATAAAAATAGAGAAGATACTCAAAAGTTAGATGTCACTAAATACTTAGACCATTCAGTTTTTACAGCCATTAAGTTAGGTTTTCGTGCTAGTCAGCGATCAAATGAACGGAGTAAAACTTCAGAGCAAGTCGACTGGCCTGGTTTGACAGGAGCCGATCTCGAGAGTTTTTTAATTGCGACCCCTGGAGATTTTTTTGAATTTAATGGCGACGGCGTTTATCTTGATAATTTCTTAACAGCAGATGCCTACCAAGTGAATTCTAGAAGAAGAGAATTACGCAGCCTTGTTGGTTTAGACATTAACGGAGTGATAGATCCATTACAAGGATTTACTGTTGAAGAGGAAACGGAGGCTTTTTATTTTCGAGCAGACTTTGAAACATATGTCTTTAATTTAAATATTAAAGGCAATTTGGGTATACGACAAGTTAATACAGATCAACTGGCTGCTGGTAATGAGGTTTCACAAACTGGTGAGCTTACATACATTTCGGAAGAGCAAAAGTATACTCACTGGTTACCAAGTGCTAGCTTAGTTTTTTTACCAGTTGATAAATTACAGGTGCGATTGGGTTATGCGGAAATACTTCGGCGTCCAAATTTTTCACAGCTTTCACCTACGGTACAATTCCCATTAAATTCGGCTCAAAGCGTTAATGTTGGTGATCCTAGCTTACAGCCAACAACAGCTAAGCAATATGACCTATCTTTAGAATATTACTTTCGTAAAGGGAGTGTAGTTAGCTTTGGTTATTTCTATAAAGATCTAGACAGTGTAATAGGCACAGAATTGCGTTATAACGCAATTTGTAATACACAGATTAGCGTACAAGATCAGGAAGATATACCCTGTCAAAATGGTGATTTAAATGGCGTTTTAGTGAATCGTAATTCACCTGTAAATTTACCAGGAGGAAAAATACAAGGTGTTGAAATAGCTTTCCAGCATAATTTTAATCACCTGCCTCGTCCTTTTGATGGCTTAGGGGTCATCGCAAATTATGCCTATCAAGATGGTGAACGGGATAAAGCATTTGGCGTGCCAGCTTTCTTACAAGGACAAGTAGATGATCCAAATGCAGAATTCCCATTAAATTTTGTTCGACTCTCTGAAAACTCATACAATTTGACATTATATTTTGAGCGGCCACGTTATCGATGGAGCGGTCGATTACGCTTCACCTATCGAGATGGTTATTTGTTTTCTGAATCGGATGAGTTGGCTTTTGGCCAGCCAGTATATAGTGATGATAGAGGTCAGCTAAATGCATCCATGTCTTATCGTATCGATAAGACATTCGCCATTACTTTTTCAGGCGTTAACTTGACTAAGGAGCAAGGAATTCGGCGAGCTGCGTATGAAGATGGGCCCATTGTCCAACAAAAAGATGCTGATCGGCGATTCGCTCTTGGTATTAGAGCGAAATTCTGATGGTGAAATTAATGGCTAGCAGTCATGTGAAATTATGTCTTTCATTTTTCTTATGTGGTTTTTCTTTAATAAGCTTTGCCCAAACCACTTATTATGTGAGTTCCTCACAAGGTGATGATCTCAATGACGGTCAGCATGCCGATCGCCCATGGGCCAGCCTCAAGCGCGTTGCAAAACAGCAATTAAAACCTGGTGATACCGTGCAGTTCAAAGCGGGCGATAGCTTTGCAGGTCAGTTATTGATTGATGAGTCGGGCATGCTCAATGCACCTATTCACTTCACTGCTTATGGTGAAGGTGATGCGCCTATTATTGATGGATCTGCGGGTTCAGGTGGCGATGAGCTGGCGGCTATTATGGTGGTTGATCAAGATCACATTGAAATTAGCCATTTAACGGTGCGCAATTTTCGCAAACAATCAAAGGCCGATATTGCCGATGTGAATGCCTATGGCATCTTAGTTAAGAATACCGGCAAGCGTGTGTTGTCTGGTTATGAATTGCATCATTTAACGGTTGAAGAGGTTTATCCGATTCGCGCAAGGCGATCCTTTAACGAGACTTCGGTGACGGGCATACGGTTTGAAACTAATCCTGCTCGAGGAAAGCGCTCGGCAGTAAATACTCGCGACATTTATATTCATGATAATTTCATACGGCACACGGCACGCTTTGGTATTGCATTACGGCATCGGCCATCAAGAATTGATGGCGTTTCAGCTACCCCTCTCGATTACGATATGAATGTCCGTATTACGAATAATCGCTGTGAGGATACTGCGGGTAGTTGTGTACTCATGAACGGTATTTGGCAAGGTTTATTAGAAGGCAATACTTTCGTCCGTTCTGGGGCAATGGTTGAGCCTAAGCTGTCAGTTAATCGCGGCAGTGGCGCATGGTTTTTTCGTAGTCAGCATATTGTTGCACAGTATAATAGTACGTATGGATCGCGTGGCCACAATGACTCGGCTGGCATTCATGTAGACTTTGCCAATGAAAATATTTTAGTGCAATACAATTTTAGCTATGACAATGAGGGTTACGGTACTGAGATATTGGGTAAAAATAAAAATATTATTTGGCGCTACAATATCAGTGTGGCTGATGGTACGCGAAAAATTAATGTATCTCGACCCGAGGGTGGTAAAAGTATATATCCTGGCAAGACTATTTTCGTAAGTGACTTTTCAGTCCCTAAGCGGACTCAGTCTCGCGAAGTGGCTATCTATAATAATACTTACCTTATTGCCTCAGCCTCAGACCCTTATATCGAATTTAACGCTGAGCAATTGCAAGTACTCAATAATTTATTTGTGGTTGAGGAGGGGGGGCGCTTAGCTAAAAAACTCAATGTGGCTTGGGAGCAAGGCGAGGGGTTAGCTATGCGTGGCAATGCTTTTGTAGGAAACGTGTCGCCCAATTTTATTCGTCTAGATCAACAGCCTAGAGTGGCTCAGCTTGCGTTTAACGGCGAGCCAAGTGATGCCAATAGTTATGCTGTTGCAATCAATTGGTTTAAAACGATTGGCGCTGTGCAAGCCGTGAAACACCCGTCGTTTCCTGCCGCAGGTAAAGGTATTTTTAGTCATATCAGTGCCGTGCCTACGATAGATTATTTTGGTAACCCCTTGTCGTCCGTGCCAAACTTAGTGGGCGCGGGCTATCAACCTTTGACTCATGATTAGTGGTAAGTATCATCATTTATTTTACAGGCGGTCATGTTAGTGAATAGACTTCTTTTTATTTTTGCCACTGTTTTATTGACAGTCAGTCAGTCGTTGGTGGCGGCGCCCAATTTTATTTTGGTGCTGACTGATGATCACGGTTGGAGCAGTTTTTCAGCACCAATGGATAAGAATCTTCCCAATGCGAAAAGTGATTACTACCAAACACCGAATATCGATGCGCTACTCAATAAAGGTATGCGCTTTACGAATGGTTATGCAGCTGCGCCCGTTTGCTCGCCGACGCGATACAGTATTCAGTTCGGAAAAACTCCAGCGCGACTTCACCGCACTCGCGTACAAGGTAAAAATCGGGCCGATCATAATCAAGTAGCAATACCGCAAGTACTCAAAGCAATCGACCCACGCTATCGCGCTGCTCATATCGGTAAATGGCATATCGATGCTGATCCTGAACGTTATGGCTACGATCAGCACGATGGCGTAACGAAAAATAGGGAAGGTGGTTTTGATAATAATAATCGTCAGCGTCAGTGGGGTGGTTATGCCGAAGATGATCCTAAACGTGTTCACTCACTCACTGCTCGTGCTATCAAATTTATGCGTGAATCAGTAGAGAAAGACCAACCGTTCTTTTTGCAACTTTCACATTATGCTGTGCACTCTAATATTGTATACAGTGATGCTTCCTACCAAAATGTTGGTAAGCGGGAAAAGGGC
>DDDX01000104.1 GCA_002339085.1 Cellvibrionales bacterium UBA1969
TCGCACTAGCCGCTTCTATCACTGCGGCGATCCCCATGAATTCATTCCCACACCAGCGATCTTTGCCACCTAGCATCGATAGGGCTTCTCTGGGTTTTAGGTCCCACACGGCACTGCTTATATTAATGCCGTCGATGTCATCGGCACTCAACTGACTTTGCTGAAGTAAGTTTTGAATAACCTCGGTCAGTAAAGATAAATCGTCATGGTTTTCAAGTCGGCGTGCTTGCTGGGTGTTGTATGCCGCAACAATTGCAACGTCTTGGAATGGGTTATTGCTCATGTGTGTTCTTAATCAAGAATGCTTGGATCGGCACGTAATTCACGTCGGGCCATGGCTTCCCATAGGAAAGGAAAGCCGTTGTCATCGGTAATAGATACTTTCTGTGATTCTTCTAAAGGCATCGGTGTGCCACCGCCAGCAACTTCTACTTCATAGGCACGCTTGCAACGCCATTCAAGGGTGATGGCGCGAAGGTGAGCTTGACGTAAGTCTTTGGCAACGACTAGCGCACCGTGGTTGGCTAATAGTGCCCACTTAGCATTGCCGAGTGCTTTAATAGCCGCCGTGGTTGCATTGACATCATCAAAGCGACCTTCGTACTCGTTATAAAGAGGTAGATCACCCGAAACATGTGCAGCCGTTTGATCATAAATTGGTGGTACCCGTTGCATATTTGCCCAGATGCCGCTCCAATGTGCGTGATTATGAATAACCACATGCGCATCGGGGCGTTGCTGATGCAGTTGAATATGTAAACCTAGAGCAGGGGTGACGTTCCAGTCGCTATCTAATATTTCCCCTTCACTGTCGAGTGTAACGATATCACTGGCAGTTAATTCATCCCAGGCTAACTCCCATGGATTGGTGAGGATATTGCCGTTGCTTAAGCGAAGGGTGATATGCCCAGCGATATGCTCATCCCAGCCTTCCTTAAAAAGCATGCGACACATAAGTGCAACTTTCGCTTTCTCACTCAGCGGTGGCAGTAAAGCGCGACGACCCGGTTGCGGTGCAATATGCTTGACCATAGCCTCATTTAAGCCTTCATATTTTTTCATGATTCGCCCCTGCTGTTAGCCAATTGATGGTGGGTATGAATTGTCAATAATCTTTTGTTTTTAGGGTCGCATAAATTGGCCGCCATCGACATTCATAATATGGCCAGTAATCCAACTGGCTTCATCAGATAATAAAAATAGCACTGCTTCTGCCAAATCTTCAGGCTGACCAAGTCGCTTGATGGGCATTGTCTTAATCATTTCCTTAGCATAGTCGCCGGCATTTCTCTCTAAAGCTTGCGTATCAGTTGGTCCTGGTGCGATGGCATTAATGCGGATTTCACGCCAGCCCATTTCATTCGCAAGGCATTGTGTGATCCCGTTCATCGCCAACTTGGCAACGCCGTAAAAGCCAGTACTCATCCATGCTGCTGTCGAGGACTGGTTAACTATAGAGCCACCACCAGCAGCTGTCATATGCTCAACAACAGCACGCGTCATAATTAAACAGCCGTGCGCATTAACACGCATGAATTTCTCAAGGTAATCCATATCTACATTCAAATACCCTTCAATTTTCATATCGCCAAAAATGGCCGCATTATTTACCAGGTAGTTAATTTCACCAAAGGCTTCAACAGTTTGATCGGCGCACGCTTTAGCTGACGACTCGTCACTGACATCGGTTTGAACAAAGAGGGCCTTACCACCGCCTTTTTTAATCTCATCAGCAACGCGATTACCTGCTTCTGTATTCAATTCAGCAATGACGACATTCATTCCTTTGTCAGCGCAGGCTTTTGCATAGCCTTCGCCAATGCCGCCGCCAGAGCCCGTAATGATGATGGTTTTTCCTGTAAAGTCCATAGTTTACCTCTGCAATGATTAAGTTTCGTTATTGTTTTTTGTTAATCTACCACGCCTCTTTACTGGCGATACTGTTAGGTCTGACTTCTAGCAAGTCAACAGCCACACCTGGCGGGTAAGAAAGCGCATAGCAGATCGATTCTGCCACGTGGCTGACATCCATGCCGCTGTCGGAAACTGTACCAAAACGTTTTGCCCAAGCTTCAACGCCAGCAGTTAGTCTTTCGCTGTCCCAGCCTTCAGCAAACTCAGTCCAGGCAGCACCAGGTCGTATGCAGGTCACACCAATATTATCTTCTTGGCATTCAAGGCGTAAGTCGCGAGTGAAACGCTCAACGGCGGCTTTCACTGAGGCATAAATAGACAGGTGTAGCATTTCGTTATAGTGCCAAGCGCTGGCCGATGAGATATTAATGATGCGCGGGTTATCCTCGCCACGCAAAAGTGGTATAGCCGCTTGAGAGCACAACACGGTGCCTAAGAAATTAGTGTTCATTTGCAGTATGACTTCATCCTCGCGAAGCGTCTCAACACTTCCAGGACGGGCGAGGCCAGCATTATTGATTAAGCCGTTAAGTCGACCAAACTGTTGTTTAGTATTGGCGAATGCCTGCCGAATATCATCGCTGTTAGCTACATCGCAGCGTTGCGTGAAAATGTTTTCGTGCGGATGCTGTTCAGAAAGTTTTTTAGCGGCATCGTCTAAGCCCTGTTGCCCTCTGGCCAATAGCCCGACTTTAGCCCCGCATGCTAGCAGTGAATCGGCAATCGCGTAGCCAAAACCTTTTGAGCCGCCAGTCACAATATAGGCCTGTCCAGTGAGTGCTGAGGTTTCTGTCATCTCTTTACTGCTCATTGTTTGACGCCAATCGCGATAGTTTTAGTTTCGAGGTATTCTTCAAAGCCTTCCTTGCCCATTTCTCGACCAATACCGCTTTGTTTGTAACCGCCAAAGGGAACGTCGGCACTGTAGTAGTTGCCACCATTAACAGAAATTGTGCCTGTGCGGATGCGTCTAGCTACCGCTAGCGCGCGCTCGTCAGTCGCTGACCAAACCATACCTGATAAACCGTAAATTGAATCATTAGCAATACTGATGGCTTGTTCTTCATCATCGTAAGCGATTACCGATAATACCGGCCCAAAAATCTCTTCTTGTGCGATAGTCATATCGTTAGTAACATCGACAAAAACGGTGGGTTCAATGTAGTAGCCAGTTTCTAGATTGCTGGGCACACTGCCGCCCAATAATAAGCGGGCGCCTTCTTGCTTACCCTTTTCGATATATTCAAGCACCCGTTGATGTTGGCGCTTATTCACAACAGGGCCCATAATTTGGCTTTCACTGCTGGGGTCGCCGTATTGAATAAACGTAAAATACGTTTTCAATAACTCTTCAACCTGCGATTGTTTTTCTCGTGGAATTAACAGGCGTGTATTAATCGCACAACCCTGACCGGCATGAAAGCAAACAGCTAGAACACTGAACAGTGATGATTCGATATCAGCATCATCGAGAATGATATTGGCAGACTTGCCGCCGAGTTCTAGAAATACTTTCTTAACTGTCTTAGCCGCTGCCGTCATAATGTGTTTACCAATGGCTGTTGAGCCAGTGAAGGAGACCATGTCGACACGTGGGTCATTAATCAATTGGTCACCCACGATAGCAGGGTCTTCTGCGGTTACGACATTAAATACGCCAGCGGGGATGTCAGTATGTTCTGCAACGACCCGCCCCAGCATGCTGGCCGCCCAAGGTGTATCGGGGGCCGCTTTTAATACGATCGTACAACCGGCGGCTAACGCTGGAATGCATTTAGCTAAGTTAATTTGTAATGGCACATTCCACGGCGTGATACAGGCCACTACGCCGATGGCTTCTTTTTCAACTAGGCGTTGTGTCGGTTGGCCTAAAGGTTCTGCATAACCTTCATCGCGACTCCACTCAAAATCAGGCAGCGTTTTTAAGGTTTGTTCGATGAAACCAATGGGGATATCACACTGTGGACCACTGTCGCCACAAATGCCTAAGGGTGCTCCTGTCTCAGCCGATATTTGCGCTTTTAAGTCGTCTTTAACTTTCAAAAGTCCATCGTGTAATTGACGCAAGCATTGATGTCTAAATGAGTGATTTGTCGACCAATCAGTGTGGTCAAAGGCCTGCCTAGCCGCACTAATAGCACGCTCCATATCTGCGGGACTGGCATCGGCGGCTTGGCCGATGACTTGTTCTGTTACGGGGCTTATATTGTCATATTGCGCCGCATTTTCAGCTTCGCATAATTCGCCGTTAATGAATAATCGTGTTTCAGGGTTCATAGTTAAGTCCTAATTAGTCTGCTTCAATATGACGTTGATTGCTGATTATTTTTTTATTTAAGCTTTGGCAATAAAAACATCGTTGATCATATCTCGAATTACTTCAGTGGCCGGGAGTGAGAGTTGTAGATCTGCTGCTGTTGTTAGCGCGCAATTTAGATCTTTTTCACCGAGCAAGCCCATCGGCCCCATGTATTTATCAATGGTGGCTTGGTCGCCATTTGCAGCCAAGGCATTTCGGTTGCTAATAAACATGTACATCTGTTCGTTGATTACGCCGTTTTCTTTGCCGACCTCACGTAATACTTCTGCAGATAAGCCGCAGGCTTCTGCTAATCGAGTGGCTTCAGACATCGCCGTAAACTGTGAATAGGTGATTAGGTTATTACATAGCTTGAGTGCGATGCCAGCACCTAAATTACCTGCATGTATGATTTTAGCGGCTGAGGTATTAAGGTAAGCGCGGCACTGTTCTATCTGTGTAGACTCGCCGCCAACCATGTAGCATAGCGTGCCTGCTTCAGCACCATTTGCACCTCCGGTCATCGGTGCATCGATAAGATGAATATCCTTAGCTGCGGCATCGCTTGCCCAGCGAAGTAAACTGGCCTGAGTGACAGTGCTATGAATAGCAATTAACGTGCCTGCGGAGCTATTTTCTAGAATCCCTTGGTCACCATAAAGCAAATCGTTAACGTCGTTATCATCTCGTACACATAAACCAATGTAGTTACAGTTTTGGGCTATTTCAGCGGCATTGCTAGCCGCTTTTGCCCCTGCCTCAACTAAACTGGCCATTGCCTCGGGAAAGCTATCGAAAACCATAAGAGGGAAGTCACTGTCACTGAGGTGCTGTGCCATCGGTCGACCAATATTGCCTAAGCCGATAAAGCCCGCGTATTTTGTTGTCATGAATTTGCCTCTTATTCTTTTAATAAAACGATAAACTATAGTAAATCTGCATTGACAAGTAGTCAATGCGCATTTACTATCTTGGGCTATGTTTAGCACAAATAGTGATCATATTGATATTGAAGCCGTAATTGCCTCACTGCATACAGGCGATTCATCTGCTATGGAACCGCTATGGGTAAGCTATTCTAATAACATAGCGAGACATGCTATTGCGGTATCTCGCCATTTTCAGCTCAGCTTGATGACTATGTTAACGGAAGAGGCAGGCTTTAGTGGATTACGATTAAGTTTTGAACCCGTTATTGCTGCCTTGGCAAGACGCCGTGCGCTAATTCAACAATGTGACACAAAGCTTTATGATTTTCGCCCATCTGAATTAGCGAATCAGTTAGGTGTCAGTAAGCAGATTTGTAACCAAACCATTAATCAGCTTGAAACTTTGGATTATGTTCATCGAATAGCTGATCCTCGTGACGGCCGTGCCCGCTTATTATGCTTAACCAATAGCGGTTTTAGGCTGGCTCTCGAGGGTCAAAATGGTATTCAGAAAGTAGCAGCTGACTATGCGAATTTACTCACTGCTACTCAATCGAGTAAAGCGCAGAGTCAATCACTGATGACATTCATCAAGCATTTGAACACCCTGGTTAAAGGTTTAGGTTTGTTGGCTGCAGAGCACGCTCAATTGTCGCCTAACGACCAAATGTTGGGTGTTCTATTGCCTCAGTTGAGTCATTATTTCAGTCAGCGATTATTAACCCTAACGCAGTTGGCAGGACACCATTCGATTACGGTCGCCCATGGTCAGGTTTTGGCGCTGATCGGTTTAGACGGCGGTGCAATTCAGTCTATGGCCAATACCCAAAATATTAGCAAGCAAGCTATTAGTGTGACGGCCAATGACCTTGAAAAGCTTGGATATTTATCTCGCTCATCTCAAATTACAGCAAATGCTAAAAAGGTTTTATTTAATTTTACTGAGCAAGGCTGGCAGTTGATGGCCGATTCGATGTCAGCGATTAGCACGATCGAAAACGAGTTCATTGAGATTTTGGGTGCCAAGGCCTTCAAGCAATTTCAGCAGGTCTTTAAAACACTTTATTTTGGCTTGAAGCTCGAGGCTGAGTTGCTGGTTAATAATAAGCCGGGCGTGAACACCAGCCCTAATAATTTAGCGGAATTAGTCAAACAGCATTATTCCCCAGAGCAGGTCTCTGAGTTAATAAGGCAATTAACTAAATAAAAATAGCAGTCACCACAGGATATAAATTGCATGATTGATTGGTTTATAGAGCATTATCACTGGCAAGGTTTACTGGTTCACTTTATTGGTTTAGTCCTGATAACTAAGCTTACGTGGTGGACGGCATTCAAATTACCTGTGGTGCAGGAAATGCATCAGTGGAATCGTACTGAGGATAAGCCAAAAAAAGCGCTACCTAAATATAAGGCAATAAGAAAGCAGATGCGAAGTGTCGGCATGTACACCCATTTGATTTTCTTCATCTTGCTCGTGCCTTTTGTAGTAACGCTCGAAGCTCAACCGTGGTGGAAATATTTAACCGATGCATTGGTTATTCTATTGGTTTACGACTTCTTTTATTATTTAACACATCGGTTTATTTTTCATGGCGAGCTTTTGAAGCGCGTACATGGTTTGCATCATCAGGCCAGAGATATCTCTTACATTGATAGTCAATATGTGCATCCGCTGGAGACGTTAATAGGGACATCTTTGTTCATGGGTAGTGTTTTTGGCTTGGGAATAGTGTTTGGTGGCTATCACGCAGTCAGTCTTATTGTTGCGCAATTTATTTTTAATAACGTGAATCAAATTAACCACACAAAATTCAATGTGAATCGTTTTCCTTATTCGATCGTGGATTACATTACGACGAAACATGCGACGCATCATATCGACATGAAACGTGGGAACTACTCAACCCTTTCTCCCTTGTACGATTGGATGTTTGGCACTTTAGAGTAATCTTAAAAAATGGGTGATTAATTATGCTGGACCTATTAACAAGTTATCCGTGGCCGGTGGCTTTGTGTTATATGCTAACGGTGATGGTATTGATGCGACTCAGTAATACTTTGCCGTTTAAAGTGTCTGCAATTGAAGAGATGCGTCAATGGAATCGACGTGAAGATGCCCCTAAGCGAAAAAAGCCTAAGTATCCACCGGTTATGAAACAGAATGGGCAGGTAGGTAGCTTTATTAGTCTGCTGCTTATTTTGATCGTTGCGCCCTCGGTGTTAACGCTCGAGTCTATGGCATGGTGGCGTTTTTTAACCGACATCGTTTGCGTGCTGTTAGTCTATGATTTTATTTATTACTTCACCCATCGATTTTTATTTCATGGTGAGCTGTTAAAGCGTGTTCATGGCTTGCACCATCAGGCAAGAGATATTTCATATATCGATGCGCATTACGTTCACCCGCTAGAAACCTTCATTGGGCTGATGATTTATGTGGTCTCTATTACTGCTGTTAGTTTATCATTTGACGGCTTGCATGTAGTCGCTGCAGCTTTTGCTTTTGTTATTTGGTCGCAGATTAATACGATTAACCATACCAAATTTAATTTGGACCGGTTTCCCTATAAAACCATTAATTACTTAACTACTAAGCATGCTATCCATCACCAAAATATGAATATGGGTAATTACAGTTCGATTACGCCCTTGTTTGACAAATTATTTGGCACTTTGGATTAACGTACTAGTCTTGGAGACAGCTATGAGTAAGCGAGAGAAAGGCATTGAGATGTTCAATGAGGTCTATTGTAACGATTTACCCCAACCGCCCGAAAAGGGAGAAGATGGCTTTTTTGACTTTATGTTAGAAAGCTTATTTAGTGAGTTATGGGGTAATGATATTTTAACAATTGAGCAGCGTCGCCTATTATTGCTCGGGGCAATAGCGTCACAAGGTGAAGAGATGACCTTTACCATTCAAGCACGGTCAGCAATGAAACGTGGCGAGCTCAGCTTTGCTCAGCTCGAAGAAATCACTCGTTTCATGACGCAGTACATTGGCTATCCTAAAGCGTCAAAGATGCGGATGGCGCTAATGGGTCTTAAAAAAGACTTTGATCAATGAGTTGATAGTCTAAAATTGATTGAGAGCGTACATTTTTAACTGTGAACAGCTTATTTTCATGGCACAATAGTTTTCTATTTGATTAATTGCTGGCTAGTACAGCTTAAGCTGAGTTCACGTTATTTATGTTATCAAGTCAATCACCGTCAGCACTGGCTATCAGCGGTCTCAAAAAAACCTATCGAGAAGGATTTATTGCCTTAAAAGGAATTGACCTTAACGTTGAGGCAGGTGACTTCTTTGCCTTGCTGGGCCCCAATGGAGCGGGTAAGTCAACCACCATCGGTGTTATCTGTTCTTTGGTTGCAAAGACAGCCGGCAGTGTGAGTGTGTTTGGCCATGATATCGACCATGATTTTGCAGCGGCCAAGCGCTGTATAGGTGTGGTACCCCAAGAGTTTAACTTTAACCAGTTTGAAAAAGTTCTAAATATTGTAGTCACGCAAGGTGGTTACTATGGTCTTCCTCGCAAAGAGGCTTTAGTCAGAGCCGAAAAATACCTCCGCTTGTTGGATTTATGGGATAAGCGTAACGTTGTCTCGCGTACGCTTTCGGGCGGGATGAAGCGTCGTTTAATGATTGCAAGAGCCTTAGTCCATGAGCCTAAGCTGTTGATTCTTGATGAGCCCACCGCGGGCGTTGATATTGAGTTGCGTCGTTCAATGTGGGACTTTCTTCAGCAAGTGAATGCCAGTGGCACAACCATTATTCTAACCACACACTATCTTGAGGAAGCAGAAAGCCTCTGCCGAAATATCGCCATCATTGATGAGGGAGACATCATTGCCAATAGCAGTATGAAAGATTTACTAGGGAAATTATCGCAAGAGGTATTGGTATTAGACATTGTTGAATCGCTCCCGCCTGATTTTACGCTCAAGGGTTTTGATTGCAACTGGGTTGATGCGCATTGCATCGAAGTTTCAATTGATCGCGAGCAACATGTTAACAGCTTATTTGCCGCTCTTGAAGCGCAGCAATTGCAAGTAAAAAGTTTACGTAATAAAGCTAACCGTCTTGAAGAGATGTTTGTGTCCCTTTTAAAAAATCCCTCTAAACAATCTGATATAGACTACCCGCATCACGAAAGCGCTGAGGCGTCAGCATGAATTTAGTCAGTCAATGGGTCGCGTTTAAGACCATCGTCTATCGCGAAATTCATCGTTTTATGCGTATTTGGGTCCAAACGCTAGTACCACCGGCTATTACGATTGCCCTTTATTTTTTAATTTTTGGACAATTAATTGGTTCAAGAATAGGTGAGATGGGCGGGTTTGATTATATGCAGTTCGTGGCGCCGGGCCTGATTATGATGGCAGTGATTCAAAACTCTTATGCAAATGTAGTTTCATCTTTTTTTGGACAGAAATTTGCAAGAAGTATCGAAGAATTATTGATCACGCCATTGCCGCATTATTTAATCCTTTTAGGATGGGTCTTGGGTGGAGACGCCAGAGGTTTACTGGTTGGAGCAATAGTGACTTTTGTGTCTTTATGGTTCTATGATCTTTCAGTGGTTAATTGGACCTTAAGTATATTTGTTGTTATTTCAACCTCTGTTTTATTTTCTTTAGGAGGTTTTTTAAATGCGTTATTTGCAGAATCATTTGATGATATTTCAATTGTTCCAACATTTATCATGCAACCTTTGATCTATCTAGGAGGTGTTTTTTATTCGATTCAGCTCTTACCAACCTTTTGGCAGACTGTTTCTTTGGCCAACCCCATTCTCTATATGATTAATGCTTTTAGATATTCTATTCTAGGCTCTTCTGACTTAGAGTCACTTGGCTTTTCAATAAATTCAGCATTATTCATGATAGTTGGATTTATTATTCTTCTAACTACAATCTGTTTATGGTCTTTGAATAAAGGACGAGGAATAAGATCATAACGAATGAAAGATTCTCCTTTAGGAAAAAATAGTCATATACCTAAAGAATATGACTCTTCTTTATTAATCCCTTTAAGTAGAATAGATTCAAGAATTAAGTCTGGTCTTCAAGACTTTTCTTCATTAATGCATGGCAAGGATTTCTGGACGTCTTATGAGACCTCATGGCTTAATTTGAGAGGAATCCCTCAAAATAAAATTCTTAATGTAACCTATAGCAGCGATTCTAAGTATTTCTTAGAGTCTAAATCACTTAAGCTCTATCTTTATTCTTTAAATAATAAGAAATTTGATACTATTGAAGAAGTTAGTAGTTTAATTCAATTAGATCTAGAGCAAACCCTTAAAACAGAAGTAGAAGTTGATTTGGCAAGTTCACCTAGAGCAATACAACAAAATCACCTTTCATTAGATTCTTTAGCAATAGAAAAAATTGACTCTTACCCCAATTCCCTGGTTATAGAATCAGAAGAAAAAGAAGCAAGTGAAGATCTTTCTTGTGGTTTATTTAGGAGTTTATGTCCTGTAACTGCTCAACCTGACTGGGCGACAATCTATATCTCATATTCAGGTGTTGCAATAAATCATCTCAGCATACTTCGTTATCTATTATCGTATAGAAATCATCAAAGCTTTCATGAAGAGTGTGTTGAAAGAATTTTTTTTGATATTACAAAAAGGTGTAAATTAGATAAATTGTCGGTTAGAGCTAACTTTTTAAGAAGAGGAGGTATTGAGATTAATCCAGTTAGGGCTACACCCGGCATAGAAATAAGTATGTTTAGAGAAGAGAGGCAATGTTTTTGTTTTTTAAGGGCTTTATGGTTTATAACTTTTGCAAGCTTGATATCAATATGACTTTTGACCTCAATATAAATAATGGAAACTAATATAGAAAAAAGGATAAATGAATTAGAAGCCAGGAACGCTTTTCAAGAAGATTCAATTGAAAGATTAAGCTCAGAGGTAAGAAAACAACAACAAGAAATTACTGTCTTGAAAGAAAAACTACATTCAGTTTTAGATGCCCTCAAAGCAAATAGTGAAATTGAAAATAGTAATGAAAAACCGCCTCATTATTA
>DDDX01000047.1 GCA_002339085.1 Cellvibrionales bacterium UBA1969
GGACAGTTATCTTGGTGGTCGTAAGCACCATCACTATCGCTATCAGAGCCTTCACTAATGGAGATAGAAATCACTTGCTCGGTAGTGCCACCAAGGTCATCCGTAACAGTCACCGTAAATTGGTCTGAGCCTATAAAGGAACTAGTAGCTGAATATATCCACTCGCCAGTAAGTTGATCAATTCCAGCTACACCATAGGCTTGAGGTGATGTAATGGTAAAGTAAGTGCCGTCAGTCAAACCATTAATATCGGTGGCTAAAAGTGTCCCTTTACCAACACCTCCAACAAATATGTCTGCTGAAGTGGAACCTGTGATTGATCCTGGGCTGTTCGTTGGATTATAGTAAACTGAACCTGAATTAGAACCGAGATCATCGTCATAAGGTGCTCCACCAATAATGAATTGCTCATTAGAACTAGTGATTAGCAAAGATACGCTCGTGCCAAATTGATCAGACCCATCAGCATCAGCAGCAGTAATTTTAATTTCCTGCGACCAGGTTGAATCACTGCGTTCGAAAACATAAGCAGAGCCAGACATAGATCCGCCATCATCGTCTTTTGGTGCCCCAACAACGATCGTATCATCGTTGATAGCCACGCTCTGCCCAAAGTAATCTTGAGCGGACTCATCTTCAGCCGATAATTTGGCCTCTGTAGTCCAAATTGAGTTACTACGTTTAAAAATGTACACCGAGCCAGATCTATCGTAATTCACGGGTTCACATATAGCGCCCGCGAAGGGATCCTCAAAACACTCAATTTCAATTTCAATTTCACTGTCACTGTCACTATCGAAGTAGGCTCCTACAACAGCAGTATCATCAGAAATAGCGACACTGACACCAAATCTATCGCCTGAGGCCCCATCGTCAGCGATCAACTTTCTCATCAGATCCCAAGTTGTGCCATCACGGGTAAAGATGTATGCCGAACCCGATTCACTGCCGAAGTGGTCGTCAAAGTATGATCCAACAATGATAGTATCGCCAGATATAGCAACACTAACACCAAACCGATCATCTTCTGCTGGTTCATTGGAGGTCAGTTTAGCTTGCTGGGACCACTCTGAATTACTTCGAGTGAAAACATAGGCTGAGCCTGTATGATCATCATCACGAGGAGAACCAATGACAATTGTATCACCTGAGATTGCGACGCTAGAGCCAAATTCATCCAAGAAAGCGCCATCACTTGGAACAAGTTTTTGTTGTTGGGTCCATACACCGTTAGTACGAACAAAAATATAAACTGATCCAGACCGGATATCCGCAGTGTCATATCGAGCACCCACGACAGCCGTGTCTCCCGAGATCGCAACGCTGTACCCGAACTCATCAAACTGGGCACCATCGCTTGCGACTAGTTTAGCTTGTTGCCCCCAAGTCGTATCATTCAAAGTATAAACATACGCCGCCCCTGTATTTGCTGAATCTGCATCACCTAGCGGTGCTCCAACAATAAAGGTATCTTCGGATCCTGCAACACTCCAACCAAATTTATTGCCTGAGCTTCCAGAGGTTTCAACAAGTTTATATTGACTATACGACGCAAAAACGTTTAATGGGATTATGAAAAACATAACTACCATTAATTTAAAAAAATATTTTTTCATTAAAGATTACCTTTGAAGGTTGCCTTTGATATCAGATCTATTGAGATTTACAGGAGCAAGCTTAATCACTTAACAATAAGTGAATTTATTATTCCTTCCTCTTAACAAACCTAAACCTACAAGCCCCGATAGAAAGAGAGTGATACCTGCTGGGAGAGGGACAAGTTTCATATTCAATTCTTGTGGGATCATGTCATTAGGTAATAATGTTTGAGGACTGTAGCTAGCTTTATTAAAGCTAGCAGTTTCCCAACCAATTATATTAGTTAAGTCAGCACCTGAGAGATCTGTAAATTTAAAAAATGCATTTGATATATCCGCATTAGAGAGATCCGCATTTGTTAAGTCCGCTCTTTTGAAATTGGTTCCAATTAAAGTTGCGTTTGAAAGATCAGCATCAGTCAGGTCGGCGCTCAAAAATTTTACGTCAGTTAAGTCTGCATATACCAGGAATGAATCTATAAAATCTGCCCTCTTAAAAGATGCATCAGTGAGGTCAAGATAACTAAGATCTGTTCCAGATAGATTGGCATCATTACAAGAGGTGCTTGGTTTAATTTCGCATCCATTAATTATTAGAGCTTTGCTTTGCAAAGAAAATAACACTAAGAAATAGAATGTTATAAAAGATAAATTCTTCATCCATGAAGCTCCAGGCAGATCTTTGTTACTCGGCCCATCTTGGGTAACAGGCAAAGTTATAATTTTGTAGTAATACGCTTAGATATAATTCAGTATGAATATTAGCCATCGATTTAAATTAAATCAAGATTAAAGGGTAAAATTATTTTTATAAACTATTGATATAATTAGCATAATTGTTCTATTTTGGTGCGCAGGGCGTATTTTCACCTTGCTAGTGCGAAAAGATTCTACGGCGTTCATTTATAGTGCAACAAATTATAAAACAACTTCATATTCTCAATTAATTATTATCTAAAATTCGACAATTAAAAAAGAATAGATTCAACTATTGCCCCTAACTTGTCATCAATTCCTTTATCATCGCGTTAATTACTACCGGACCAATTACCAGCAAGTATTTATCTATGTATTTCGAAAGTCTGAGTGATAAAAATCACCTATGTTAAAATATGAAAATTTACAGGTATAGGACCGAATCTAAATGGATATTAGTTACGACTTACTCGGTATAAATGAAGCAATAAAAATGAGCCATGCGATTAGAAGAGTTTATGGCGAAAGCTATCCAATTCAAGAGATGTATGATGCTAAATATATTTCTAAATCATTGGCTGATGGAAGTTTGTATATTGCAACTGCTAGGGATAGTTTAGGAAATATAATTGGTACCAGCGGTGCATTAATAGAGAGAGTTGACGATTTAACTGCCGATGCTATTGCAACAATGGTTGACAGTAATTATCGTGGTCGAAAAATTATGACTAAATTAGGTGAAAAGCTTTATGAAGTTTATGAAAAGCTTGGAATGGTTGGCACACATCTATATGCTTTAGCTTTCCATGATATTGTCCAGAGACAATCATTAGCAGCTGGCGCTGTGGCAACTGGAATATTACCGGCATGGTTTGATAAGCAAGTTAACGTAACTGGTTATGACTATCCTAATGTTCGGCGAGGAGCGGTGTGTCTTTATTTGCCTATTAAAGATGCCCCACAACGTGAAATTTATCTACCTTCAGTTTACTCAGAAACTATTTCTTCTATTTACAAACAGCTCTTATTGAGCCGAATTTTGAATTCTTCACCAATAGAGCCACAGTTGCCTCATAAAAGCTTATTCAAAAGCCATGAGCAAAATTCTAATTGTCAAATCCGTTTAATTATTGAAGTTATTGGAGAAGATATAAATTTTTTAATTGATGAATATCGTAGATTTGTTAGTGAAGGGAAGTTTGAGGTTCTTTACTTAGAGTTACCGCTGAAAGATATAGGCATAGACTTAGCTATAAATGAGGCACGTGAACTTGGTCTTTTTTATGGGAATTTATTAATCGAACGGAGTGAAACAGATTTTTTAAGAATGCAGTATTACTCATCGGAAGTAGCTTCATCATCCTCAATGGCATTATATGGAGAGGAAATTCTTAGTTTAAGAGGATTTATAGAAAGCGATCAAAAAAGAATAGTCTAGATGAAGGACTTTGAAGGATTTTATAAGGTACCTTACTAGACCTCCGGAAGAATTTCTCCAGATGTTAGGCCTCCATCACATACAAACTGACTTCCGTTACAATAGCTGCTAGCTTCCGAAGCGAGGAAAAGTACCATATTAGTAATATCCTCAGGCTTGCCTACGCGGCCACTAGGAACACGATATGCGCAATAGTCACGCATCATCTGTACTCCATCTTCAACATTCGTCTCTGAATTATTATCGAAACCACTAATCATGGGCGTTTCAATATAACCAGGATGAATCGAATTAGTGCGAATATTATATCTTGCTAACTCAAGCGCGGCTGTTTTTGTCATACCAGTGACTGCGAATTTACTGGCTACATAGGGTAAGACATTGGCCATACCGGTAATGCCGTCTATGGATGAAATATTTATGATTGAGCCCTTACCCGTTTCTCGCATGGCAGAGATTACTTCTCGCATGCCTAAGAAAACGCCTGTTTGATTAATTTCAGTGACACGTCTGTATTCTTCCAATGAGCAGGTCTCTATGGGAGAGTGGCAAGCGACACCAGCATTATTTACTAGAATGTGCAAGGCACCAAATAAGCTCATTGCCTCATTAACGGCGTCTTTCCAGTTATCTTCTTTGGTTACATCTAGCAGAACAAATTTTGCATTACCTCCTAATTCCTGCTCGAGAGCTTCGCCTTGCTCCTCAAGAATGTCTCCAAAAATAACTTTTGCGCCAGAATTTACTAGTGCTCTTACATGACTAGCTCCCATTCCCCTAGATCCACCAGAGACCAATGCAACTTTGCCCGTTAAATCAATCATTATTTGCTCCGCAACTCCCTAAAAATATCAATTATCACCTTCTTAACCTAACCGCACCTAAGCCCAGCATCGACAGACCCAGCGATAACAAGCCTATGCCACCCATGGCTGGTACAGATTTTCCAATGTTATTAACCACATATTCTTTAATCTGATTAGCTAAGCCAGAGTCATTCGCATCATTAGGGTCTCCGCCGAGTACGATTTCTAAGGCATCAGATATACCGTCTTGATCGGTATCGGTATCAGCTGAAAACTCCGTATTTTGTTTCATCGACGTTATAAATTCTAAGACGGCTAAACTGTGTAAGTTAGCATCACTTGGATCATTAGGGTTAGTGCCAAAAGCTAACTCTGACTCGTTTGAAACACCATCGCCATCAGTGTCTGTTTCACATGCATCTCCAACACCATCACCATCAGCATCGTACTGATCCACATTACTATCATATGGACAATTATCATCATTATCATCGACCGAATCTAAATCACTATCTAATTCGCAAGCATTACCTAAACCATCTCCATCATCGTCAGCTTGATCAGCATTAGCAATAGTTATACAGTTATCTGTATTATCACCCACCCCATCAGAATCATTATCGTTAAATTCAGATGAATCTTGCGGGAAGTCATCATTGATATTTTCGTATCCATCACCGTCTATATCACTGTCACAAACATCTCCGATATCATCATTATCGATATCAGATTGATCTAAATTACCAATTGAGGGGCAGTTATCTGAATCATCGACGAGCCCATCACCATCATCATCTGCTGTATGTAAACCTAAATTATAAATATAAACAGCGCCGTTATTATTATAGGGATCTAAATCATAATTCTTGGCCCCAAGTACTACGATTTCACCCGAAATACCTACATTGTAACTACTACCTAGTTCAAGTTGAGCTATTGGAGACCAATTTGATCCATTATCGTTAGTTTCGTAAATGTAAGTTCCAGACCCACCTACAACCGCTAATCTATTACCATCGAAGGCAACATCTGCACCGAACTGGCGTCCATCATCATAAGGATAGATTTTTGTTATCTGTGACCAACTTTCGCCGCCATCTGATGTTCTGAACACATAAACAACACCAACATTATTGCCTTGATCATCATTAAACTGCGCACCAACAAAAATCAAATCTCCAAAAATTTCTATACTCTCACCAAAACGATCTCCATTATCAATGTCACTAGGATTAAGAACAGCAACTTCTGACCATGAGTTTCCATCATATTTATAAACAGCTGCTATACCTGAAAAATTTTCGTGACGTACTCCACTGGCTACAGCGATAACACCATCAAGAACAACATTTTCTCCAAAATAAGAATCTTCTTCAAGCCAGGAGGGACTAAAAAATTGCTCATTGGTCATCTCATCTTTGTAAAAATAAATTGCACCATCGCCAAGTGAATAATAAGAAGATCCTACAATTCGATGAACAGCTAGCCCATCATTATAAATATCGACATCCGCTCCAAAACGCTGTGCATAACCACCCTGCGATTTTTCAGTGACCAAAGATCCCGATGTGTAAGTAAAGGTTTTACCGTTTCCAGCAGCTGAAGCGCCCAGCATTGAATAGGCACCACTCACAGCAATACCGTTAGAGCCACCCATGTGATTTCCAGTAAGGCTAGTTGTTATTTTTGTCTCATTTATAGGATTGCCGCTCGTATCAAAATCAAACTCATAAAAAGATTTATCGCCAGGGGAGGTGACTACTAACCTTGTGCCTTCGAGATCAATATCAGATCCAAATTGACGATAAGAATTTGGATCTGAGGCGGTGAGAATGCCATCAGGCGAGAGCTGACCTGAACCTGCATAAATATTTAAAGATAGCAAAATTGATGAATAAGCAATTAAGCGAAATACATTTGTCATATTCCTTCTCCAAATTATTTTAATTTTAACGCCATCTTGGGAAACGACGTTGGATTTTATTTATAATTTATTTTCTTCCTTAGCCTAACTGCACCTAAGCCCAGCATCGACAGACCCAGCGCTAACAAGCCTATGCCGCCCATGGCTGGGACTTGTTTATTTACTGTGAGCATTGAAAGGACAAACTCAAAGGTGGAGCTTGTAGTATCGCCACCTGCAGCAGTTTCGTAATCGTCTGGTACACCATCATTGTCAATGTCCAAAGGGGTGGTTGCGACATAATTTTCAATATTGTTTAAAACAGATTCGGCATCATTAGCATCCATTTTATTCCCACCGAATTTCTCTTCGGTTAAGTTTAGTACGCTGTCACCATCAATATCTGGGTCGCATAAATCTCCAAACAAATCATTGTCAGCATTAAGTTGAAGGGGGTTTGCTATGGTAGGGCAATTATCTGTGAATTCATCGATACCATCATTATCAGAATCGCCATTTGGCGTTAAATCACAAGCATCGCCTACACTATCACTGTCGGTATCAACCTGATCAATATTGGCCTGCAATGGACAATTATCAATATTATTATCGATGCTGTCATTATCAGTATCACCATTCGGTGTAGTGTCACATGCATCACCGACACCATCAAAATCTAGATCACTCTGACTAGGATTACTTATGAGCGGGCAGTTATCTAAAATCTCATCAATACCATCATTGTCGGTATCTCCGTTGGGGAACAAATCGCAGGCATCGCCAATATTATCGCCATCCAAGTCAGATTGATTGCTATTTGCTATTTCGGGACAATTATCAACTCCATTAGATGAACCGTCCCCATCCTTATCTAAGTCGCATTCATCTCCAGTCCCATCATTATCAATATCATTTTGAGAGAGGTTTGGTGCTATCAGACAATTATCGCTGGCGTCTGCAATACCATCATTATCAAAATCTGGCTCTTCAACTATTTCAAGATAAGCTACAATACCATCTGCTCCGTTTCCAATGATAGAATCATTAATATAGGGTTGAACACCACAGCCCACTGATCCTCTAAACAAGCCTTCATTGTCTCCGCTTGATCCTGAAAGGGTTGATATTGAACCACCTACTGCCCAGAGTGGCTCATGAAGATTCAATGATTCAATTGCGTCTTGGTTGAGGGGAATCGCAATTACACTACCCATATCACTTGGAAAAATATTAGCCTCACGATATATCGTTCCAGTTCCTAGATCGTTAAATGTACCGATACCGCCAAAGCCTATCGTTAACAAAGCTGGATCAGTAGAAACATGCCTTATTGTTATCCTTTCAGTTGCATCTTGACTTGCATAACCATCTTCATGATTGGGACAGTTTTGCAATGAACCCGCTTGTGGGGGTAAGTAAATATTTAAAGTAGCAGCTGTCGCTGTTCTGATGAGGTTGGTATTAAAAACAAACCAATTCCTCAGTTCGGAAGGTTGATTGGGACCATAAAAATCTTTAACTGATCCAACAAAGTAACCATTCCCTGCAAAACCATTGGCAGCAAAATAACCTCTATCATAACTACCAACAATAGATACTTCTGCACTGACTAAGCTTGAATAAAAAGAGCATAAGAAAATCAATAAGTATATTGAAGCATGGGTTAGACTACGCATTTCTACCTCTGATCAAACCTAAACCTACAAGCCCCGATAGAAAGAG
>DDDX01000065.1 GCA_002339085.1 Cellvibrionales bacterium UBA1969
CATTTACGCTCCCACTACCACCAACAGAAAAATTTTGCCAACCGATTAAATGTGCGCCACTTCCTGCGAAAACATTTAAGCTGATAGATAAAAAAATTAAGACTAAGACACTTTTTCTTACTGCCAACATAAAGCACCTGTAATTATTATTTAAAGTTTCAAGACGTAACAAGCCACTCGACCACCGTAGAGGTCGAGTGGCTTAAAGGAGATATAACTTTTAAGCTTAGTAGCTTATGCCTTACTTACGGCGCTTAGCGACTGTCAAACCCATTAACGCTGAACCAAACAACCATGCCGCAGCTGGTACAGGAACCGCAGTGGCAGGTGCAAGCTCAAGAGATACAGATTTAATTCTGTATTTAGTGATGACAGAAGAATTGGTGGATGCCGCACCAGTTATCTTAACTGTTGAACTAGCAGCCTCATTACTCCAATCATGCTGTGATCCACGATCATTTGGGTATAAAGGGTTAGTGCCCATGGCATTAGCACCTGTTATAGGTGTAGTTGCTGGATTAAATCCACCAACTGCATAGTCATTGCCATTTAATTGAATTACAGCACGCTCGTTATAAGTAATTTTATTTTGAGCATTAGCAGCACCTGTATCAAACCCAACAAAGTTAAAGTCAACTTCATTACCTATACTGTCTTTTAAAGTAAAAACTATGGCTTCACCATCACCAATCCACCAATTACCGTTTGTCGCATTGGCGCCTAAGCCTTGGTTGTTAGGTTGGGCAGCCAATTTCATACCGGTAGTTAAGCCAGAAGCATTTAAAGTGTAATCGGCATTGTCAAAAGTAACCGTTTTGTTGTATTGGTTTTCACCATAAGATGCACCACCACGGTCACTGTAATCAAATACAAGAGCCGCGTTTGAAGACGCACTTGCAGCGATAGCTATCGCTAATACTGACATATTAAATTTTTTCATTGTTATATTCTCCAGGTTGTAAATTTTTCTGTTATGGCATCCAAAGGAGTCACCAAAACGTTTTCTTATAATATGCCAATCACTGTGACAGCGCTGACATTGATTAAATATTAACATAATAAGCCATGAAGTCAAGAAAAAAGACCGATTATTGAGCAAGAATTTTTAGTCGGTAGGTAATATATAAGTATTTGAAAAAAATGATTTTTTTTTAAAAGATTATGAAAAATCAATGGCTTATGAATGTAGGTGTATTACTTAAAAACCCATTAAGTTTTGGATTTAACTCTTCAGGTACCAAAAAATATAATTACATAGGAGTTCGGCCCTTTATGGTGCTTAAGTGAATGGCTATAAAAGTCAGTTAACTATTAAGTCTAATGCTCAATATTTTCAATCAATTAACTGGTCCTTATTTTTCCCAAAAAATCTAATTTACCCAAGGAAACACCTTTCATCCGTAAAATATCGTAAGTCGTGGTTACGTGAAAATAGAAATTCGGCAGTGAAAATGATTGCACAAAATCTTCTGCCGTAAACGGTAATTCAAAGCCACCCATTTTAAAAAGCATGGCCTTACCTGACAGCGCGTTAATCTCATCCTTGGTTATTGATTCTATTTGCTTGCTGGCATCGTTAAGCAAAATTTGCATATCTTCATAACTGGCATCGAGCATCATCTCCGATGGCGGCATAAACAAGCTCTGCTCCATACCCTCGATAGCGCCTAATGAGTGGTGGACAACCGAGACTAACTGAAAGCGTAATGGCAGCATGTCGGGGTGTAGTTTAGCAGACAACAATTCATCTAAATCTATACCGCTTTGCTCGGCGTGCTTAGAAGTTTTGACTAATATCGCTATGGTGCTACCCAGCATCTGCAAATAATTAGGGATACTGATATCGTAAAGTGTTAAAGACATAAAAACTCCTACTAAGAAATGGGCCAGCGAGAAATAATTCTTTCATAGAGCCAAACAGACGATCGCTTGAGCCACCAAACGAGCCACGTGTGCCTATGGGGTAATAAGTAAAATTGATTTTTTCGAACCGCATTAACAACCTTTCGAGCAATATCATCGGCACTTATTGAAGAGCGCGCCATTGCCTGACTGACTTTTTCATGCTGGCCCTCGCGTGGGTTGACCATCGAATCGGGTAAGTTGGTCTTAAATAATGATGGGCAGACGACCGTCACACCAATATTCTTTTTACCAAGTTCAATACGCAGGGTTTCTGACAAGGCTATGACTGCCGCTTTCGAGGCATTGTAATTAGCGAACTTATCTAAGGAAATAATACCTGCGATCGAAGCGATATTAACAATATGGCCCCCTTGCTGGGCTTTGAACGCGGGTGTGAACGCCGCGCAACCTCTCACCACGCCCAATAAATTTATGTCGAGTAAGCGCTCCCACTCACTCATGGGCGTTAACTCGGTTGAACCCATTGAAGACACGACGCCGGCGTTATTAATCAGCACGCCAATGCCTTCCCATTGATTTAGACAGCGGTCGCGTAGTTGCTGAAGGTCAGTTTCTTTACGCACATCACAATGTTGAAAAAATGCTTCGCCTTTGACCGCTTTAATCTCGGTCGCCACTTGTTCACCGGCTTCGATATTAATATCAGCGACGGCAACAGACCAACCCTGTTTTGAAAAAGCATGAGCCATAGCCCGGCCAAGGCCACTGCCGGCACCGGTGATCACGACAGTTTGATGAGCTATCGATGACATAGAACACATACCTCAAAACATAATCTAATATTGGAGATAAAATTTTATCTTATCGCAGATGATATCTTTAAACATCACCCAATCGCCGCAATAACTATAAAGCGGATAACGAAACGTGACCGGCTCATTTTTTTCAAAGAAAAAATGCCCAACCCAAGCAAAGGCATAACCCACCACCAGAGCCAGTAACAACAATGCATACGCTGCGGCAGATACGCCATACAAGGCGATTAGTAAACCCGTTAAGCTGCCAAAAAATGAAGGCGCCGGCAAGTGGTATTTTGATGCTGTGATAAGTAAAAGGGATAAAAACTGCTGAAGCTTGAATAATTGCTTGACATATCTCGAACATTGTAGGCATTAGCAGACAAGGGGTCTAGTCCACGAATACTAGTATTCGTGGACCTTAAATTAAAAAAAATAGGTTTTTTTCAAAACTGAGCTATCAGCTTAACGATACACACAATCAGAAGGTGGGTTGAGTTGATTGGTCGGGATGGCCGGATTTGAACCG
>DDDX01000028.1:0-756 GCA_002339085.1 Cellvibrionales bacterium UBA1969
GCTTTGGTTTTAGAAGCTTTCTTAGTCTTCTAATGTGAACGTCAATTGTCCTTTCTTCAATAAAAACATTACCACCCCAAACCTGATCCAGGATATGACCACGGGTGTAAACTCTATCCTGATGAGTCATAAAGAATTTTAACAATTTATATTCAGTCGGCCCTATATTCACGGGTTCACTATTGATAAAAACACGTTGCCCTAAGGGGTCTAGACTCAAGCTTCCTGTAGATATAACATCATCTTCAATAAAACCATCCGATCGACGCAATACTGATTTAATGCGAGCTAATAACTCTCTAGAACTGAACGGCTTACGAATGTAATCATCAGCACCGGCATCAAGGCCCTGAACCGAATTTTGCTCTTCTATTTTAGCGGTGAGGAGTATCACTGGTGTTTCTTTGATCGAGCTGTCTCTTCGGATACGGCGGAGTAATTCTAGACCACTCACCTCGGGCATCATCCAGTCAAGCAAAATAAGATCAGGTCGATCGTCTACAATGATCGGCATTGCCGATTTTGCAGAATCAGCCTCAAGGCAATTGAAACCAGAAAGTTCGAGTGACATTTTAATCATCTCTCGGATAGGTGTTTCGTCATCGACAATTAAAACGGTTGGCATCTTACATATACCCTTTAGCGATTTTTCAGACCACTAAATGCTAAATCAATAAGTTGACATTTTTATGACAGATAATTTACAGATTAAATAAAAACGGTCAATGAACTCTCTGCATAAAAAAATATCATTTT
>DDDX01000028.1:765-14232 GCA_002339085.1 Cellvibrionales bacterium UBA1969
AATGCTTTTTTAGCCACAAAAATTACTTATATTAATGAAATTGCAAATATGTGTGAAAAACTAAATGTTAATGTTGAAGATGTATCTATAGGTATAGGGTCAGACTCGAGAATAGGTAGTAGATTTTTAAGGGCAGGACCAGCTTATGGTGGATCATGTTTTCCAAAAGATACAAAAGGCTTAGTTTCGGCATCAGAAAAATATAAAGTAAACCTTTCTGTAGTAAAATCTGTTATCAAATCTAATTTCGATAGAACAAAGCTTTTAACAAATAAAATACATAAAATATTAGGTAAAAATATTAAAAATAAAAAAATATCATTTTTAGGTGTTATACTGAAGAATTTTGAGGGTATTGGTTGAGCCACCTTTGCCGTGAAGATCGCCTGCTGTAATGGCCACTCTTTCACCCGGTTGCAATGCACCCCGCTCAACGATTAATGCCATTGCTTTTGTCCAAAGATCGCCTTCATCGGCCATCACGTCGTAATATATGGGAATAACGCCTCGATAAAGCGCCATCCGTCGACAAGTGGCCAGGTGAGGTGAAATACCAAAAATAGGAAGTATGGAGCTGAGTCTTGAAGTTAATAATGGTGTGATACCAGACTCAGTGAGGCATACGATTGCTGTGACATTACTCACATGATTAGCAGCATACATCGCTGACATAGCGACCGATTCATTGATCTCGTCAAAGACTCGGTCAACCCGATAACTGGACTGCTTCATCATGGGGTGTTTTTCTGCGCCCAGCGCCGTTTCTGCCATGGCTTCGACTACTTTTGCTGGGTATTTTCCGGAGGCCGTTTCGCCTGAGAGCATGACTGCGTCAGTGCCATCGAGGACCGCATTCGCTACATCGAATACTTCAGCACGCGTCGGTACCGGATGATTGATCATCGACTCCATCATTTGCGTGGCGGTGATCACCGGTTTATTCGCTTGACGGGATAAGCGGATAATGCGCTTTTGGATGCTGATTAATTGAGCATCGCCTATTTCAACGCCTAAATCACCTCGGGCGACCATAACCCCGTCAGCCGCGTCAATGAGCTCTTTGACTTTCTCTTCGGTTTCAACAGCCTCAGCTCGCTCGATCTTGGCAATAATTTTTGCCGCTGAGCCAGTCTTTTTTAGCACGTTTTTGACCGGTAACAGATCATCTCCGCAGCAAGGAAACGACACCGCGACGTATTCAAAGTCAAGATCAATAATGACTTGAAGATCCTCAAGGTCTTTTTCAGTAATCGCGTCAGCTGATAAGCCACCACCTAAACGGTTTAAGCCTTTTCTTGATTTTAATAAGCCCGCTTGTGTGACTTCACAAGCAACATCATTGCCAGTCACAGAAATGACTTTTAAACGAATCAGCCCATCATCTAACAATAGGGTATCGCCCTCACCCACTGAGCTGGGTAAGTATGGATAGGTGACATGAATGCGCCCATTGGTACTATCGGCTGTACTCTGATCAATGGTCAAGATTAAAGACTCAGCATTAACCAGCTGGAGCGTCTCAGTTTGTAACTCGCCAATGCGTATTTTTGGCCCCTGCAAATCTCCGAGAATCCCAACATGCCGATTATGCTTTTGTGATAATTCGCGCACCATCTTTACATTACTTCGATGCTGCTCATGAGTGCCATGCGAAAAATTAAGACGAAATACATTAACGCCACTGGTAATCAATTCGCTAATCACCGTTTCACTGCTTGACGCAGGGCCTAAAGTAGCAACAATTTTCGTTCTTCTCTTGCGTATATCGGTAGGCGTCATAAAATTCGAACTTTCTTTAGAGTTGATTGGCAATAATATGATAAAGCAAACTGCTTAATTCGTAAAAACAGTTAACACAGGGGCCGCATACTAATTGGGCGGCGAGTAGACCTTTTTGAGCTCACTCACAAGGTCAGAGCAGTCAGATTTTAGTGCTTCTGAACTGGGTACAACAGCACTTGAGCCCACGCAAGCCACCTGCGGGATAGCTAAAAAATCTTGATAATTGTGCAACCCTATGCCACCGGTGGGGCAAAACCACATCCCGGGTAAAGGTGCCGTTAAGCTTTTAAGTAACCTTACACCACCAGCCGCTTCTGCGGGGAAAAATTTTACTGCAGAAAGCCCCAATTTATGGGCCAACATTAATTCGCTTGCGGTGGCAATTCCTGGGTAGTACGGTATGTTGAGTTTTCTAGCCAGCTCAACTAAATCAGGGTCTAAGCCAGGACTGATAGCGAAACTAGCCCCCATGTCAATGGCCTTGCGAAGCTGATCCTCGGTCAAAATTGTCCCCACACCAACTAATTTATCCGGCATTGCTGAGAAGCATGCGGCTAAGGATTCCCATGCATTCGCCTGACGCAAAGTGACCTCGACACTGGGTACACCGGCCTGCTGGAATAATTCTGAGCATTGTGAAGCATGTGAGGCATTCTCAAAATTGGCGACAGGGACGATTGGACCTGCTGATATAAGTAAAGAGGAGGCATTCTGTTCTGATGGATGATTCACTTTAGGTAAGCCCTATTGTGGTGAATAATAGTTTGAAATACTTAGATGGTATTATTAACCGAGATTAAAAAAGTAATTCTATTACAGAATAGATAGGTTTTGCATATAATCATTGTAAGAACAATTTACGCAAAAGCCTTGAGTTTATCGCTTTTAGTGAGCAATTCTATCGAAAGTAAGGATGCCGCACTCAAAACTAGCCATCAAATTAACAGAGCTCTCGTGGCAAATATCTGTTTAAACAAAACTAGTAGCCATTAAAGTAACTGAAATCTCATTTAAATCGAATATCGTTTGGAAATATTATGACCTCTCAGATTGAAAATAATCTCAATTCAACCATTGTCATTGTGGGGGGCAATGGTGACCTTTCCTTGCGAAAATTACTTCCAGCTCTTTACAACTTACAAAAACGCGGTTTATTAGATAAGGTCAACCGTGTTATTGGCACTGGTCGAGCTGAACTTAGTCAAAAAGATTTCTTAGATCTTGTTACCACAAAGTATTTAGAGTTTGTCTGCTCCGACAAAAGCAAAATTCAACAATGTGGTCACTGGACAAAGTTTCTAAGTAAAGTTGATTACTGCCGTCTTCCTGCTGATGAGCCCGCTCAATATGACCTTTTGAAAGCTATGATTACCGCTGACGGTAATCGACCGCCCGTCACCTACTATTTAAGTACTGTACCTGCACTTTACGGCTCAATATGTCAGCAATTAAAGTCGCATGACCTCGCAGAAGACAGTGACAGGGTGGTGCTAGAGAAACCCTTAGGTAATAATTTAGAAACCTGCAATGAAATACATGCAGCGGTTGCTGAAGTCTTTGATGAATCGAATACCTTTCGTATTGACCATTATCTCGGTAAAGAAACGGTTCAAAACTTATTAACACTCCGTTTTAGTAATGCATTGTTCAATCCTTTATGGAGCAATCGCTACATTGATAACGTTCAAATTACCGTCGCGGAATCAATTGGTGTCGCAGGTCGGGCGGATTTTTACGGTAAAACGGGCGCGCTTAGAGATATGGTTCAAAATCACTTACTTCAAATACTCAGCATGGTTGCAATGGAACCCCCAGCAAAACTCAATGCTGATGCAATAAGAAACGAGAAGGTGAAAGTGTTAGAAGCCCTAACGCCGATGAAGCCCGATACCGTTAGGGATAACGTAATACGGGGACAATACACGGAAGGCGCTATTGACGCAGAGTCAGTTATTGGCTTTTTAGAAGAAGATGGTTATGGCGCAAGTGATGGTAATAACGACCAGTATGCGAACACCGAAACCTTCGTAGCGATTAAAGCTGAAGTGCATAACTGGCGCTGGTCAGGGGTACCATTCTATCTCCGGACCGGTAAGCGCCTAAAGAAGCGCTATTCAGAGATCGTTATTGAATTTAAGCGCCAGCCGTTTTCTTTATTTGAAGATGATCCTAATGACTTCGCCAATAAAATGGTCATTACCATTCAGCCTGATGAAAATATTCGTCTTCATACCCTGCATAAAAAGCCAGGTTTATCAGGCAAATTGAAACTTCAGCCAGTGGCCCTTGATTTAAGTTCCGATCCTCTTGGTGCCAATGACAGCTATGACGCTTATGAAAGATTACTTCTAGATATAGTCAATGGTGATCAAACTTTATTTATGCGCAGTGATGAAGTTGAAGCGGCTTGGCGTTGGACAGACAGCATCATTCACAGTTGGACTGAGGTCGGCCTAGGCGTTATGCCCTACTCGTCAGGTTCCATGGGGCCCAATAAATCTCTTGCCTTACCTGAAAGAGACAATAAAAGCTGGCATGAAGGATAAACGCTTTGAAGAATATTCTAGCGCGGCATCAATTAAAAACATTTACAGAAAGACCCGCTCTTGAGCAGGCGATGGTTTCATCCATATGCTCAATTATCAATGAAGCCATTGCCAGCCAAGGCCGCGCAAGTCTAGCTTTTTCTGGCGGCTCAACACCCAAAGCGATGTTTGCCCTACTAAGCCAAGCCGACCTTGACTGGGAAAAGATCATTATCAGCTTAGTCGATGAGCGCTGGGTTGATAATCATCACGATCAAAGCAATGAGCGCATGTTTCGTGAAAACATACTGCAAAATAAAGCTGCAAACGCGACTTTAGTTGGTATGAAAACGCTTCATAATGATATTAGTGCCGGCGTCTCTGACTACCAATCAAAACTCCACACTGATATACCGCTACCCTTTGATTTGGTTATCCTAGGAATGGGTAATGATGGTCACACAGCTTCGTGGTTTCCCGATGCGCCAGAATTGCCTCAGGCCATGGACGTCAATTCTGAGCAGCTGGTGGTCCCCACACGGCCGGCCTCGCAACCCACTGATAGAATCACCCTATCCATTGTGCCTGTTATGACCGCAAAAAATATTTTCCTTCACATTACTGGCGATGAAAAGAAACAAGTACTTGAAAAGGGTATCAATAACAATCTATCTTTACCTATTCATCAAACACTTGATATTCTGACTCAAAAGGTCGATATTTATTGGGCTAAGTAAATATAAGAAGGCCTCGAATAGGACTATTTATGAACC
The DNA here is from genome assembly GCA_002339085.1 of Cellvibrionales bacterium UBA1969. Taxonomy (GTDB): domain Bacteria; phylum Pseudomonadota; class Gammaproteobacteria; order Pseudomonadales; family UBA7434; genus UBA7434. The sequence continues at coordinate 5,846 of DDDX01000028.1, forward strand.
CTACTGTTGAACAAGTTACTCAACGTATAATTAAACGCTCTACTGGGACACGACAAGCCTATATAGATCGCTGCCTTGCCATGAGCGAGATTGGCCCTCAAAGAGGGACGCTAGGCTGCAGTAATTTAGCCCATGGTTTTGCTGCCTGTAGTAGCGACGACAAAAAAACCATGCGATTAGAAAACTCGCCCAATATCGGCATTATAAATGCCTACAATGACATGCTATCTGCGCATGAACCGTTTGCTAAGTATCCCGATATAATTAAAAAAGCAGCACACCAAATGGGCTGTACTGCACAAGTTGCCGGTGGCGTACCAGCCATGTGTGACGGTGTTACACAAGGCACCGCTGGCATGGAGTTAAGTCTTTTTAGTCGTGATGTGATCGCCACTGCCACCGCTGTAGCGTTAAGCCATAATATGTTCGACTCCATTTTATGCCTTGGCGTTTGCGATAAAATCGTCCCTGGTTTATTAATCGGTTCACTGAGCTTCGGGCATCTGCCATTGATTATGGTCCCCGCTGGCCCCATGCAGTCGGGCCTTTCAAATAGCGATAAAGCTAAAGTTCGCCAGCAATTTGCTGCCGGAGAGGTAGACGAAAAAGAACTGCTTCTTGCTGAATCTAAGGCCTATCATAGTGCTGGAACATGCACCTTTTACGGCACTGCAAACAGTAATCAGATGCTAATGGAAGCGATGGGCCTTCATGTGCCCGGCTCAGCCTTTGTACATCCAACCGAACAACTAAGAGACAACCTCGTCATAGCGGCTACAGAAAGAGCATGCAAAATCAGTCACTTGGGGTCGAAATATACGCCACTTTATAAAGTTGTGGATGAGCGTTGTATTGTTAACGCATTGGTCGCTTTAATGGCAACCGGTGGCTCAACCAATCACACCATTCACTGGGTCGCTATCGCCCGAGCAGCCGGCATCATTATCGATTGGCAAGACTACGCCGATCTGTCTTCAGTTACTCCTTTGCTCACCCGTGTCTACCCTAATGGGAGCGCTGACGTTAATCATTTTCATCAAGCAGGTGGTAGTGAATTCGTTATTCGGGAATTGCTGGACGGCGGTTATATGCACAGAGATGTGTTAACTGTTTGGGGCGAAACGCTTGATCATTATCATGCACGCCCAACGATGGAAAACGACAAGCTGACATGGAAACCCATAAACCAGCACAGCGCTGACCCTGCGGTAGTCACAACGACAGATAAGCCATTTCAAGCCGATGGTGGCATTCGCTTATTAACAGGGAATATTGGCCGAAGTGTGGTTAAAGTTTCTGCGGTAGCAGAAGAACATCGTGTTATCGAAGCACCGGCTATGGTATTTGACGATCAACTAGATTTAAAGCCGGCTTTCGATAAAGGATTAATGAACAAAGACTTAATTGCTGTGGTGAGATTCCAGGGGCCACAAGCTAGCGGTATGCCAGAGCTGCATAAAATGACGCCCTTCCTCGGTATACTTCAAGATAAAGGCTTTAAAGTTGCACTGGTAACAGATGGACGAATGTCTGGCGCTTCAGGTAAAGTTCCCGCCGCTATTCATTTAACCCCTGAAGCAGTATGCGGTGGTAATATCGCTAAAATAAGAGACGGTGATATCTTGCGACTCGATGCAAACACTGGCGAATTGCTTGCACTGGTCCAAAATGATGAATGGCAAGCCAGAGAGGTTGAGGTTCGTCAGTCACAAAACCATCAGGCAGGTACAGGCAGAGAATTATTTGGTTTTATGCGTAATCAGGTCTGCGGCGCCGAGCAAGGTGCAACAGTTTTTCAAGACTGGGACTAGATTCAAGACTGAGACTTGGAGCACAGCTACACTCTTAGTAATTGTTGATTCGCCTTAGGGATTCATCGTAAATGACTGGCACAAACAGTTTATACCCCAAATTAGTCGCTGATTTAGGCGGCACTAATATTCGATTCGCTATTTGTCATGGCTTAAGTGATGGAAGTGGTGAGGAAATCATCCTTCATGATATCCAGCAATTTAGTCTTAGAGATTATCAAGGTCTTAAACACTTAATCACCTACTATCTGAGCCAATGTCAGGCAGTTGAGGGCATCGAGCAAGTTCAATCATGTTGTTTTGCGGTTGCAGGTCCAATGCTTAATGGCGTAGTTAAAATGACTAACTACAGCTGGGAAATATCGGCCACAAAACTCAATGGCATATTAAAAATCAAAAATGCGGCGATCATTAACGACTTTGCAGCTATTGCCTACTCAGTACCATTTTTAACCTCTAAACAGTTATTAAGTATCGGTGGCGGCGAGTCTGATCCGCGTTCACCTATCTCAGTTTTTGGTCCAGGCACGGGCTTAGGCGCCGCCCTCCTCATTCCTAATACCGATCAAAATGGCTATCGAGTAATACCCACTGAAGGTGGACATGCGGCGCTTAGTGCAAGAAGCGAACTGGAGTTAGAGGCTTTTGATTACTGGCGCAATAAAGGCTGTCGTATTAATCGCGAGTTTTTTATTTGCGGCAATGGTATTGAGCGTTTATTTGAGGCTATTGTTGCTAAACAAAGAGGCGTTGACTCGGTAGACGAGATGGATGTGTTATCAGCACCAGAAATACAGCAACGGGCTTGTGGCAACGGCGATAGCGAGTTAGATCAAAGTTGTCGAATGGCGCTCGATGCCTTTTGTACTTTGCTTGGTAGCGCAGCTGGTGATCAAGCACTTTGCACCGGCGCAAGAGGTGGATTAATTCTAGCAGGGGGTATTTTACCGAAATTAGTCGACTTCTTAGTCGCTAGCAACTTCAGGCGACGATTCGAATCAAAGGGCCCGATGTCAAATTACAACCAATCGATAAGCACTCAGTTAATTCTTGCAGAACAGCCGGGTCTCATTGGCGCAGCCGTCTATCAGTCCTCATAGCAATTCTCGAATAGCCTTCATAAGGGCATTTTAACTTTGCAACTAGATGACTCCGCAGGCGCTTGAGAATGCCCGCAGAGTGTTCTTACAAAAAAAATCATTATGATTTTATTTTTGAGCCTTTCAAACCGTAATAAGCAATATAGGCATAACAAACTATCGCTAAGGCGAAGGCATTTTGAACGCCGTAGGTATCCGCTAAGAGCCCTTGCAATAAAGGTAATAAGGCGCCACCTACTATTGCTAAGCACAAAATGCCTGAACCCTGACTGGTATGAGCGCCAAGCCCTGCAACCCCTAAGCTAAAGATTGTAGGGAACATGATTGAATTAAATAGACCCACTAACAAGATAGCCCACATAGCTAATACACCAGAGCTAAACACAGTAATAGAAACTAGTATCGATGCAGCAACCGCATTGAAGGCCAAGGCTTTGCCGGCAGCGATTTTCTGCATCGCAGCCGCACCAATGAAGCGACCCACCATGGCGCCAGCCCAGTAAAAAGAAACGTACTTAGCCGCTTCCATCTCTTCAAGCCCGGCAATCGACTCTTCTCCTAGAAAGTTAATTAAGAAACTCCCAATAGAGACTTCAGCGCCGACATAAACAAAGATAGCGACCGCACCTAAGACAAGGTGGCTATAATTCCAAGCAGAGCCTTCAATATCTGCAGATTCTGTTGTTTCTTCGTCTTCAATCTCTGGCAGTTTGAGCATCGCGAATATCACTGACATCAAGATTAGTGTGGCCGCTAAAACCAAATAAGGCATTTGAACCGAACTTGCATCAGTAATCGTAGACTCTACCGCAGAGGTGGCAGAGGTTAAAATTAATATACCGCCTAGCCAAGGGCCTACCGTTGTGCCAAGCGAGTTAAAAGCCTGTGTCAACGTGAGACGGCTACTTGCTGTAATTGGGTTGCCTAAGGCTGTTACGTAGGGGTTTGCAGCGACCTGTAAAATAGTAATCCCCGAAGCAAGAACGAAAAGCGCAGCTAAAAAGTAGTTGTATGATTCATAAGCCGCGGCAGGATAAAAACAGGCACAGCCGATGCCCGCAATAATAAGCCCCACCACAACACCTGATTTGTAGCCGATCCTTTTAATCAAGCTACCCGCAGGAAGTGAAACAACGAAATAGGCGAAGAAAAAACAAAACTGAATCATCATTGCTTCGGTATAGCTAAGATCAAAAACGGCCTTTAAACGAGGTATAAGCACGTCATTGAGACTAGTGATTAAACCCCACATAAAAAAAAGTGAAGTGAGAGAAACTAGAGCAAAGCCATAGTTATCATTATTCGATTGAACTGAATGTGCATCCGACATAGTTAAATACTCGCTAACATTATTTTAAGTTATTGTTCATCAAGCCAAGGCATTTAGGCCATAATCAAAGGAAGTAACGGCTGATAACACTTGTAGCCTTCATTATGAGACATTTGATCTGGTGATTTTGGTCAAGAAAAAGTAAGTTTACCTCAGAAGTCATGAGCTATGCCAGCGCTGTCATCAGAAAAAATAACATCGCTGATTTCCTGCTATTCACTGGCAGGCCGTCACTCAGAAATGAAAGCGGTTGAACAGTTAAAATCAAGGCTACCCATAAAAAAGCGCCCTAGAAGCATGGTTGGTGGATTAGAAATGACAACAAAAGAGATGTCAGTTTTCCAGATAAGGTAATAGTTATTGAGTGTCTAAAAGAAGATTTTTTATGACATCCTTATAATGGCGGCTAGCTTTTAAGCTATGGTCACAATCGAGGTGCAAAAAGAATTCGCCTTTTGTGTGACGTTGTACCTGCCGCAGCTTGGTTAATGGGCTCTGCTCTATTAGGTCTTGCTGGTATGAAACGCGCTCGTAAATAGGCGTTTCTTGTAAGAAAAAAACACGCTTCGGCGTGTTTTTTTTTGCTTTAAATGTACTAACACATTGAGCTTTACCGTTGGCATCTAAAGCAGAGTTTATAATCAAATAGAAGAAAGCACTTAACTAGCGTCTGCATCAATTTTTTTCTTCGCGGCAATCCATCGACCAATCATTTTGCCCATATTTTCTGGGTTATAGGCATCTTCTTCGTAGCTGAACAGGCCATTGCCCGCGTAATGAAGGATCGTGATATTCGGCTCTTCATAAATCTGCCCGTCCCCAAGATCTTCCATGCGGTTCATGACCTCACAAAATATCCAGCCCTTTTCCACATCGATACTGTACCAACTGATAGGAAAGGCCGTCATCGCGTTGACTGGCCATGGCGACATGGTGTCGGAAATCCATTTAAAGATATTTTCTCTGCCCCAGAACTTGCCATAATGATGCTCAAAATAAGTCGCATCTTCAGTGAAGCAATCTGCCCAATCACGCCAATCTTGCGTTTGTGCACCTTTGTACGCGGCGGCTTGAAAATCGTTGAATGCTGCTTGTATTTCTTCTTTGCTCCACTGCGCCATGACTATCGCCTCAAATAATTAAATTTTGACTAGTCTAGCAAGCTTGATTCGAAGAAAAGACTACGTGACGTTAATAATTGACTCCGCTATGCGCTGTTTCCAGATCGCAGGGCCGGTCTGATGAACCGATTCACCTAGACTGTCAACGGCAACCGTCACAGGCATCTCTACAAGCTCAAACTCATAGATGGCTTCCATTCCTAGCTCAGGAAAACCGACCACTTCGGCCTTTTTGATGGCTTGTGCGACCAAATAAGCCGCACCACCCACCGCCATGAGATAAACGGATTGATGATCCTTGATCGCTTCAACGGCCAGAGGCCCTCTTTCAGCCTTACCAATCATACCGAGTAAGCCGGTTTGTTCGAGAATCTGACGGGTAAATTTGTCCATCCGCGTGGCAGTGGTTGGACCTGCAGGACCCACTGCTTCATCTCTCACAGGATCAACCGGACCGACGTAATAAATAAAACGGCCGGCTAGATCGACAGGCAGTTTTTCACCCTTATTCAGCAGCTCGATCATTTTTTTATGGGCGGCATCTCGACCGGTTAGCATTTTGCCACTAAGCAGTAATGTTTCACCGGGCGCCCACGTGGTGACCTCTTTAGGGGTTACTGTATTTAAATCAACGCGTCGCACAGCATCGCCCACTTCCCAAGTGATGTCTGGCCATTCACTTAAGGCGGGAGGCTCAAGTACGACAGGGCCTGAGCCATCCAGCACAAAATGCGCATGACGAGTAGCCGCACAGTTAGGAATCATGGCGATAGGTTTATTGGCTGCATGGGTGGGACAATCGACGACTTTAACATCGAGCACCGTCGTCAGCCCGCCGAGGCCTTGCGCGCCAATGCCTAATTGATTGACTTTTTCAAAAAGCTCTAGGCGCAACTCTTCGGCGCGATTACTTGCACCACGCGCTTGTAAATCATGAATATCAATCGAACCCATCAGCGATTCTTTGGCCATTATCATGGCTTTTTCAGCTGTGCCGCCTATACCGATTCCGAGCATTCCTGGCGGACACCAACCTGCACCCATGGTTGGCAACTGTTCTAACACCCAGTCGACGACTGAGTCAGAGGGATTTAGCATGGCGAATTTCGATTTCGCCTCAGAACCTCCCCCTTTTGCCGCGACCTGGATATCAACGGTATTACCCGGTACCAGATCGAAGTGAATAACCGCGGGGGTATTGTCTTTGGTATTAGTACGCTGGCCATCAGGGTCGGCGAGAATCGATGCACGTAAAACGTTGTCGGGGAGCAAATAAGCCTGACGAACCCCTTGATTAATCATTGCCTCAACGCCCATCGTGGCACCGCCCCATTGAACATCCATACCCACTTTGACAAACACAGTCACAATGCCCGTATCCTGACAAATAGGCCGATGGCCAGTCGCACACATACGAGAGTTAATCAGAATTTGTGCCATCGCGTCTTTGGCCGCGGTTGACTCTTCACGCTCATAGGCCTCGTTAACGGCCTTAATGAAATCGAGAGGATGGTAATAAGAGATATATTGCAGAGCATCAGCAACGCTATTAATGAGATCATCTTGTTGAATAATCGTCATGAGCGATTAACCTCGTAATCAAAAATGTTGTGGATAGCCGTGAGCTATTATCGTCAACTATTCTCTTCAGCTACTGCCGGTTACTGTAACTCAGGCACAGTATTAACCGGTTGCGATAAGGCATTTAACTGTCGATTCACTTGGCGGCGAAAACTGTTAATCGAATTGACCCACTCTTCGTTCGCGCCTATGCGCTTATCATGAGCCCTAAGCTGCTGTTCTAAGCTCTGGAGCAACTGATTCATTGCCGCCAACTGTTGACTCGCAGCCTGAAGACTGTCCAAATTTTCAGTCAATTCTTCTAGTGAAGCCGAATAACCCATAATCTCACCATTCAGTGCGCTTAATTGTTGCTTTGAAAGCGCTTGCTGATCATTGAGCTTGGTGGTCCGAGTCGTTAGATTTTTAATGTTTACGCTATGCTCATCGAGCGTTATTTTACTTTTCTTCCAAACATTATCCCACAGCTTGCGGACCTCTCTATCGAGCTCTTTTAACTGCACTCTCACTGCCTCATCTGACTGGGTCATTTCATCACCGGCACTGGTCAAACGCGATTCTAGAGAAGACAATCGCAACTCAGCGGCGGATACGCGCGCTTCTGCTAGTTGATTTTGGGTGAACAGGTAATAACAGCAAATAGACGCTGAAATCGCAATAATAAACACCAGCCATGTGAAACCAGGCTTAGATTGAACAAGGCTTGAACCCCTAGTCGAACGACGTCGCTGAATGACCTCATCGTGCGCGGGTTTCATGGTTGGCAGCGAGTTGAATGAATCGTCTGTGTTGCGAGGGCTATTACTTGCCATTTTGGAAGGGGCACCTATTCAGAGCTATTGAAGTGTATTCAACGACTACCAACAATAATCCGACTTTGGCTTTAAATCAAGCACTTAACCGCAATTGAAAAACAATTAACGGTTAAGTGCAATTAGCTGACATGGCTTACGGTTAATAGTTAGATATAAGCGAGCAACAGATACAACACGGCGGTTAAACCGAGGCTAGAATGAATAACACCTTTAACCGTCGTAATAGGTCCAAGCTTACCAAAGATAGCGTTCAATTCTAGTAATAAGATAATAGCGATTGCCGCCATAAAACCAGTGCTGCAACCTTCAGCCATCGGCCCCATTAGCATATAGTCTGGATTGCCAACCACTAAATTATGCGAACCCAACATACCAAAAGCCATTGGTGCTGACAGTAAGGTATTGGTCCGTGAGGCTAACAACGCTTTTGCACCTGCTAAAGCTGCGTCTCCCTCTTGCATACCTAGTGCTATTTTCTGATTTGGCCAGATAATTAACCAAACATTAAGAAACATGAAAGTCGCCATTAAGGCACTGATAGCAATGTAGGTATTCAGACCGTCTTTACCGTGCAAAGAACCCAGTAATAAAACGCCTGTGGCAAAAGTTGCCATGGCCGCCCATCTGAA
>DDDX01000067.1:0-5059 GCA_002339085.1 Cellvibrionales bacterium UBA1969
ATAATTACCTTACTTACAATATGCAGAGCGACCTCAAAGAATGGGATGGCTCTAGTTGGACGGCTTCAACTAACAGTTTACTAACACTTGAAAGCCATGATTACGGAGTGCAACCTTTCTCTTTGGGTCTAATTGGCATGTCAGATGATGAAGGTGGTGTTCATGAGCACCTTGCGAAGGTACTGTTAAATAATGGTTTAGTGGCCGATGAATGTGGTGTAGCAATTGGTGCGTTGACGGTGCCTAATAGCGTGATTGATCGCTCGGCCGCCCTGCCGGCGGCAGGTATTTTAATTATGAGCGGGCCTTAACTCTCAACAGGTGATTTTGATTCTATGCGCATTTTTTTGGCTCCAATGGAAGGCGTTATTGATCACCACTTTCGCACCCTCTACAGTGCCATCGGCGGGGTCGATATTTGTGTCAGTGAGTTTATTCGCGTCAATGACGTGGCGGTCAGTAAAAAAGTGTTTCTGCGTGATTGCCCTGAACTGCAGTATGCTTCATTCCATCAACACCGATTAAGTGCCACCCCTAATGGCACGCCCTTACGCGTGCAATTGTTAGGTAGCAATCCGGAAACCATCGCCGCTAGCGCAGTCACTGCTATTAATCTTGGCGCTTCGGCGATTGATTTAAATTTTGGTTGCCCTGCCAAAACAGTAAACAAAAGTCGCGGCGGTGCGGTGTTGTTAAAAGAGCCGCAATTGGTGGGTGAGATTGTTCGACAAGTGCGAGTCGCAGTGCCGAGTGAGCGGCCCGTCACGGCAAAAATTCGTTTGGGCTTTGAAGACCGCAGTCTCTATATGGACAACGCTTTAGCTATCGCTGAAGCCGGTGCAACAGAGCTTTGCGTTCATGCCCGTTCTCGGGCTGATGGCTATAACCCACCGGCTTATTGGTCTTATATTAAAAAAATTGTTGAAGCGGTTTCGTTACCAATCATTGCTAATGGCGAAGTATGGTCAGTTGAAGATTGGCGAAACTGTCGTGAACAAACCGGTTGTGAGGATGTTATGTTGGGTCGTGGTTTAATTGCTTGTCCCGATTTGGCCTTACAAATAAAAGCGGCAGCGGCGGGACAAAAGTATCAAGCCTTATCTTGGTCGGCTGTCATGCAGTTGCTAAATCAATTTTACTATGAGACCACGGCGGCTTATCCGAGTCGATTTTTAGGTAATCGGGTGAAGCAGTGGTTATTTTATTTGCAGATGCATTACCCGGAAGCCAAAGCCTTATTTGATACGATTAAGCGTTATCGACAACCGCAGGAATTTGAGGCGGTGCTGGGCTTACCGCTGGCCTAAGCTACCTATAAATAGCGGCGAAGGCTAAATCACTTTGACCCAACTTTTTTCTTCGACTCTGCGTTGTATTTTCCAGATACCGTCGACTTTTACGTAGTCATCTAAGTACCACAGGCCACACATCATTAATTTACTCTGCCCTTCTTTAGCGGCCATTTCCATCGGATTGAAACACATAATACGGCCTGTTGCTTGGCTAATATCATGCTCAGTAGCCAAGGTGATTTGGCAGTTAGCGTTGAGATGTTGATGACTAGGAAAGGCATCAGTCAATGACCTTTGTAAGAAATCAATCGTTTCGGGTAGATTGCCCTTCTCGCCACCTAATGCGGTGTAGTCAATGAAAGCATCGTCGGTAAATACCTCATTTAGTTGATCAAATGCCTTGGCATCAATCAACTCAGCGTAGCGATACAGTAAATCGTGGATTTCAAGTTTGGCAGAGACTTGTTCGAGGGTGTAAGCCATAAGTGGATTATCCTTATATAACAGTCTAGAAAATGAAAGCTGACTAACTAGCTTTGAAACTAATAATAAGAATACCGTAATAAGGTGAGGTTAAAGTTGGCGATAAGTTAATTATCGCTAATCGAATTACGATTAACTTTCGACAAAGGCTCGCTCAATCACATAGTGTCCTTGGTTGCCGCTGCGCACTTCATTAAATCCTCGCTCGTCCAAGATGGCACACATATCTTTGAGCATACTGGGACTGCCACAGAGCATAAACCGATCATCCGCTACGTTTGGCTTTGGCAGACCTAGGTCAAGAAATAATTTACCGCTGGTCATCAGGTCGGTTAAACGGCCATTGTTTTTATAAGGTTCACGGGTCACAGTAGGGTAGTAAAGCAGTTTTTCACGGACCATCTCGCCAAAATATTCGTGTTGGGGCAGTTCATTCTCGATGTAGTTGCTGTAAGCCAATTCAGACACCTCTCTCACCCCGTGAGCGAGAATGATTTTATCGAATTGCTCATAGACCTCAAAGTCTTTGATAATACTCATAAAGGGGGCTAAGCCAGTACCAGTTCCTATAAGGTATAAGTTTTTTCCAGGTAGCATTTCATCGGTGACCAGTGTGCCTAGTGGTTTTTTACCGATTAACACTTCATCACCAACTTTTAAATGCTGTAATTTCGATGTCAGTGGGCCATCGGGGACTTTAATGCTAAAAAATTCCAGCTCATCTTCGTAATTTGCACTGGCGATGCTGTAGGCGCGTAATAGGGGTTTTCCTTCATGTTCAAGGCCAACCATCACGAAGTGACCATTTTTAAAGCGAAAACCAGCATCTCGGGTGGTTTTAAAGCTAAATAAACTGTTGTTCCAATGGTGGACGTCAGTCACGGTTTCGGTCATTAACTTAGCCATTCGTTTTCCTCAAACAAAATTATCGTCTCAAGCCAGGAAGTTCACTATATAAGGCAATTATCAATAGGTATAGCGGGATATTAAGATATAATATATTTGTTTTTCCGATATAATAACTGCGTTAATATTTTTGATATCATTTATCAAATAATAAAAGTTATCATTTGATAAATCAATGTGGCTGACAGTGACTATACGGTGCTGTCATTAATCTGGCTTAACCTAGAGGCTCCAGACAGTGAAATTTACCCTACGACAACTTCAAGTATTTCTTGCCACGGCGCATTATCAAAATATTAGTCGAGCGGCTGAGAGTTTATCCATGTCTCAGTCTGCCGCCAGTGGCGCACTACGCGATTTAGAGCAGCGTTATGATGCGCAACTGTTTGATCGGGTGGGGAAACGATTGCGGCTCAATATGCTGGGTCAATCGCTTCGTCCCTTAGCTGAGGCCTTGATCTCAGGCGCAGAGGATGTTGATGTTGTTTTGCAGCAGCAAATGCCTGCGGGGCGATTACGAGTTGGCGCAACGCTGACCATCGGCAATTACATCGCAATACCGATTATTGCTCGTTTTAAAAGGGATTATCATGAAGTGAGTGTTAGCTTACATGTCGCTAATACTGCGCATATCGCTAAGCAGGTACTGGATTTTGAGCTAGACGTCGGTTTAATAGAGGGCGAGTATTCACACTCAGATCTTCAGGTGCAGCCATGGTGTCATGATGAGTTAATGATTTTTTGTTCGCCAGAGCACCCTTATGCGGCTAAAAAAAATCTAACCGATGAGGACTTAATCAAGGCCCAATGGATTCTGCGTGAGTATGGTTCAGGCACACGGCAAACCTTTGATCGCGCCATGCACGGTTTAATCAATGAGCTGGATGTGCACTTGGAGTTTGAGCATACCGAGGCCATTAAGCGGGCCGTTGAAGCGGGTCTAGGGCTTGGCTGTTTGTCCGTTATTCCGCTAGCCGATGCCTTTAAAAGAGGGAGCTTAGTGCCACTGAAGGTGAAACATCGCGATATGAGCAGGCAATTCTACTTTGTTACGCATAATAAAAAGTTTCCTTCACGGGGACTTCAATCGTGGCTCGACTGTTGCCGTGACACGCACCCAGAGACAACTTAGCTACCTAGACTAGCTTTAATACCTTGATAGAAGATGACTAACACGCCCGCCGGGGCGATAAAACGTATGCTAATAAACCATAGGTTGAATAAGCCAGTCGATAAACCATCGATCTCTTTACGCACCCGGGTATAGCCGAGCTTCCAACCAACAAACAGCGCAATTAAAAGTCCGCCTAGCGGTAACATAATATTGGCAGTTAAATAGTCCAAGCGATCAAATACCTCGCTCGAGTAAATACTTGCCACACCGCCTAGCCAGCATAATAGGCTTAGACCGACAGTGGCCAGCAAGCGTGAACTGCCTAGTTTTTCTAGCCATGCGATACCGGGCTCGATGAGTGAGATCGATGAGCTTAACGCCGCAATAGCCACTAAAACAAAAAAGCCTGTGCCAAAGAAGGCACCGCCCCACATACCTGAAAAAGCAATAGGCAGCGTTTCAAATAATAAGCCTGGCCCAGAGCCGGGTGCCAGACCACTGGCAAACACCAGTGGAAAGATAGCCATACCGGCAATTAAGGCGATCAACGTATCTAGCCCAGCAACAACGATCACTGCGCTGGAAATTGATTGACTATTTGACATATAAGAGCCGTACACCATGACGGTTCCCATGCCTAAGCTAAGGGTAAAAAAAGCATGGCCCATGGCGATTAACACTGATTGACTGGTCAGCTTGCTAAAGTCAGCGGCAAACATAAAATTTAAGCCCTTCTGAAATTCGCCGTTTTTAAAGGCGTACCACAGCAAGAGCAAAAGCAAAGCAAATAAAATGGGCATTAAAATATTTACGGCATTACCGATGCCACGTGTGACGCCGAGTCCAACAATGGTTGCTGTGGCAAGAATAAAAACGCTATGCCATAGCAATTGCCGTTCGCTATCTTGGGCTAAATCGCCGAATCTGGCAGCGATGATTTGGGCGTCTTGGCCGATATAGGCTGAACTGGCACTTTGAAACACATATTCCAGCGACCAGCCGGCCACCACGCTGTAATACATGAGAATCATGATCCCGGCGGCCACGCCCATGAGACCAATAAACGCCCAAATCTTACTGGCGCCGGCGGCACGTGCTTGCGACAGCACGGCGTGAATTGGGTTGGCTCGACCTTTTCGACCAAGCAGTACCTCAGCCATCATAATTGGCACGCCAAACATCATAATGCAGATCAGATACATGAGAACAAAGGCGCCACCACCATTTTCGCCGGCAATATAAGGAAATTTCCAAATATTACCCA
>DDDX01000067.1:5367-5680 GCA_002339085.1 Cellvibrionales bacterium UBA1969
AGGAAATTTCCAAATATTACCCAGTCCAACTGCGGCGCCAGTGGTGGCTAAAATATAGGTCCAACGGTGAGTCCAAACGGGATAATGAGTGGATGATTGAGCAGACATAGCGACCCTTTGTGTTGCATTAAATGGTTAGAGCAGTTCATCGAGTTGGCCTTTAGCGAAAACTAAAGGCGCCTCTCAGCACTAAAATACCATTTATCAATCAACACGCAAGTGTCTTTTTGCCGAATAGCGTTGCCGTTTAGTCAGTCGGGTTAATGGCCGCCAGATGATCGAGGGCCTCACTGTATTCAGTGATTAATCGCAT
>DDDX01000075.1:0-169 GCA_002339085.1 Cellvibrionales bacterium UBA1969
GGCGTGCTTTTGCATCCGTATCATTAGGTCAGGACCTTGCACACCCTCATTATCGCCAGGCCAGTTATCGACATCAGTAGTAGTAGTGAGCTGCCCACCTTGTTCCATTCCGGTGATGACAACAGGGTGTAGATTGGCTCTTGCGGCATAAATCGCTGCCGTATAACCA
>DDDX01000075.1:487-3162 GCA_002339085.1 Cellvibrionales bacterium UBA1969
CTGCCGTATAACCAGCAGGACCTGAGCCTAGAATAATAAGGCGATGATGAATAAAATCAGACATGAAAGGAATTCCGTTTAAAGTAGATGTATGGACACTGATGAGCGTGTCTATCGGTAAGCGTTGTCCGCGATTTATTATATCGCGGCTTAATCTTTGATTATACCCCATTCGCTTTGTTTGCTGTTGAATCGGCGTTAACCGCTTCATTTTGCTTAGCATTACCGTTAACGAATGGGCATTTTACCTTGATGTTTTGATAGAAATTTAGTTTGCTATGGAGTGTGATTTGAGGAAACTTTAACCGCGTCTATTTGGTCAAAAATAAGCCAAGTGCTTGTGAGTCTATTATGCCTAAAAAAACATCAAAAGCCTCTAACGCAGATCTTTCTGATACTTCGGCGATGATCCTTATCATCAAGGAGGGCGCGTTAATTGGCCTGCTAGCGGTTGCTATTTATTTTCTAATGGCATTATTGAGTTACAGCCATCAAGATCCAGGTTGGTCGACGACTGGTGACCCAAAACTGATACAAAATTCAGCTGGGGCTTTCGGCGCTTGGTTAGCAGACGTCTCTTTATCTACCATTGGCTATATTGCTTATTTAATCCCCTTTGCATTAATTCACCGTGCCTGGAGTATATTTAGAGACCGTTATCATCCCTCAGTATTTGATCCCTTGCTCTTTGCTTTAAAATCCGCTGGTTTGCTGCTTGTCTTACTGGGTTTAACCTGTTTATTGTCGCTGTCAACTGCGATAAACCAAGACAGTTTGACCCATGGTAGTGGCGGTTTTTTAGGGCAATACATTCAGCAAGGTCTATCAGAAATTCTTTATCCTGCTGGAACCGCTTTATTGATGTTCTCGATTACCTTATTTGGTTTAACCTTGTTTGCACAGATTTCTTGGTTGTCATTAATGGATCGAATAGGTCAGTCAACCCTTTATTGGGTCGATCAGTTAATGATACGCCTCGTTGATTGGAATGACCGGCGACTTGAAGCTGCAAGGCATGCTAAGCGCGTTAAGCAGCAGGAAGTCAAGCCACCTATTATTTCACAGCCAAAATCCCAGCCTGAAAATAATGGAGAGTTATCAGTGGCGAGTTTAATTACGCAAATGAAAGCCTCTGCTGAATCTATAATACCCAAGGTTAAGTCTAGCGATGCTGGTGTATCTACAAAAAGTAACAAGGCATCGGCGCCAGTCAAAAAAACTACCGCTAACCCTCGTCGCAAGCCCGGTGAGGTTGTAGAGGTACCTCAGTTCAACCTACTTGATGATCCTAGCACAGGGCAACAAGGTGGCTTTTCTCAAGAGCAGCTAAATCAATTATCTGCTTTACTTGAAACTAAGCTGGCTGACTTTGGTATTAAGGCTGAGGTTAAGCATGTTTTACCTGGGCCCGTGGTGACGCGGTTTGAGATTCAGCCAGCGGCAGGTGTTAAGGTAAGCCGCATTAGCAATCTAGTCAAAGATTTGGCTCGCTCTTTGGCGGTCATTAGCGTTCGTGTGGTTGAGGTTATCCCGGGTAAATCTGTCGTGGGCATCGAAATTCCTAATGAAAACCGCGCTATGGTTATGCTAGGTGAGGTATTAACATCTCCGGTTTATACCGAGGCATCATCTAAGCTGACCTTGGCTCTGGGTCACGATATTGCCGGTGCGCCAATTGTCGCCGATTTGGCGAAGATGCCGCATTTGCTGGTTGCCGGTACCACTGGTTCGGGTAAATCCGTTGGCGTGAATGCGATGTTACTCAGCCTACTTTATAAAGCAACGCCGGATGAAGTGCGATTGATTTTAATTGATCCAAAAATGCTAGAACTCAGCGTTTATGAGGGAATTCCTCATTTGTTAACTCCAGTCGTGACGGATATGAAAGATGCTGCCAATGGTCTTCGTTGGTGTGTCGGTGAAATGGAGCGTCGCTATAAATTGATGGCGGCTATGGGCGTTCGTAATCTTGAAGGCTTTAATAAAAAAGTGACTGATGCGGCAGCGAAGGGCGAAAATATTTCTGACCCTATTTGGCAACCTGACCCATTGTCGCTTATTGATATTGACGACCAGGCTCCACCAGATTTAACAACCTTACCAAGTATTGTTGTAGTGATCGATGAGTTTGCCGATATGATTATGATTGTAGGAAAAAAAGTCGAGCAGTTAATTGCGCGGATTGCTCAGAAGGCAAGGGCAGCTGGTATTCATTTGGTGCTTGCTACTCAGCGTCCATCGGTCGATGTTATTACTGGTCTTATTAAAGCGAACGTCCCCACCCGTATTGCCTTTCAAGTGTCGTCTCGAGTTGATTCTCGAACTATCCTTGATCAGGGCGGCGCAGAGCAGTTGCTAGGTCATGGGGATATGCTCTATCTTCCTCCAGGCAGTGGCGTTCCAATTCGAGTTCATGGTGCTTTTGTATCCGATGATGAGGTGCATCGTGTTGCGGATGATTGGCGTTCTCGCGCTGAACCTAATTATCTGCCAGATTTAATCGATGAGGGGGGTGCCGGTGGTGATGTTATTCCTGGCTTAGAACCGAGCGAAACTACTGACAATGAGCAGGATGCACTGTATGACGAGGCTGTGATGTTTGTAACTGATACGCGAAAAGCCTCGATTTCCTCCGTTCAGCGAAAATTGAGAATTGGTTATAACCGAGCAGCTAG
>DDDX01000075.1:3464-14404 GCA_002339085.1 Cellvibrionales bacterium UBA1969
TGGTTATAACCGAGCAGCTAGAATGATTGAAGCAATGGAGGCCGCGGGGGTTATTTCTGAAATGCAGCCTAATGGCAGTCGTGAAGTCATTGCGCCACCGCCACCACGGCAGTAAGCGAGTGTCTCAAACTATATGAAAAAATTTCCCTCATATGTTTTTATTGTCAGGTCTTTCATGAGTCAGATCAGCTCTTTATTTCTAATCTTTTTTTTCTGTATTGCTCTTTCCCCACGAGTAGCTCTTGCTGAGACTTCTATGACTTCTATGCCTTCTAGGCAGTTAGCGTCGCTATTAGCGAATCAGCTGAACTTTACAGCAGATTTTACCCAGCAGTCTTTTAATTCAGAGGATGTTGTTGTCGATCGCTCCTCAGGCCATATTGTTTTGAGCCGTCCATTTAATTTGCGCTGGGAAACGAAAGTACCTTTTGCGCAAACGATTATTATTAATGGAGACCGTTACCTCCAATATGACAGTGACATCGATCAATTAATCATTTCGTCTTTAGGAAGTCAAGACACGGCGATCCCTTCTTTGCTTCTCTCGGCTGATGCCTCAGCGATTGAGTCGTTTTTCACCGTTAGTCGAGTTGCTCTTAATTCAGTCGTTGACCGAGATCATCAAGGTGACATTGATAACGTAAATATTGATAAGATTAACATCAGCGATGAACTTTCGTCATTAAATAACCACAGTTATGTCTTGACGCCCTTAGATAAAAGTTCTTTGATTGCTGACTTAAGGATAAATTTCCACCAGCAGCTCATTACAAGCATCGTTATCTTGGACGATTTTGGTAGTAGGAGTCAGTTTGATTTTAATAACATTACAGCTTCAAAAGCCTTGGACAGAGCTCTGTTTGAGTTAGATCCTCCTGCTAATACTGATATTATTTATCGATGATTATCACGTATAACGGAGCGTGCAGAGTCAATGCCTGACAATAGCAACGATGATGATCTTTTTACTGCTTCCAGCAGTCTAGATCAACCTTTAGCCGCCCGATTAAGGCCGAAAAATATTCGCCACTATTATGGTCAGCAGCACTTGTTAGCTGAGGGTTCCGCATTAAGACAGTCAATGCTTAGTGGTGATATTCACTCGATGATTCTGTGGGGGCCGCCAGGCACAGGCAAAACGACTCTGGCTAAAATGTTAGCCAACCATTCCAATGCGCAACTCGAAACATTGTCGGCGGTTAGTGCGGGTATTAAAGACGTTCGTCAGGTAGTCGACACTTGTCGCTTAAGACAAACCCAAGGCATTAAAACAATCCTTTTTATTGATGAAGTACATCGCTTTAATAAGTCGCAGCAAGATGTACTTTTGCCCCACATAGAAATGGGGCTTTTTACTTTTATTGGAGCAACGACTGAAAACCCCTCTTTTGAATTAAATAATGCTTTACTGTCACGAGTGCGTGTTTATTGCTTAAAGTCGCTGACAGAGTCTGATCTAATATCAGTGCTTTGCCGAGCATTAGAGGATGAGATCGATGGGCTTGGTTTAACAGACATTAGCATCGATGATGATGCATTATCAATTATTGCTCTTGCGGCTAATGGTGATGCACGTATCGCTTTAGGCATTCTCGAGCGCGCCTTTATTTCAGCAGCAGCTCTTAAAAAAAACAAGATTGAGCAAGTACTGTTGACTGAATCGATTGGTCATCAATTATCGCGCTTTGATAATAAAGGCGATCATTTTTATGATTTAATATCGGCTTTGCACAAATCGGTTCGTGGCAGCGACACGGACGCCTCGCTTTACTGGTTTGCGCGAATGCTTGAAGGTGGCTGTGATCCGCTTTATATTGCTCGTCGACTGGTAAGAATGGCAAGCGAGGATATTGGCAATGCAGACCCGCGAGCATTGCGCGTTACGCTTGATGCCTGGGATGTCCAATCGAGACTAGGCAGTCCTGAGGGTGAGTTAGCGATGGCGCAAGCGATTATTTATTTATCGGTAGCGCCAAAAAGCAATGCCAGTTATCTAGCCTTTAATGAGGCTAAAATGCTAGCACGTCAGTACACGGCTGAGCCAGTACCGATAAAGCTTCGAAACGCACCGACAGAATTGATGGAAAGCTTAGATCATGGCGCAGATTATCGCTACCCTCACGATTACCTGCATGCCTATGTGCCCAATGAAAAATACCTTCCTAATGCAATTGCTAATGCGCATTTGTATAAGCCCTCTGACCATGGTTTTGAGGCAAAGATCCGTCAGCGACTTGACCATTTACGCGAGCTTGATCTTGCATTCACGAAAGACAATGACTGACTCGTTTAACCATTTTGAATAGAGGCTATTGATACCGATGCAAGTATTATTTAATCCCATCAATGTTACCACCTTAGTTGCAGTGGCTTCTGGTGGCGCCATCGGTGCCATATTGCGTTATGCTATTAACGTTTGGTTTGTCACCAATTACTCTTCTACTTTTCCTTGGCCAACATTAATTGCTAATGCTATTGGTGCGCTTTTTATTGGTATTCTTTATGTTCTTATTGCGGAAAAAGGGCTAGTTGCAGTTACATGGAGGCCGTTTCTGGTCATAGGTCTGCTGGGCGCTTTAACAACATTTTCAAGCTTTTCTTTGGAAACGATTACGCTTATCGAACAAGCTGAATGGTTTTTGGCCGTAGTATATATGCTATCTAGCGTGTTATTATGCATAATGTTGACATGGCTGGGTATTACATTGACCCGTATTTTTTGACCGTGTATGTTTGTCGCTAGGCTATAAATTAAGACTTACGATGTATATAGGTTTGATCAAATGCTCGATATAAAATATTTAAGAAACCATTTAGATGACGTTGCCGATGCTCTAAAAATAAAAGGTTTTTTGTTAGATAAAGATACTTTTTTAGCCCTTGATGCCGAGCGAAAAAAAAGTGATATCGAATCGCAAGGTTTGGCGGCTAAGCGAAAGCAGACCGCCAAGCGTGTAGGCGAGTTGGTTAAGAGTGGTATTTCTGTTGATGCGGCTAAAGCTGAGGTTAATGAGGCGCTAGCAGAAATAGACCAGTCTCTTTCTTCACTCAAAGCGCAGGCCCAATCGGTCGAGCTTAAAATACAACAATTTCTGTATGATGTGCCTAATACTCCTTCGGCAGACGTCCCACCGGGTAATAATGAGACTGACAATGTTGAAGTTAGTCGTTGGGGCACTCCTCGTTATTTTGATTTTATGCCAAAGGATCACGTTGAGTTGGGAGAGCAGAATGACGGCCTTGATTTTGAAATGGCGTCTAGTATGACAGGCGCTCGTTTCTGCGTGCTAAAGGGGAGAATGGCAAAGCTCCATCGTGCTTTAACGCAGTTTATGTTGGATCAACATACCGATGAGAACGGTTATGAGGAA
The DNA here is from genome assembly GCA_002339085.1 of Cellvibrionales bacterium UBA1969. GTDB lineage: Bacteria > Pseudomonadota > Gammaproteobacteria > Pseudomonadales > UBA7434 > UBA7434. Next base: position 6,836 of record DDDX01000075.1, read on the forward strand.
ATCAATCCTCCGCTCATCGTCAATGCCGAATCCTTAACCGGCACCGGACAGTTACCCAAATTCGAAGAAGATCTGTTTAAGCTTTCCGTCGATTCAGATTACTATTTAATTCCCACTGCTGAAGTGCCATTAACAAATTTGGTTCGCGATCAGATTATCGATCCTGATCGCTTGCCATTAAAATACGTTGCGCATTCTGCTTGTTTTCGTAGCGAGGCCGGTAGTCATGGAAGAGATACACGTGGGTTAATTCGACAGCATCAATTTGAAAAAGTAGAGCTGGTACAAGTTGTTGCCGCGGAGCATTCGGCAGCCGCCCTAGACTCACTCACACATGATGCGGAGTCCATCTTACAAAAACTAGATCTGCCTTACCGTAAAGTGATCTTATGTGGTGGCGACCTTTCTTTTGGCTCGCACAAAACCTATGACCTTGAAGTATGGTTGCCCGGACAAGATTGTTATCGAGAAATTAGTTCCTGCAGTAATTTTCTTGACTATCAAACTCGTCGATTAAAAGCCAGATCACGTCTTTCTGGCGATAAGCCAGAGTTGCTGCATAGCTTAAATGGCTCAGGTTTAGCCATTGGCCGAACCTTGGTTGCGGTCATTGAAAATTATCAGCAGCAAGATGGCAGTATTTCTATTCCCTTGGTTTTACATCCTTATATGGGTGGTAAAACAATTATTTAATCAGCGAAAGCTATAGGGTTTATTGTTGGATTATTTGCCGCTTTGTTTTAACGTTGCTAATAAACCTTGCTTAATTGTAGGCGGTGGCACTATTGCGCTTAGAAAGGCCATCCTTCTAAATAAAGCTCAGGCAAAAATTGACGTCATTGCGACGGTTGTTAATCCTGAATTAAGGGCCTTAGCCTTGACATCGGGCGGTGAAGTTATCATAAGGGCATTTGCCGAAAGCGATGTTTATAGGTATTGTTTTGTTATCGCAGCAACCAATATTACCAGTGTTAATCAGCAGGTCGCTAGTGCTGCGAATTCTGCCAATGTGTTAGTTAATGTGGTCGACACGCCGTCACTCTGTGATGTTATCTTTCCCGCCATAATTGATCGTTCTCCCTTGTTGATGAGTGTCTCTAGCTCTGGTAATGCGCCCGTATTAGCACGGTCTATCCGCAGTCAGATTGAATCAACAGTTCCGGCTAATATTGGTCTGCTCGCTGATTTTATTGCAGATAGGCGTCAACAGGCTCGATTAGCCCTTAACGACGATGAGTCGCGCGTGAGATTGTTTTGGGAAACCGTTTTAGAGACTGAAATTACCGAATCAGTTTTAGCGGGTAAAATGGCGGAAGCTGCTAGCCAATTTAATGATTTTTTAAATGCCTATCAATCTGATCGTGTGATCGGCGAGGTCTATTTGGTTGGAGCTGGCCCAGGCGATCCTGATCTTTTAACCTTCAAAGCGTTGCGCTTAATGCAAAGAGCTGATGTTGTGCTTTATGATCGGCTTGTTGCGCCTGAAATAGTCGATATGACGAGACGAGATGCTGAGCGAATATATGTGGGTAAAGTCCGTTGTAAGCATTCTCTTTCGCAACAAGATATTAACCAACTGCTCATTGATTTAGCGTTGATGGGTAAAAAAGTCGTTCGTTTAAAAGGCGGTGACCCGTTTATCTTTGGTCGAGGCGGCGAGGAAATTGAAGGCCTTGCGGAACGTCATATCCCGTTTCAGGTAGTGCCTGGCATATCCGCTGCGAATGGTTGCGCTTGTTACTCTGGCATTCCACTAACTCATCGTGATCATGCCCAGTCAGTTCGTTTTGTGACGGGTCACTTGAAAGGTGATTCGATGGACTTGCCTTGGTCTGAGTTAGTGGCTCAATCACAAACGGTGGTTATATATATGGGCTTAACAGGTCTGGATTTCATTTGTCAGAAGCTTATTGCTCATGGTAAGCCCGGTAATACGGCCATAGCCTTAATTGAAAGAGGGACCACTGTTGATCATAAAGCCCATATCGGTACGTTAAGCACCATCACAGGTATTATTGAAGGTCAAACGGTGAAGGCGCCGACATTAATTATTATTGGTTCAGTGGTTAACTTGCATAACAGTATGTTGGGTTCGCATTGAGCTAAGATAGTTTTTATATATTGAAAGTAAAAAATGTAAAATCTAAGCGCTTTTTTTTATGATTAAATTAGTCTATGTTAGGTTTCATTGTCTCGATTGATGAGTGTGTAAATTATGGTTAATATTGTTAATGTAGGTTCATCTGTATCGGCGAAGCCAGCAGATAATAACCAAGTAAGTAAGACAAAGACAGCTCGTACACCAACCGGCACAGAAAATATAGACCCCGCCAAACAGCCCAAGTTTGTCGATCGACGTCGTAACCCTGATCGACGCTCTGCATCGCATCCTCCTTTACTTGATACGCGTAAAAAAGGTGATCGCCGAAAAACTTCCCGCTTAGATATTGAGGTTTAAAGAACTTATTCATTGTTATCTCGTTTGATTTATTGCGACAATTTTTTCTTACAAAAGGAGTGCCCTTGACGGTGTATGATTATGATCTATTAGTGATTGGCGCCGGCTCTGGTGGAGTGCGGGCATCACGAATGGCGGCAGCTACTGGTGCTAGAGTAGCTGTGGCTGAGGAGCGTTATCTAGGTGGCACTTGTGTCAATGTTGGTTGCGTGCCCAAAAAATTATTTTATTATGGATCTCATTTTCATGAAGATTTTAGTGATGCTAAAGGTTACGGTTGGGATGTATCGGTTAATCATTTTGATTGGCCAACACTTCGCGAAAATAAAAATACTGAAATAGCCCGTTTAAACGATATTTATCAGTCGATGTTAGAAAATGCTGGTGTCACTATTTTTTCTCACCGTGCAGAGATTGTCGGGCCGCATAAGGTGTTGCTTGAAGGTAAGACGATAACGGCAGAAAAAATATTAATTGCAGCCGGTGGCCGACCTTATGTCCCCAAATTTCCTGGCGCCGAGTTGGCGTTATGTTCCGATGATATTTTCTATCTAGAGCAATTACCCGACCGCGCATTAGTGGTTGGTGGTGGCTATATTGCCGTTGAGTTTGCCGGTATTTTTCAGGGATTTGGTGTTAATACTGAGCTGGCATATCGAGGTTCACAATTGCTCCGAACGTTTGATAAAGATTTAGGCTCTCGTTTAGCATCAGAGCAAGCGAATAAGGGGATCAATGTTTCGTTTGAAATGGATGTTGAGACTATTGCTAAAAATGATCATGATGGATTAACAGTTTCATTCAAAAATGGACGTATCGAAGATTATGATTTAGTTCTGTTTGCCACCGGTCGCAAAGCCTATACTTCCAGTCTTGGTCTGGAAAGTACTCGCGTAGAATTACGCAGTAATGGATCGATTATTGTGGATGATTATTTTCAAACAAAAGAACCTAGTATCTTTGCTTTAGGTGACATTATTGGTACGCCTGAATTGACGCCAGTCGCCTTAGCTCAAGCCATGGCATTTGTGGATGGTCAGTTTAAAAAGCGCCTTCGTACTATTGATTATAGTTATATTCCGACCGCAGTCTTTTGTCAGCCGAATATTGCCACTGTCGGCTTAACCGAAGCTGAGGCGAAAAATCAGTTTAATGAAATTAGTATCTATCGTTCGGAATTTAAAGCCCTTAAACATAGCTTAAGCAAAAATAATGAGCGAACTTTTATGAAGCTTATTGTTGATGTGGCCAGTGACAAAGTCGTCGGCATACACATGATGGGATCAGAGGCCGGTGAGATTATTCAAGGGCTTGCTGTGGCGGTGAAGGCGGGCGCCACTAAAGCCGTTTTTGATGAAACCATAGGTGTTCATCCGACCATGGCTGAAGAGTTTGTGACAATGCGAACGGCCTCTTAAGGGGGGTGCTATTTAGTGCTTTGTCACTATTTTTTACTTAACGAAAGTGTGTTTTGTTGATTAATGAATGTGGCGTCTAGTAATATGTGCGCGGTTTCGGTCAATAGGAAGTCGGTTCGCTCATCCTTATCCTCTAAATGCGTTAGTACACTCTCATTAGCAGTACTGTCGTTGTCAGAATCACTATTTTTTCCCTCGGTATCTGAATCATTGGCTGCGTTAGAAAGAGCAGGTAAGCCCTTAGCTAAGCGATATCTGTTTTCTATTGCATCTCTGGCATCAGAATCTTGTTTAATAAGATCTCGCCTTTCATCTTCATTTAACGACAGTGTTTCTACCTTCTGATACTGCTTATTTAACTGTATTTTTTCAACTAAGTAGTTATAGTCTGGATCATTGGCTGTTCGCTCGCGATGCTTTTCTATAAGCAATGGCTCTATATTATCGAAATCATTGTATTGCTTGTGCCTGACTGCTGGGACGGTGTCCCAACTTAGGGCGCGCTCTAAAGTGTTTTCACCAATTTCTTGACCATCGTAAAGTGATGGAAGTATCACATCTGGAATTACGCCTCGATGCTGTGTGCTATCACCTGAAATACGATAAAATTTAGCTTGGGTAAACTTAAGACTGCCATGGCTAAGCTCGGCAAATTGTTGTACCGTACCTTTGCCGAATGAATGGCTGCCAACAATGATTCCTCGCTGATAATCTTGTATTGCCGCAGCGAAAATCTCAGACGCAGAGGCGCTAAGCCGATCTATCAGTACGGCTATTGGTTGTCGATAATAATTTGGGTTGGGGTAGTTAGCCTGCCGCTGAATTGAGCCATTAGCTGTGCGTATCTGAACGACTGGACCGCGCTCAACAAAAAGGCCTGTTAGTTGATTAACCTCTTGCAGGGACCCGCCGCCATTGCCTCTAAGGTCAATAATAATACCTTCAACTTGCTCATTTTTTAGCTCAGCAATTAACTTTTTAACATCTCGTGTAGTACTTTTATAATTAGGATCGCCTCGGCGGGAACCTTCGAAATCAATATAAAAGGTAGGTATAGAGATTACGCCGAGTTTTCGAAGCTTGTCTTGATGTAGGATCTCTAGCACAGTTTTGCTGGCTGATTGCTCTTCTAGTTTAACGGTATTTCTAACGATGCTAATCTGTTTCGTAAGATTGGGGTTTGCTGAGGCTTCAGATAAAACACCTAATACAACGGTACTGCCTTTTTCGCCACGGATGAGGTCTACCACCTCATCTAATCGCCAGCCAACGACATCAACTACTGCTGCCTTTTCACCTTGTGCGACAGAGACAATTTTATCATTAGGTTGTAACTCGCCTTGCTTCTCGGCAGGGCCAGCAGTCACGAGCCTTTCAACGGTAACGTATTCACCCTCACGCTTTAGCATGGCGCCAATACCTTCTAATGAAAGGCGCATATTAATATTAAAGTTCTCTGAGTTTCTTGGTGAAAAGTAATTGGTATGGGGGTCATACAGTTCGGCTAAAGTATTGATGTAAATCTGAAAAACGTCTTCATTACGTAATTGTTTAAGACGGTTAAGCTGATCGGTATACCGTGTTTTAAGAGTTGATATAATGTCATCATGCTCTTTATCGACAAGTTTCAAGCTTAAAACGCTGTTTTTCAGTAATTGTCTATTTCTTTCACTTAGGATTGTTTCATTTGTAGCCCACTGAACGTCCTCTGCATCGAGTGCGATACTTTCTTCGCGAGCGAAATTTAACGCAGCAACACGATCGTCAAGCTCGGCTAATAACCTGTTGAGATATGTGGTTGCTTTAATTTGGTAAAGGTTAAATATGGTAAAGGCTGGCGTTAGATTTCCACGTCTTATGCCATCGTCAAGCTCATAGCGATATTGCTCAAAGTTAGCAATATCTTGTAAAGTGAAATAGGCCTTTGCAGGGTCTAATTGATTGATATAACCATCGAGCAATGCTGATGACAAGGTGTCGTCAAATGTTTGGTGTTGGTAATGTTCTGCTTGTAGTTTAATTAGAATCTCTTCTGCAGTTCTAACTTGCCGAATAGTGGCTTGTAATTCACCAGGTAATTGATCTCTAATATCAGGTTCTTTATCTAGGTGATCAATACTTGATAAGACAGCTAGTAAAGCAGTGACTGACAGTAAAATTAGACTATAAGACATAGTTTTTAGTCGAGATGATGGCATAGGAAATAGTGATGCAAGAATGGCTTGCAACTTCAAATTTATAATTATAACGTATTTAATGGCTTTTATCCCTAAATCTATTGCGTTTTAAGTTTTCAATATTGCTTAGCTTAAGATCATATGATTACAGTTACTTTTAAAGCTGATACAGTAATGCTCATAACTCATTATACTAGGCTAGAAATATGCGTTTTTTAGTTATTCTGTTCATCGCGATGCCGATCATTGAAATGTGGTTACTAATCGTTGTTGGTCAGCATCTAGGAGCCTCTCTGACCATAATAATGGTGGTATTCACTGCGGTTATCGGTCTTCATGGCCTACGAAGTCAAGGCTTGTCGACGTTCAAACGCTTGCAGGACAAGCTATTATCCCAACAACTTCCTGCCAAAGAGATTGTTGAAGGCCTTATTCTGGCTATTGGCGGAGCGTTTTTGCTTACTCCGGGCTTTATTACTGACATATTGGGATTTTCTTGTTTAATACCGTTCACACGTAAACTTTGGCTTAAGTTATTTTTTACTTGGTTTCAATTTCGTTTATCGCCACTTCATCAAGAACCATTTGAGCCGTCTAGATTTGATCGGTCAGGTCCGTCTGTTTCAGGTGACACGATTGAGGGTGAGTACTTAGACAGCCACGATGAGGTTAAATAATAACCACATTTTAAGCGAACGCTTAAAATTCTTACGGTATTTTTTTTTTTCTTGTCAGCCCTTGAATTGCCTTATTTTGCCCCCAATTTGTATATTAACGAGGATAGATTAGATATTTAACCATTTTATCCTCGCTTATCCGGTGGCGCTTTACTCGATAAGGCAAGAATAAATGGCTATCTTACCCATTTATTCTTGATCATACGGCAAAGCCGACCACCTAAAAGACACTTACGGGTTATTTTTAACCTGCGTAATGACACTGAAATTAGGAGATTGACTAAGATGAATATTCGTCCCTTACACGATCGTGTAGTCGTTCGTCGCAAGGAGGAAGAAACAACCTCTGCTGGTGGTATCGTGCTACCGGGTTCTGCACAAGAAAAACCCAATCAAGGTGAAGTTGTTGCTATTGGCAATGGTAAAGTCCTCGACAACGGCGATGTCCGCCCTCTGGATGTTAAGGTGGGTGATGTGGTTGTTTTCGGTAAGTATGCAGGAAGCGACACTATTGATTTTGAAGGAGAAGAATTAGTAATTTTGAGTGAGTCTGATATTAAAGCAATTGTTGAATAAGCAACTTATCGGATTTATTTAACCCAACTATTGATGAATATTAAATAGGAAGAGATATCATGGCTGCAAAAGACGTCAAATTCGGCGATGCTGCTCGAGCGAAGATGCTTGACGGCGTTAACATCCTCGCGGATGCGGTTAAAACCACACTTGGACCTAAGGGTCGTAACGTTGTACTCGATAAAGCTTTTGGCGCACCAACCGTCACTAAAGACGGTGTTTCGGTGGCGAAAGAAATTGAGCTGGAAGATAAATTTGAAAAC
>DDDX01000075.1:14725-16149 GCA_002339085.1 Cellvibrionales bacterium UBA1969
GATAAATTTGAAAACATGGGCGCGCAAATGCTCAAAGAAGTGGCCTCACAAGCTTCAGACGTTGCTGGTGATGGCACTACAACGGCAACTGTGTTGGCTCAATCAATTGTCAATGAAGGTTTGAAAGCAGTTGCTGCCGGTATGAATCCAATGGATTTAAAGCGCGGTATCGATAAAGCGGTAACGGCAGCGGTTGAAGAAGTAAAAAAATTAGCTACTCCTTGCGCTGACGGGAAAGCTATCGCGCAAGTAGGAACGATCTCCGCCAATAGTGACCTTCAGGTTGGTGAGATTATTGCGGAAGCGATGGATAAAGTTGGTAAGGAAGGCGTTATCACTGTCGAGGAAGGCAGTGGCTTGGAAAATGAGCTCGATGTTGTGGAAGGCATGCAATTTGATCGTGGCTATCTCTCACCTTACTTCATCAACAATCAAGACAATATGAGTGTAGAGCATGAGTCCCCCTTCATTTTACTAGTTGATAAAAAGATTTCTAATATTCGCGAGTTATTACCTTTGTTAGAGAACGTGGCAAAGGCCAGTCGTCCTTTAGTGATCGTTGCTGAAGACGTCGAAGGTGAAGCGCTTGCAACATTAGTAGTCAACAACATGCGCGGCATCGTTAAAGTGGCAGCCTGTAAAGCGCCAGGCTTTGGAGATCGTCGTAAAGCTATGTTGGAAGATATCGCCATTCTAACTGGCGGCACGGTCATTTCTGAAGAAGTCGGTCTTGATCTTGAAACCGCTACACTTGAACATTTAGGCCAAGCCAAGCGGATTACTATGAGTAAAGAGAACTCTACCATCATTGATGGTTCAGGTGATGCTGGCCTTATTGAAGGACGTGTGAATCAAATCCGCACTCAAATCGAAGAAACAAGTTCTGACTACGACCGTGAGAAGTTACAAGAGCGTGTGGCTAAATTGGCCGGCGGTGTTGCGGTTATTAAGGTCGGTGCAAGCACTGAAATTGAAATGAAAGAGAAAAAAGCCCGCGTTGAGGACGCATTACACTCTACTCGCGCAGCGGTTGAAGAGGGCGTTGTGCCCGGTGGTGGCGTAGCCCTAATTAGAGCACTACAAGCAATAGAAGGTTTAGAAGGCGATAACGACGATCAAACGGTCGGTGTTAACCTTGCGAGACGTGCTATGGAATCACCACTAAGACAAATCGTTGCAAACGCTGGTGGTGAGTCATCAGTGGTGGTCAATGAAGTCAAAGCGAAGCAGGGTAACGAAGGTTACAATGCCGCATCGGGTGAATACGGCGACATGATTTCTATGGGTATTTTAGATCCTGCTAAAGTAACGCGTACGGCCTTACAATCTGCGGGTTCTGTTGCTGGTTTAATGATAACCACTGAAGCTATGGTCACCGACCAACCCGATGATGGCGCTTCAGCACCTGCAATGCCTGATATGGG
>DDDX01000075.1:16487-16700 GCA_002339085.1 Cellvibrionales bacterium UBA1969
GGTATGGGCGGCATGATGTAATAACCGACCCATTCTATAAGAAAACCCAGTAAGTCTAACTTGCTGGGTTTTTTCTGTGTATTAATCCAACATTTATGTTCAAGTGTAAATATAGCCATTAAAATTTGATTAAATTCAACAAATAAACTTTCGATATAGCCTGTTAGTTACTATTATGAACAATTGAATTAAGAGGGAAAACTCCTTTTAAAT
>DDDX01000075.1:17034-17294 GCA_002339085.1 Cellvibrionales bacterium UBA1969
ATGTATATAATTATTATCATTTGATATTAGTTCGCATTAATCATTTGCCGTTAAAGGTCGTTACTATGGATTTAGTCATTGCAGATTTTATTATTCGTTGGGGTCATTTACTTTTCGGTATCGCATGGATAGGTTTACTCTACTACTTTAATTTTATTCAAGGGGGTTACTTTAAGACAGCAAGCCCTGAAGGCCTAGCCGACGCAAAAGCGAAGCTTGCACCTGAAGCGCTCTGGTGGTTCAGATGGGCGGCCATGGCA